>JAWODD010000040.1:0-27502 GCA_046483445.1 Bacillota bacterium | reverse complement strand
TTCGTAGCAGCAAGTCCCTTTTATGCATCTTGTAAGCATCTAACTGATTACAACTTCCCTGCCGCCTGGGGCTCGGTAGCTTCCGGCTTCAAGAATTTTAAGTGTTTCCGATGCTATTATTGCTCGCAGGTTACGGCTCATATCTTCACCAACCTTCTTTAAATGCATCTATAATAGTGGTTTTGACACGTAATTAATTCATCCCCTTTTTTCCCTACCCCTGCAATCCAGCACAAGCATATTTTGTTTAAACTTTAGCTTGTGTAGTATGATGTAGATAAAAGTAATTAATTACTTTTATGATTACCCATACTATACTACAAGGAGAACAGCTGTTGGATATAAGAAGGTATCAATATAAATCGCCCCCGCCCTCAAAACAAAGCCTGGATCAATTGAGTGCGGCTATCGAAGACAACCTGGCGGAAATGAAAAAAATTGTGGATCAAGTAAATGAGCAGCAACAACAGTGCGAATGGCGCAGACGTAGCGGCCATGGTAACATCTACCAGGCAACCATAACTTTAAACAATGAAGAAGATAATGGAATTTCGGATACGAAGGAGATTTCTTTATAAAGCTAGCTGTTTCCCATAATTACCTGGTTGACAATAATAAATATAGAAAAGTTAATCGGGATAGAGGGTGACCTAAAGTTAATCCTCTATCCCGATCATATAATGCTAAATTAATTTAATAAACACCATATTCCCTGGTTGCCTCACACATAGCCTTGACATTTTCCGGCCGAGCCTCATCTAATACACCACCAGGAGACATCACAAAACCGCCTCCAGAACCTACATCATCTATAAGCTTCTTACAATAATTTTTGACGTCTTCAGGTTTACCGGTATCCATGAGCCCGGCAGGAACATTACCGGCTATGCACATATTGTCACCAAGTTCTTTTTTAGCTTTTACCATATCCGTGCGATCAAAGATACCCATAATTTTCCCGGCAGGCAGCTCTTTCAGGTAACTGAGCCTTGACTGATATGTGCCTTCAAAAAATGGACATGGAGTAAGCCCGGCATTTATTAATTCCTGAATTAATTCTTTCAGGAAAGGCCAGTAAAACTTTTCAAACTGCTGGTTGGACATAAAACCATCTGCGCCTCTATGCAAGGGCATGAAAACACGTGAAGCATTAAGCATCTGAGCTCTACCAATGGCAGAACCCAGAATCATGGGAAACAACTTTTCCTGGGTCTTAATCAGCTTATCCGGTTGCCTGTACATATCCAACATTGACCCCTTCATCCCTCTCATCATATCAGAGATCACATCAAAAGGAGCCAAAGCAACCGCTCGAGCAAACGGAGGGTACCCTAATCCTGCCATTTCGGTATGAAACTGTTCTCCTGCTTGTCCCCACTTCGCTGATTCTTGAGCTGCCTTAGATAAACTCTCAAAAGCATTAGCTAGAGGTGGTGCCGCCAAAACACTAATTATGTTTATGCCGGCATATCCATTGAGCATGGCTGTTAATGGTGGCAACATTTTCAAGGGCTCCAGGGTTCCAAAAATCCGGGGCATATAAGTGCGCAAGGCATAATCGGAAGGATCTTCCAAAAAAGCATCATACTCATCTTCCTTCATATATTCATCCTCCACAAACTGAAAGCTTGCATCTGAAGGGACACCATAACCAGGTAGAAGAACCTGCTTAAAATCAACCGTATTAAAGGCTTCCGCAGAAGAAAAAACTGCAAAATCCGGGTTAAAATAAATATCCGGATCAAAATCCAAAATCATTTTCTTGTTAGCACCAAACCACTTATCACTATCTTTAAATGCTTCTTCTTTAGTAATCCCGGCATATTTAGCAGCAAAAAGATGAAATGTGGGAAACAGCGGAACTCGGTCCGGTTCTTTTAATTGAATAGCATCATTTATCCTCGCTTCTTTTTCAGCGTACAACTGCTCGCCATTTTTACTCATTTTATTCACCACCCATCCATTTTTTGGCTTGATTAACTGCAGAAACAGCATCGGGTTGATAAACATCGGCATTACAATAATCAGCAATTTCCTCGCTCATTTGTCCCCCACCAATCATAATTTTTAAGTTTTCACGTAAGCCAGCCTCTTCAATGGTTTGCACCGTTTTTTTCATAGCATCAAAAGCGAGGGTCAAAAAACCGCTTAAGCCTACTATATCAGGTTGAAAAGATTTAATTTCTTCCACAAATTTATCTTTTGAAACATCTACCCCAAGATCTAACACCTCAAACCCATTTACATCCATCATAAAAGCTACTATATCCTTACCAATATCATGGATATCTCCTTCCACTGTACCAATCAGGAACTTTCCACGCTCTTCCTTTGGATAATTCTTCCCGGCCAGGTTGGGCTTAATCGTTTCCGACAAATTCTTGACAATCTCACCGGCGTATATTAAATCAGGAATAAAATATTCACCATTTTCAAATCTTTTTCCCACAATTTCCAGACCTTTGCTTAAACTGTTCAAAATTTCCACAGGATCTTTACCAGCTTTTAACCACTCATCCACTGTTTCATTTACTTCTGTTTCCTTTAGGTCCGCAATTAAATTTGCCAAATTATCACTCAAAACTTCCATACCTCCCTCGTTGTTTTTTACTGCCTTGAAATAAATTTCTTATTTGAAATCCAAAACCCATCGTTGATTACATTAATAGCTCACTCCTCAATTAATAATATTCCCCTATATTTTCGTTCAACAACTACAGCCAATATCCTGCACCTAAAGTCTGAATTGCCATTATTATAAACCGGTTGATGGAAAGATAGTTGGCTTATTTGAACATACTTGATTATTTAAATGCATCAAAGGGCAGATAAAAGTTAAATTAACCCCTGCATCATCAAGACTTTTATCTTTGTCGCCTTGCTCCCGGCGATATTGTTCAAGTGCTCCGGGAGCCAGTTGACAGGTCAAAACAATCATTTTCCTAAAACAAGTCAGGCTTCCAGGTAGCTTTCAGCGATCTTGGTCCAGGAAAAGTGCTCTTCTGCCAGCCGGTGGGCCCTGTGCGCCAGGTGCGATCTTTCTTCTATGGTTATTTTTTCCAGGTAACCTAAAAGAGCAGTGATATTGGATGCCAGGCCGGGAACCAGTTTTTCATCAAGAGTCAGGTGTTTTATTCCGGCAGCTTTAAAAACATCCCTGAAATTTTCTTCATAAACATCAACCACATCGGCAAAACCGGAGTGGTATGTCTGCACCGGTAAAACCCCGCAGGCGAGCGCCTCTACCCCCACCAGGCCGAATGCTTCGGGGAAAATAGAAGGAGCTACGGCGACATCAGCGCAGGGAATTAGCATCCTGAGCTCTTCATGGTCCATAATTCCTGTAAAAATGACCTGCTGGGAAATTTTGCCCTCACAGGCATCCCTGTACTTTGAAGCTTCCCGGGGATCTGAAAGCAGCTTGAACAAATCTTCGCTGTAATTATTTTTAGAAACGCCTTCAAAACCAAAAGAACCCGGATTGGCGATCATTTCAAGGGCAAGTTCGACTCTTCCCTGGTCGAGCACCCCGGTAATAGCTTCTAAGTATTCCCGGGCCGCTCCAAAGCCGACCAGGATTAAGCGGGTTTGCGGATATTTTTGCAGCACCAGCGGCATGGCCCCGAGCAAAAGATGAATTCCCTTGGTCCAGAGGTATTTCCCGTAATAAAGCACTATTTTCTCTTCAGCCCAGTTGATTTCTTTCAGCTCGCCTGAAGCATCCTGGTCGGGGGCCCAATCGTCGGAGCGGTTTCTAAAACCAGCAATTAGTTCCCTGATCTCTTCAGCAGTGGAGCTGTCCTGCAAGCTATTATAAAACTCTTCTTTTTCTTGAGCGCTTCTACCACTGTTTTTTTCTGCAGCCACTTTCCGAAGCCGTGAATTTAGCTCTGTAATCTGCTCCCCTTTTTCATCCGGGTGCTTTAACGGTTGAAAAAGCCCGGTATTTACTCCTGCGAAAATAACCCGGCATTTTTCTTCCAGGCCCGGCAGACCTGCAAAGTAAGCGGTAAAATCAGCCCGGGAGTGGCTGCTGACAAAGACAAGACCGTCAGCGTTATTTATACCCTCTACAGCACGACCTCTCAGGAAATTACTTTTGCGCACAGAAAAGTTCAAGGCACTTCCATGGACGGTTACCAGGTGCCGGCCATCCTTTTTGTATAAACCGGCTAAAGCCCGCGCCGTATAAACCGGCTGCATAATCGTGTGCTGACTGATAACCAGGTCCGGTGTCTCATTTCTTAAAACCGTTTCAAGAGCAAGGCGGTTTCTTTCTAGGTAATTTTCAAGCTCTCTCTCACTTAAGTCGGGGAACTCTTTTACCTCAAAGCCGGGATAGCGATCATAAACATAAACCGGCAAAAGACCTCCCAGGTGGGGCCGGTAATGCAGGCATTCACCCGGATACGCGGTGCTGCGCTTAAATTCTACAGCAGTCCTGAGGTTATCTTCATAAAAAGTTTCGCCCCGGGAAATGAAATCAATTTCTTCGGGTTTATACTCCTGGCTGAATAACAACACCCGGTGCCCCTGCCGGCAAAAAGCCCGGCAGAGATTAGAAACATATAGGTTGCTGCCCGTTCCACGCAAAAGATACCCATGGACTAATGCAATTATCATTGAATCCATCCTTTAAAGTAAACTAAAACCTTATTGCGCAATTCGTTATACCCTGCTATCCCGTCATCTTTTCCATAAAACTCAAATCAACCCACCCGGTATATCCCCCTACCTTAATCGGATAACCTTCTACCCGCCTTTTATAACCACACCCTGAAATCCTCACTGCCCAAACTTCGGGCATTCACTGAACATCTCGGCAAATGGGTTTCAGCGAGGCTGTTTTCTCGGGCCAGCAGTGATAGTACCCCTTCCACGTCGGCCAGAGCCCGGTGCCTCTGTGCGGTTACAATGCCGTACTGTTCCAGCAGGGTAGATTTCCCCGTTCCCGCCCTGCCGGTGACAAAAATATGGTGTTCTGTGTCTTCCATCAACTGCAGCGCTTTGGCAAACTGGAAATTTATCTCGATATTTTCAAACACCAATCACACTCCCTCCATCAGGTTAGTATCTATCCCATACCGGCTAGCTTGCTCCGTTCCTCCAGCCTAATTTTGCATCAGGGATGGAATCAACTTCTGAACTGTACGGTTTTAAGTCAACCAACCCGCTTCCATCTAACGCATCCAGGCCCTTCACTATTAAAATATTGCCCTCTCTACTGATCAGATCAACTACACTGAAATTGATTGGATTTGGCCTGCTGGGGGAACGAGTTGCAAATATTCCGTGCGGCTTGTCATCGTAAGGTGTGCTGGTTTGCTGGACTGTCCTGTCGGCTTGATCTGCCCAGTACAGTACAATTAAATGGGTGGCGGTTTCGATATCTTTTAAACAAGAAGAATACTCCTGGTAAACTTCAATTCTGGAGGCATTCTCATTTTTTCTGCCCTGGTTTGGGGCCTCAGCTTTAGTTTTATAGGGTGAATGAATTACACCAACCGGTTTTAGGATCATTTTACAAATCTCCTTTGTTTAATAAGTAAAAGCTTACCTTTATTATATCTTTATTTAAGTTTTTTTGATAAAGTGCTGAAAAATGGCCAAATGATATTTATTAACGCTACTTAATCCTCAATTCATGCTCTAAAAATCTTATAAATCAAGACTGACTTCTGGCTTCTATCTTTGTTTTCCTTTTAATCATTAAATAATTGTGATAAACTCAGCCATACAAGCTAAAATCAAAATCCGGGGGTGTTAGAAATTACACCAAAATGCATGGGAACTACCGAGGAAGCAAAATACCTCCTGGAAAAAAATATTGCTGGAAAAAGCAAATATCAGTCATCTGGGAATAATCTCCGGGAATTAACTTTACTTATAGCCACCCTGATAGAGACAACCGGGGAGCCATTTATATTCATGCCGGTCGGAAAGGCCAGAAACTGGAATATCTGTTTGCAGCCGGTTGACAATTTGTAGGATAAAGGGTACCATAATAACTGAATTAATTTAAACAGGAAGGGCTGAAATAATATATGATTCATAGAACGGCCTTTTTTTTAGCCATATTTGTGTTACTAATTGGACTATTAGTGGCATGTAACCCTGGTTCTTCACCCGAAGTTCCGCAGGAAGACACCGTTACAAACGAAGCACCCTATATCATCGGCGACCGCCAGGGAGATTGGGGTTATCCTTCCCCCTATTCAACTTATCCTCGGGGTCCCGGTTACCTGCGCATGTACTACATTTTTGACACCCTGGTCTGGAAAGATCACAACGGTTTTGTTGGCGCCCTGGCAGAGGAATATGACTTTGATCCTGCAAAGCTGAGCTATACCTTCAACCTCAGGGAAGGGGTCAAGTGGCACGATGGCACTTCTTTCAGCGCTGATGACGTGATTTTTACATTTGACTACCTCCGCGAACATCCTATGCCCTTAGCTGATATAAGTGTGATTGAAGAAGTAATCAAGCTCGATCAAAATACGGTAAAAATAACCCTGAAAAGACCTTACGCTTCTTTTTTAAACAACCTTGCCGGGGCTTTGCCAATATTACCGGAACATATTTGGGAAAAAGTTGACCAGCCAAAAGAATTTGCCGAACCGGAAGCTTTGATCGGAACTGGCCCCTACCAACTAAAAAGTTACAGCCGTGAGCAGGGTCGTTATCACTACCAGTCGTTCACCGACTATTACCTGGGTGAACCCCTGGTGGAAGAATTATTAATGGTTAAAGTAAGTGATCCGCAGATGGCCCTGCAAAATGGTGATGTCGATTTCGCCCAGGTGGAACCGGAAGCTGTGGAACTCCTGGAAAATACAGGTTTCCTGGTAGAAAGCGGCACTCACGACTGGTGCCTCAAGCTGATCATTAACCACCGGGAGGAACCTTTTTCTGAAATGGAATTCCGCCGGGCCCTGGCTCTGGCCATTGATCTGGACAAGCTGGTGGAAAGGGCCCTGCGCGGGCACGGATTGCCCGGCAGCCCCGGGCTGGTTTCCCCGGACAACCGCTGGTACTGCGAAGAGTTTAAAACTTACGGATACGATCCCCAGGCGGCGGTGGAAAAGCTGGAAGCCCTGGGCTACAGCTTCGATGATGGAATGCTAAAAGACGAAACGGGAGAACCGCTAAGCTTAGAGCTGATCACCCATGCCGACTACGCCAGGGAGGCGGAAATTGTCGGCGCACAGCTCTCAGAGCTGGGCCTTGACCTTGATGTCAGGAGCATGGAACGCTCGGTAATAGACAGCTACATCCGTAACTGGGACTTTGATTTGGCGATAACCGGCCATGGAGCCGTCGGCGGAGATCCGGAAACACTGCAGCGCTTCATGGTCGGTGAAGGCTCACCTCATTTAAATGCACGCTACCAGGATGAAAATTTGATCGAAGCATTGGAACAACAAAGCCGGGCCTTAGACGAAACGGAAAGAGAGGAAGCCGTCTGTGAAGCGCAGCGCCTTCATGCCGAAGCGGTCCCCGCCTACCCTCTCTACTATCCGACCTGGTACTATGCTCACAACGAAAAGGTGAACTGGTTCTTTACCAAGGAGGGCATTGGTACCGGCATACCCATACCATTGAACAAGCTGGCCCTGGTGGAATAGGAGTAGCAACGTATGAAAAAACGCCTCGGTGATTACCTGCTCGCTTTTGTAATTATCCTTGCTTTAAACTTTATCCTGCCTCGACTGATGCCCGGTGAACCGATTACTGCCATTTACGGCGACGCCCTGGTGGAGATGACCCCGGAAATGGAAGCTCAACTGTTGGAAAGGTACGGCCTCGACCGACCTCCCGGTGAACAGTTTGCCGTTTACCTCGGTAACCTAACCCAGGGTGACCTGGGCTATTCCTTCTATTTCCGGGCCCCCGTAGCGGAAGTCCTGGCAGAAGCCCTACCCTGGACCCTCCTTTTAGTGGGCACCTCCCTGCTGGTGGCTGCAGCCCTGGGAATCATCTGGGGCGTGGAAGCCGGCTGGCGGCGAAGCCAAAAATTCGATCGCTTTTCACTCACCACGGCGCTTTTTTTAAACGGGATTCCCAGCTTTTTGCTGGGCATTCTTCTCCTCCTGGCCCTGGGCTTTTACGGACAGTGGTTTCCGCTTTCAGGTGGCACCTCCCCCTTCCCGGCCTCCACCTTAATCGCCAGAGCTAGCGATATTTTGTGGCACCTTTTCCTGCCGGCTTTAACCCTGACGCTGGCCCAGCTGCCCCGTAACTTTTTGCTCATGCGCAGCACTTTTTTGGCGGTGATCAAAGAACCCTATGTTCTCACCGCCCGTGGCAAAGGGATTAAAGAACCTCTAATCCGCTACCGCCACTGTCTTAGAAGTGCGCTGCCGCCGGTGGTAACACGCCTTGGCATGAGTATCGGCCTGCTCTTTACCGGGGTCCTTTTTGTGGAAGTAGTCTTCGCTTACCCGGGCCTGGGCCATTTGTTTTACCTGGCTCTGCAACATCACGACTATCCCACCGTGCATGGCTGCCTGCTGCTGATTACCGTCTGCGTGCTGGTTTTCAACCTGCTCGCTGACTTGATTTCAATAAAACTGGATCCGAGGTTAAAAGAAAATGCACATCAACTATTGGGCTGAAATAAATAAGGATAAGTTTGGCCGCACCGGCCTGGTCATGGTGGTCCTGCTGGTAGCAACCGCCTTGCTGGCACCCTGGCTGGCGCCCTACAACCCCTGGGAATATGTAGCCCAACCGTTAAGCACTCCTTCCTGGCAGCATCCGCTGGGCACCAACGATGTAGGCCAGGATATACTAAGCGAGCTGTTGTACGGTACCCGCACTACTCTTTTAATCAGCTTTTCTGCAGCTGCTTTTTCCACCCTGCTCAGCCTGGTCCTGGGCCTTTTTGCCGGGATCTACCGGGGAATACTCGAGCGAGTAATCCTGCGCCTGGTAGACGTGATGCTGGTGATCCCGGTATTTCTGATCGCCCTCTTGGTGGCGGCCTATTGCAAACCCGGCACCTTTACCTTGATTCTTTTATTTAGCCTGCTGTTGTGGCCGCCAGGTACCCGGATCATCTGGACCAGGGTGCTCGGCATCAAAAACCAGGAGCATTTTACTTCGGCCAGGCAATTTGGGGCAAGCACTTTTTACCTGGTCTGGCGGCACCTGGTCCCCGAGCTTTACCCCCTGCTGACGGTTAGTTTTATCCAGGTAATCCGCCGGGCCGTATTCATGGAAGCGGGACTGGCTTTCTTAGGGGTTTTCGACCCGGTCGCTAAAAGCTGGGGGTTGATGCTTCATTATGCCCGTGAATTTATCTTTACCGGCACCTGGAAATGGTGGCTTTTGCCCCCGGGGTTGGCAGTCTCTTTTACGATTACTGCTTTCGCCCTGGTTGGTTATTCCCTGGAGGCAGTTTTAGACCCCCGCTTAAGGAGGCAAACCGATGCTGGAAATTAAAAACTTGACCATTAAATATCCCACTTCACAGGGGCTTTTAACCGTGTTAGATGATATAAATCTTCGGGTACAACCGGGAGAGAAACTGGGCATCATCGGTGAATCAGGCTCGGGAAAAACCAGCCTCGCCCTGGCCCTGATGGGGCTTTCACCGGGCAAAGTCGAAGGATCGATTAACTACCATGGTAAAGAGCTGCTTCCGCAAAGCAGCGAAGAATGGGAAAAGCTGCGGGGTGAAACCTTTTCCATGGTCATGCAGCACTCGGGTGAAATGCTCACCCCGGTAATTCCATTGCTCAAGCAGGTTGCTGAAGCCTACCTCAAAAAGCATCCTCAAAGTAAAGCGGAAGCTCACCGCCAGGCAGCTCATTATCTCGAAAAAGTCGGCCTGCCGGAACACTTCCACCAGCGCCTGCCTTATACCTTAAGCGGCGGGGAAGTGCAAAGAGCACTTTTGGCCATGGCTTTGATCAGCGATCCCGAACTGCTTATCCTTGATGAGCCGGTTTCTTCGCTCGATGCAATTTCCCGGGAAGAGATCTTGACGCTACTGGACAAACTGACCTTTAATCGCACAGTGCTGGTTATTTCCCACGATCTATCAAGTGTAGCCCGCCTGGCTGGCAAAACCTCCGTCCTCTACTGTGGAACACTTCTTGAGTCAGGCCCCACCGGACATTTGTTCCAGGAACCGCTCCATCCTTACAGCCGCGCCCTGGTACGTGCCTATCCCACTATCGGGGGTGTAAAAGAACTGCAGGGGATCAGGGGAGAGTTTCCACTCTTAAGCGAACGCCCCGGAGGATGTCCCTTTCATCCCCGCTGCACCCAGTCTATCGAGATATGCTCCCGGGAAAAACCGGTGCCCCGGCATAAAAAAGACAATAGGGTGCTCTCCTGCCACCGGGGAGGAGTTGTGGAGCTGCTCCGGGGTGAAACAATCAGCAGGCGTTACCTCCTCGAAAAAGGTAACGGTGCAAACAAAAAGTCAGCTTACTTGGAAGCGGTACAGAAAGTGGATATTTCCCTGGATGAGGGAGAAGTATATGCGCTGGTGGGAGAAAGCGGGTCGGGTAAAACCACACTCGGACGGGTTTTAGCCGGTGTAGACCGGCCCGATGCAGGCAGGATCTTTTTCCAGAATCAAGAGATCCACAGTTTGCCCGCAAAGGACTATAAAAAAACCAGGCGTGATTTGCAGATGCTTTTCCAGAATTCCGGCGAAGCCCTGAGCCACCGCTTAAATGTTTTCGACCTGGTGGAAGAACCGTTGATCATCCAGGGCGTTGACAATGGGGATGAACGCCTTAATGCTGTTTACAATGCCCTCAAGAGTGCCCGCCTGCCTTTGCACGAGCATTTTTTGCAGGAGTACCCCCACCACCTAAGCGGAGGTGAACTGCAGAGGGTAGCCATAGCCCGGGCCCTGGTCTTGGAGCCCCGGGTGCTGGTTGCAGACGAACCGAGCGCATCCTTAGACGCCAGTATCCAGGCCAAGATTATCAAACTACTGCTACATCTGCAAAATGAAAAAGGGTTTGCCCTCTTTTTGATCACCCACGACTTAGCCTTAGCTGCCCGGGCGGGGGATCGTATCGGGGTGATGTATAGCGGACACCTGGTGGAAGAAGGCCCGTCAGCTATCATGATCCAGCGGCCCCTGCACCCCTATACCAGGCAACTACTTCAGGCCGCCCCTTCCCTGGAACAAGAAGTAAAAGAAACCAGGGGCGGGCAGGCGCCGAAAAGCACCGGCGAACCAGAAGTTAACAGGGGTTGCCCTTACGCAAAAGCTTGTCCAGAGGCTGAAAAGCGTTGCCTGCAGGAAATGCCTGCCCTGAAAAGGACAGATCACCGGAAAATCGCTTGCCATCTCCAATAACCTGGGTATTGATATTATAATCCTGGCCGACTACCGGCAATAATAAGCTTTAAATACTGGTATCTTAATCAGAATAGTTGATCATTTTTTCCAGTTCGTTCAAAAAGCGACGATCATCTTCCACACCACGTTTTTTGGGCCCCCTGGTCCTACCACCACTGCGGCGGTATTTAGCTTTTAAGGCCCGCTCTTCCAGTAAAAAATTCATTTTTTTCGGTTGGTACTTTTTTCCGGCCGGGCTTATACACCTAACCTCTTTGCCAGTAAGCATCGCTGCCAGGCCCCAATCCTGGGTAACTACAATATCTCTTTTTTCAGCAAGGTTCATCACCTTAAGGTCCGCCTCCTGCGAATCATTACCGACAATCACATGATGATTCGATTCTATATTGTGATTAAAGCTGGCTACCGTCCACACCGGAACATTATACTTTTCACCCAACTCCAGGCAGATTTGCAGCACCGCCCTGGGGCAGGCATCAGCATCTACAATGATTTTCATTGAATTCACTACTTTCTTCCAACCCGATTTATAGCACCCCGTCAAAAAAGCGACCACTATTTTTAGCTATATCTTTCAGGCAACCGCTCCCTGTTATTTATAACTGGTTTACAGTAATCATCCTATGACACCCGCCAACCTGGGAATGTTGGAAAGCCACAAATCGCACTGCCCCCGCAGTTCACCTAGCAGCTTTTATCGGTAAAAGGTCCTTTCCACTGGCCCGGATATGCACACAACTCACGTTTTAGCAAAAAATATCCATTTTTAATAGTCGTTTTCCGTCAAAAAGTTTTGACCGGTTATATCCCTCTGTTTTTCTCGATCCTGCCCAAAAAGTTGGTCTGGTAAGATAAGGTTTTTGTAGGACAGCGATCAACGCAGTGACCGCAGCCGACACATCGCAAATTTTGCACTGCCAGACCTTTTTCAGCACAGCTTTTTATATCTATGGCCAGCGGACATACCTGGTTGCATTTATTGCACTTAATACATTCTGTTTTATCGGTTACAATCTTTTGGCCGGCAACCTTGCCGATAAAGCTTAATACCGTCCCCAGGGGGCAGTAGTAGCAGTAGCCCCGGCCGGTAAAAATGATCCATAAAAACATGGTTGCCAGTAATTCCGTACCAAGGTACTTATAAACTTCAATTTGGGCGAGAATCTCAGGGTTAAAATCTGGCAGCTTGCCGAATACAAATATCAGCCAAAAAAAGCTGAAAAATAGAGCAATGACCAGAAAAATCCACCTTAAAACTGAAAATAGTTTAATAATGCCCGGCGTAATTTGTTTTTGTTTACCGGTAAGCGGAAAAGCAGGGGAAAACACTTCAGAGGCAAAACCATTAAAGAGACAAAGAGTAGAACATTGCCACCTTCTGCCCAAAAGTAGTGTGCCTGTCAATACAACAATGCTGATCAAAAAATAAAAGGTAAGGGCAGCTGAAATTCCGGCGGCGCCCCAGAGCGGAAAGCGGCTTAAATAAAATGAGCCTTCCTGGTAAAAAAGCTGCAGTGGGGTTGTAGTCCAGGGAAGCGGCATAGAAAACAGATATAACTCAGAAATACCAAGAACAAACGGACCTAATATGTGCACGATAAAGGCGAAGATAACAAAACCCTGCAAGTTTCTTTTTCTCATAGCAGTTCTGACGGAGCCGGAAAGGATTTTAAGGGTAAGAAAGCTTCCACAGATAATAAAAAGCATTTTTATCCAGTTTTCATAAAAATGCCAGAGCCACGAAATAAATTCTGCCACAACAGGAGCTGCCCTGTCGACATAGCCGTAATTAAGACCTGCGATTACCAGGGCTAAGATGATATAGGTTGCCAGGATGGCCTTCAGAATTTTTACTTCCAGTATATTTTGCTTTTTCATCTAAAAGGTCTCTTCCCGCGATGGCTTTACTATCTGAAAGCGGAGCACTTGATTGTGATAACTTCTTTTTTCCAGGATAGTAGGGTGAATTAAATCCAGGCCAGGACGAGGCGAAATGAACCATACCCCTGTATATGTTCCCCGGATTTATAAAAAGGGACAGGAGCCTTGCCGGTTAGTACACCGCACGGTTCTCCTGTCCCGGTGCTGCAACTATCTTAACGTAAAGCAAATTCTTCAATCTTGAGGAAACCTTTACCTGTATCTTGATATGGCTGGGTAACTTCCCAGGAAGTGATTACCTGGTAATCACCAAAATCTGCAACGTGTACAGTAGCTTCATATGCTTGATCCTCTTCCTCGGCAGGAGGTCCTACGCTGACATCAACAATGTGGACTGTCGCAGATTGACCCCCAAATGTTTTAGTTTCAGTTCCAACTACTTCCTGATCGTATCCAGGAACAGGTTCTTTAAATATATTTTCCAGGTCAAGTTCTTGAGCAGTATAAAAAGGTGCCATGGCTGCACTCTTAAGTGGTTCAGCCATTTGTTGAGCAATTGCAAGCGGGATTTCTTCGCCTTCAAAGATTACCCTTTGAATATTGCCTTCCCTGTCAACCCATATGTCAAAAACACCTTCTTCTTCTACAGCCCCTTTTGCGCTGAATTCAATTTTATCTGTTTCCACACCATCTATTTCTTCTACGCCAATATGTTCATAGCTGATTGTAGTTTGCTGTCCGTCAACTTCACCGCCGGTATACTGGATTTTTTTAAAAATAGCTATAAATTCAGCAAAAGATCCCGGCAAAGCATAATCTTCAGTACCAAAATGGACAGCATCATCATCCTCTTCTGCTACATCTTCTTCGGATTCTTCAACTTCTTCATCAGCTTCTTCATCAACAACTTCTTCTTCGGCGGGTTCCTCTTCCGGTTCCGCGGCATCATCCGGCTCACCGCACCCGGCAAAAATAAATAGGACTGCCAATAAGAATATGCAGCTCAACCCAAGCGTTCTTTTCACTTTAAACCACCCCTTCTTGAAAAGATTAGATCTTGCTATGTCTTTGGATAATTATTTCTGGAAAACTGTATTTTTCTCCTGCCAAGTTCGCATATAATTTTTGTTAATTACCACATTAGAATGAAAACAGTAAAACTCGCAGGGACAAGGGGGACGTTTTTCTCTATCCTCTCTTTTTCTGTGCTATTTCAACCGGGGAGGTTTGTGAAACCAAGATAAGTAAATTAAAAGGCAAATGATTTTGAAGCCCTCATAAACCTGCAAAAAGGTGATCAATACCTGGGTTATCAAAATACCGGGAAAATTACTATACCTAAAGATATCCGTAAAAAGTTAGGCACCACCTCCAGCACAAAACTCAAAGTATCCCCGGAAAATAATAAAATTGCGGTTGAGCCTGTTTCCCCCCTGGGTCTTCTTTTTCAAGATATAGAGCAAGAAGCTAAAGATATAATCAGGGATCCAATAGACGCAGTTGTTCTAGCCACAGTATTAGAGGTTAAACCCGATATTTTTGTTAGCGGTGACTTTGATTTCCACATAACAGTGCGGGCAGCGGATCTTATCCATTGATGTGATCTACTCCTTTACTTCGTCCCAGCCGGTTTCTCGATGGCAATAGCGGCGACTCAGCGCATTTCAAGGGGCACGTAATCCTGGCGGGCGGAAACTGCCTTGTAGGCCGGCCGGATAATTTTATTGGCATTAATCATTTCTTCCATCCTGTGGGCCGCCCACCCGGCAATCCGGGCAACGGCAAAAAGCGGCGTATAAAGCTGCAAGGGCAAATCAAGCATGTTATAGACAAAGCCGCTGTAAAAATCAATATTGACGCTGACCCCTTTATACATTTTGCGTTTCTCGCTGATAATCTCAGGCCCCAGTCTTTCCACCAGGGAATAAAGCTTAAACTCCTCGTTGCGATTCTTCTCTTCGGAAAGACTTTCGACGAACTTTTTCAAAACATTTGCCCGCGGGTCTGAACGAGAATAAATCGCATGCCCCATGCCGTAGATCAAGCCGGCGTGGTCAAATACTTGCTTGTTGAGCATTTTTTCCAGGTAGTCGGTCACTTTAGTTTCATCGGTCCAGTCCTCGATATTTGCCTTCATATCTTCGAACATCTGCACCACCTTGATATTGGCGCCGCCGTGCTTGGGCCCCTTTAATGATCCAAGGGCCGCCGCAATAGCCGAATAAGTATCCGTTCCTGAAGAGGTCACTACGTGGGTGGTAAAGGTGGAATTGTTCCCCCCTCCGTGTTCGGCATGCAGGATCAAGGCCACATCTAAGATTTTCGCTTCCAGCGGGGTATAGCTGCTGTCCGGCCTGAGAATATAAAGGAGATTTTCCGCCGTGGATAGATCGGACCGAGGCACATGAATATAAAGACTTTTATTGTGGTGATAGTGGCAAAAAGCCTGGTAGCCGTAAACTGAAAGCAAAGGAAATAGGGCTAAAAGCTGCAGGGATTGCCGCAGGGCGTTAGGCAGGGAAGTCCCGTCGGCATATTCATCGTAAGCATACATGGTCAGAACACTGCGGGCCAGGGTATTCATCATATCCTGGCTGGGAGCCTTCATGATAATATCCCTGACAAACCCGGTGGGCAGAGAACGATAATTAGCTAAAAGCTGATTAAATCTTTCCAGTTCAGTTGTATTGGGCAACTCCCCGAAAAGAAGCAAATAGGCCACTTCTTCAAAACCAAAGCGGTTTTCCCTGCTTAGTCCTTCCACTATTTCTTCTACGTCAACCCCCCGGTAATAAAGCTTGCCGTCGCAGGGCTGTACCTTTCCATCAACAACCTCGGTAGCGATCACTTCGGAAATTTCGGTTAACCCGGCCAGGACACCTTTGCCGCTTAAATCGCGAAGGCCTCTTTTAACCTCAAATTTATCATAAAGTTCGGGATTAATCTTGCTATTGTTCTCACACAAAGTGGAAAGCTCGGTAATCTCAGGGGTTACCCGGGAAAAAGGATTAACCATAAATATCTACCCGCTCCTTTCTTAAATTACTTGTTGCAAAATTATATCACAGATCATCTACCAGGTTGTCATTACCAGCTTCTTTTTCCCGGCATATGAAATCAAAGAAGTTATCCTTGAGCAGTTTTACCACCACTCCTAACGCAAACGGCTTTCCCCTTAAAACTATCCCCTGAGAATCCCGCCGATTCCTGATCTCCACTTCAACCGGCTCAGGCACATCAACATAATCATATCATGACGGCAGCTAACCTGGAAATGTTGAATAATCACAAGCGAAATAAATTAAAAACATCAGGGTATAAATTCACATTGTGTAAAAGCAGAAATCTTGGTAAAATAAAGACACTCTTTGCTGTAAGGAGAAACTCATATGTCAAATGCAAAACATGTAACGCCAACTGGGCGCGGAAAAATTACTATACCTAAAGATATCCGTAAAAAGTTAGGCATCACCTCCAGCACAAAACTTAAGGTATACTTAGAAAACAATAAAATTGTGGTTGAACCTGTTTCCCCCCTGGATCTTCTTTTTCAAGATATAGAGCAAGAAGCTAAAGATAAAGGTTACACTGAAGATGATTTAATGCGGGATATTGAATTAGTGAGAGAAAAATTAGTAAATGAGCTGACCAAATCATGAAAATAATCCTCGATACAAATACAATTATGCTTGGTATGGCTTTCACGGGCAATGAAAGGGAGTTGCTTGATGCCATTTACAGGTATAATGAAACCCTGATTTTAAGTGAATACCTGGTATCAGAAACAAAGGCAATCCTTAAACAGAAGTTTTTAGGAGCGGAAAAGTTATTTGATGATTTTTTGACTTATTTGCAATACGAAATAGCACCTTTACCTTCAGCAGAAAAGGTAAAGGAAGCTAAAGATATAATCAGGGATCCAAAAGACGCAGTTGTTCTAGCCACAGTATTAGAGGTTAAACCCGATATTTTTGTTAGCGGTGATCTTGATTTTCACGCCTCAGATATCACTTTTTTGACCAATGTAATGCATTCAAAAGAAGCAATTGCCATGATTGAATATCAAACTAAACAATAATAATCTCGAATCAAATATCAGGCTTCACCGCTCTTTGTCTTTTAAAAGCTATCTTTCATGAGAGATTCGGAGGTTAACTCCATTTACAGGTGCAACTTTTTTAGTCACGGCCTTTCTTGTTGAATTTAACTGGTAGTATCATAATAGGCCGCTATACCTTTTATTAAGGGGTGAAGCATAATCCTGCGCAGAATCAAGAGAATTTTAGGAAATGTTACATTGCCCAGTGGGCCTGACTTCAAGAGTAAATACCGGCAGCTGGCTGAAATGATCTGGCTCGGGTTAAGATACCGTTTTTCCCCTATTGAATACCGGACTTACCGTTTTTTTTTCCAAAACATGAAATTTCCTGTTATGTTAACCTACCTGAGTAATTACGAACTGGCTAATAAAATAAGGACCAAGCTTTACGATAACAGCGTTCTGCCTGTGCTTAATAACAAATTGTTTTTTAACCTGTACTACCGGGCTTTTGGTTTATCCCTACCTGACTTTTATGCTTACTATCATCCCGAACATGGGTTTACTGCTGATAAGGAATTGTTGCGAAATGAAGATGATTTACGGGCCTGGCTTGCTCATAAAAGATTAAAGCAATTTTTCATCAAACCCTGCGGAGGGAAAAAGGGCACGGGAGTTATAGCAATTAGTGATGTACAATCCTCAGAAAACAGCAACCATCTTCTTACCGATACCAGGGGTAAAACCTGGAGTGTGGAGGAACTGTGCCGGCAACTCCACCAGGGACACGGGCAATCCGCTTTCCCCGGCTACGTGATCGAAGAAAAAATTGAACAGGATCCTTTTTTAAGTCAAATAAATCCATCATCGGTCAACACCTGCCGCATCCTTACCCTGGCCCTACCGGATAACACAGTAGCTGTTCTTTGTGCTGCCTTTAGGTTTGGACGGGCAGGAAGCCCCGTAGATAGCTGGTCCCAGGGAGGGATTGCCTTTAGCGTCGATGTGTCAACCGGGATGTTAAAAAAAGGAGCATTTCATCCCGATTGGGGTTCAACAGATCTGGTTACCAATCATCCCGACAGTAATATAAAGCTTACCGGTACCATTGTACCTCATTGGGAGGAAATAAAAGATCTGGTCCGTAAAGCAGCTTCTGTTACTCCAGGCATTAAAAGTATTGGGTGGGATGTAACCATCTCCCGCAAAAGACCCGTGCTCATAGAAGGCAATTCTTACTGGAGCCCGTTAATATTCCAGGGATTGGACGGAGGATTTTTAAATAACCAGTTTCGGAATTATTTTAAGCAATACAAATTTAATATAAGATAAACAAGGTAGTAGTTATAAAAATAATCGCTGACAAAATAACGGTCAAGATAAATGAATCATGCCAAAATGTTTTAAAACTCCTTATCCTTTATATTCCCGGGCAGTTTCGTATATAGTTAAAACTTTTTCCGGCGGAACTTCCTCCTGGATATCGTGGACCGGACAAAAAATGTAACCGCCGCCGGGTTTAAAAATATCAATCATTTCCCGGACTTCAGCAGCAACCTCTTTAACCGAACCTTTAACCAGGGTGCTCTGGGTGCGAACACCACCACCCCAGAACAAAATTTCCTTGCCAAACTCTTTTTTAAGATAACGGGGATCCATCCCTTTTGCCGTGACCTGCACCGGATTCAGGGCATCTATGCCGGCATCTATAAAATCAGGGATAATCGGGGCAACACTGCCGCACGAATGCAGCAAAATTTTTATCTCGGGAGCAAACTCTTTAACCGCCCGGCAAACCCTTACCAGGTAAGGCTTAAAAAGCTCACGAAACATTGCAGGTGACATCTGCAGGGCATTCTGCAGGCCATAATCGTCACCCATCATGATCACATCAATATAGGGGCCCAGCGTCCCCAGATATTTGCCAAGCCTTTCAATACAGGTGGAAGCCAAAAATTCCAGCCAGCAGTGAATAAACTCCGGGTCCGAACCCATAAAAGTAAAAAACTTTTCATAACCAAATAGCTCCTGGCCGACCTGGTACAGCGAAAAGAAAAGCGGGCCGCCGGTAGCTACCAGCGGGTAATCGGTTGTTTCCTTTAACTGCCTGGCTCTTTCTTGAAGAATCTGCACTTCCTGATCGGAAATAGTAAAGGCACCGCTTTGCCTCAGCGCAGGGATGATATTTTCCAGCTGAGCAGTGTTTTCTAGCATGCCGAGAGGCCGGTTAACCAGGTTATAGTGGTGGCCGCGCGCAGGCTTTACAAGTACTGCCAGACCGTTTAAAAGGTTCATTTCCAGGGTCCCGTCTCCCCTGCGTTCCGGTTTGAAGCCGCCCGGGACCAGGCAGGTTGAACCGTCTTTCAAGGTCCATTTTTGCCAGTGATCAGCCGGCACGCCGAAGTTATAGAACCGGGGCAGCGGTAAAAGGTCACCGCCCAGCATCTGAAAAACTTCCAGCCCTGCCTCAAGATCAGGTGAAGCCAACATGGGAATCGGATCGCGCATATAGGTAGTTGTGTTGATTCCCAGGTGTCTTTTTAGGCGGTTGTAAGCAATCACATTTATACCGCTGTTATGAGTGGCGCAGAAATCAATCGGCACCCGGTCGCTTTCTTTAAAAGCAAACGCCGCTTCAACCCGCTCGCGTGGTTTCATAGCACTTCCCCTTCCCAATGATGATCAAAATGACTAAACGCTTTTCACTCAGGCTATTGTCCCATGCCTTTAAATTTACTCTCTATCCCCGAACAGGCTTCTATCTAGCTCGAACCATTTATAGCAACCAGGATCTTAATTTTATCGCGACTCGAAGAAATAAACCCTTCTGTAACCGAACTGAAAGGAATTACTCCTGAAATTAGAGGCAAAAGGTCAAGCTTACCTTCGCCAATTAACCTGACTGCTTCTTTGAATTCAGCATGCATTTTGCCAAAAGCCGGCTTAACGTTGATTTCCCGGGTAATAAGGCTTAAAAAATTAACTTCCACCGGCTCGTAACAGATACCAAGGACCACCACCTGCGAGCCCTTCCCTGCCAGACTGCAGGCTTCCTGGATTGTTGCCGGAAGCCCTGCACATTCAAAAACAAGTTCCGCCCCGACTTTTCCGGTTATCTGATCAATTTTCTGCTGCGAGTTTTCTTCTTCGGGATTAATCAGAAAATTTGCACCCAGCGACTCTGCTACCGCTAACCGCTCGGGTTTCGGCTCAATAACAATAATATTGCTTGCAGCAAAATACCGCATAAGGGCTACCATTACCAGGCCGATTGTTCCCGCCCCGATGATCAAAACATTATTGACCTGCTCTGGCCCCGCTTTACTAAATGCATGCAGGCCAACGCTTAAAGGTTCGGCCAGGGCGGCATGCTCAAGGGGAAGGTGACCTGGTAGTTTAAATACTTCTTCAGCAGGCATTAATATATATTCAGCCATGGCTCCCTGACCGGTGATGCCCAGCCTGAGCATCTCTCTGCAGTAGTTTGCCTTGCCCCTGAGACAATCCGGACATTTTCCACAGCTAATAAGGTTGTTTCCTGTAACCCTGTCACCGGGAGTCAGGTCATTGCAGCCAGGCCCCGTTTCAGCTATGATCCCGGAAAACTCGTGGCCGATCGTTAGATCCACCGGCAGAAAACCGGTATCGTATGCATGAAGGTCGGAACCGCAAATACCGCAGTACTTGACTTTTATCAAAACTTCTCTGTACCCGGGTTTCGGTGTTGGTTTTTCCACAACTTCCAAAGAGCCGGGACCGGTTATAACAGCTGCTTTCATTTTTACCCCTCCCCGGTTACAGCACCCTTAATCTTTAAAATTTGCGCGGCCCCAGGTATTTAAAAAGCTTAAGCAACAATATAGATAGGCTCATCAACCCGGCATATCCAAGGGTAACCGCTTCGATGCTCCAGTCCCACCAGAAGGGCGCATGCATTAACATCATATAGCTTAAAACAAAGGGAGCCGAAAAAAGTGCCTGCACGCCAAGCTCAAGGCCAACTGGAGTTTTAAATTCGGGGTCGGAAATCCTGAGCAGAAGCAGTCCCGTAGAAGCATTCCCGGTGGTGATACCGTAAATCCCCGCCGTCCTTTCAAGGCTGTAGGCCCAGGTTCTTCTTCCCAGGTAAACTACCACTAAGGTGGTTAAAATACCGCTTACCATGGAAATTGTGACTACCGGCAAAATATAGTCCCACACAACCACTACCTGGATGGCCATTACCGTAGCAATGATCAAAAAATCGATGGACCACCCTGTGACCCTGCGCTGAATTCCCGGATCAAGAAGGTAGCCCAGGCCAAGCTTGTTAATCAGGAACTTTAAAAAGATGGCGACCACAATGCCAAAGAAAAAGAAAAATCCCCACATGCTCTGGGCGGCATCAGCGGCAATAAAATGATTGATGGCCAGGAGCAATAGGTAGGTCAACACGTAGACCAGGCCAACCAGGGCGACATGAAAGGCCAGGGTATCGGTGCTTGCGGAATGCGTGGTCATTTCACCGGCGATTTTCTTTTTGGCTTCTTTCTGAATGATCCCGGTTAGAAAATCACGTGGCAGTTCTTTTGGAGTCTGATGGGAGTAGCCTTTGCGAATTCCCCAGTTGACAAGAGGAACTCCGACAAAAAAGGCAAAACCAAAACCAAAAACGGCAAAAGAAAGCCCTAAAGTTGCGGCATATTCAAATCCGAAATCCTGCCAAACCCTGCCGATTGATAAAGCCTGGCCGGGGCCCTGGGTGAAGCCCAGCGGTGCTAAGAACCCGAAGTTGGGGTGCAGAGCAAATCCTGCAGTATTAAATAGAAAAACGAAAAGCGCCCCTATAATTGCCTGCATCGCCATTACCACCCCGGAAACGAAGCCCATCCACAGGGAACCCCTGACGGGGCTGATGGCGGAAAACTGGTCGCCTTTATTCACATTGGCTGTTAACCCGAGAGAGATAAAAGAGATTATAAACAGATGATAAGCAAATGTTTCCAGCAGGTCTGTTGAAACATTAACCAGCCCCGTGCTAACCAGGACTAAGCCAATAATGCCGCCTATAAAGCAGCTGGGGATGAGAAAAGTCTGGAAAAATTTAATGCTTGCTCTGAGCAGCATTCCCAGAAGCAGCATAATTGCCATAAAACCAAATACCAGTACCGGTTCAAAGGGAAAAGGTGTCTCCATTTCATCCACTCCATTGCATTATTCGGGTTGTTTGTACAAGAGTTTTAACCGTTAACTGATTAAATTCACTAAAATATCTTGCAATCCTGCCGTTTTACATTTCCGGCCTGGCGGTAGCATTACCCAGTCCGTGTCCGCCGGAAATATTGATAATTTCACCGGTCACATAATCTGCATCCGGGGAAACCAGGAAAGCTACTACGCCTGCGACATCCTCGGGCCTGCCCAGGCGGCCGAGTGGTGTAACCCGGGCTATTTCTTCTTTTAATGCTTCCACCGTAGTCCCCTTAACCTGCGCTTCCATTTCCAGCCCCCACTGTTTCAGTTCAGTTTCGATATCTCCGGGTAAAAGTGCGTTGACACAGATATTAAAAGGGGCCAGTTCGAGAGCCATCGATTTGGTCAACCCCAGCATTCCGGCTTTTGAAGCGCTGTAAGCATGCATCCACAGGGCCCCTCTTTCAGCGGCACGGGAAGAAATATTAACAATTTTCCCGCCACCTGCTTCAATCATCGAAGGAACAACCTCCCGGCAGCAAAAAAATGTCCCCGTTAAATTTACAGTAATCGTTTTTTCCCAGGCTTCAGTGGTAAACTGGGCCAGCGGGGCCGGGCCGGGCGAACAACCGGCATTATTGATCAGGATATCAATATGGCCAAATTTATCCTTTGCTTTCTGGACCAGGTTTTTAACTGATCCAGAATCGGAGATATCTGCAAAAAGCGGTAGAACATCTGCACCCAGGCCGCGAATCTCTTCAGCAACCGCATTCAGTTCATCTTTGACCCCTACTTTGTAACCGGGAAACTGATTAAAACCGGTATCAATGTCGGTTATGACAACCGCAGCACCCTCTTCAGCCAGCCGCTTAGCACAGAGGCTGCCGATGCCCTGTTCACGACCGCTGCCCGTTACCAGTGCTACTTTACCTTTTAACCTGTTCATCATTAACAGTCCTTTCCCGGCTGTATTGGTCCGTTAGTTTATAGAGATTAATTAATTTTCCAGGGCAGGTCCATCCCGGCAAAACCTGATTCAGGATCGGTGCGCACATTGATGCAAGCAGGTAGGCCGCTCTTTAAAGCTTTATTAAAGGCCGGCTTCAGTTCGTCTAAGCTTTCAACGTAGGCTCCGAAGCCGCCAAGGTCCTCGGCAACCCGGTCAAACCGCAGCGAATTAAGTTCAACCCCTACCGTGCGGTCATAGTCACGGAGCTGGCCCCTTCGAATCTGACCCCATCCAGCGTCATTGGCTATAACACATATAACCGGTAATTTATGGCGAACCGCAGTGGCAAACTCCATCGCACTAAAACCAAAAGAGCCGTCGCCGGTAAGTAAAACCAGCGGCCTCTCCGGACTGGCCAGTTTTCCGGCCACAGCAAAGGGCAATCCAACCCCTAAATGACCGAAAGCCCCGATCCAGATTAAAGATGACGGGGATAACGCATCCATGGTCAAAACGGCAAATCCGGCAATATCGCCACCGTCTATTACCAGTGAAGTACCTGGTGGCAAAATAGACTTCAGTTCCCGGCATAATAAGGCAGGATGAATGTACTCAGATTCCGGGTCAGCATTTTGCACCGCATTTTCCCGTGCGGCTTCACGCATAGCCTTTATATTACCCGGCCAGCTGCTCTCCAGCTGCATTTTTCTTGATTCAAGCACACCTTGAAGCTGTTTTAAAATAGCCTTAATATCCCCGACAAGGCCGAGATCAACCGGGCGGTTCTGCCCGAGCTCCGAAGGCTCTATATCGACATGAATAGTCTTAGTTCCCATTTTCATCAGCGGCGGCCGCCCGTAACCGGCAGTCCAGTCAAGGCGGGTTCCCAGGATCAGAATCAGATCAGCCTGCATTAATCCGATAGGGAAAAACCCGCCGGCCAGCTCATGATCCTCGGGAAAAGTGCCCCTGCCCATATTACGGGTATAGACGGGAATTCCTGCTGATTCGGCAAACCCTTCCAGTTCTGCTGCCGCACCGGACCAGAACACCCCGCTTCCGGCCAAAATTACCGGCCTTTCGGCAGCTGCAAGCATTTCAGCAGCCTTTTTTATATCCTTCTCTTCTGCACAGGGACGGCTGGTGCAGTAGTAGGAGGAAGGGAAGCGGACCTGTTCCACGCAAGTTTTCTGATTCATAATATCAACCGGTATTTCCAAAAATACCGGGCCTGGCCGGCCGCTCACCGCCTGCCTGAAAGCAGTAGCAATGTATTCCGGGATCCTTTCAGCCTGGTAAACCTGGCGGGCCCACTTAGTTAAGGGACGCATCAATTCAAGCTGATCAATATCCTGCATAGCCCCGATATCACGCCGGGCCAGCGAACTGCGCCCACCAATCAAAACCAGGGGCACCCCGCTCTGAGAGGCCACGGCCATTCCGGGGAGAGCATTTACCACCCCTGGCCCGGCAGTAACCACAGCGACCCCGGGCCTGCCCGTATAACGGGCCCATCCTTCAGCCATATGAACGGCAGCCTGCTCATGATGGGCATCAACTATATTGATGTTTTCAGTAACACAGCCGTCAAAGACTGCATTGATGTGACCACCGCTTAAGCTAAAAATATGTTCTACCCCTTCGTTTTTTAATGCTTTCGCTACCAACCCGCCACCAGTAAGCTCGCCGGTTTCTGTCATGTGAGCGGTGCCTCCTTTTTCATCCTGTTTTTTTACCTGAAGCTAAAGTTTCAAAGCTCCTCATTTCCCAAAGGTTTATCATGTTTTCGCTGCCTGTTTAAAGTTTAGCGGGCTTGCCGGTTTGCCTAAAAATAAAGGCAGTTATGTTTAAATATCGGCAAACCTGGGCAAGCAATATCAGTCATTGTTTGTATTTTCGTGAAAGAATAACAATTTTCCTTCAACCAAGAAAAAAAACTGAGATGTGCTGCCGCCTTCACCGCTATATCTCTACCACCAGGAAAAACTTTTGATCCGCTACCAAATTATTTTTCAAAGATCAATAGGGGCCGGAAGTCAATTATAGAACAAAAATCTCTGCGAAACAGAAAAACTCCTGCCCCGAAAAAGGCAGAAGTTTTTAAGCCTCCCAAACAGTAAGATCAATTTTACAAGCCAAATGATCCTTTCAACCGGTATCCCTGTTGCCAGATAGATTACATAAAGTAAGCATCCAGCAGGACCTTATGCAATTAATCGCTATGATACACAATTTTAAAAAATCTTGCAGGGAAATTTCTTTTAATTAAGGTAAAACATTAAATCACTAATCAGCCTTGGGAACTATAATAAATGCTGTCGGCCACCTTTGTTCGTCCTGTAAAAATTCACGAACGTTATAATTATCCCCACTGCTGCTTGAATCAGAAACTAGGATAGAACCGTTATCTCTAACTTCTTCCACTACAGCTACATGCCCAAGATAGCCGAATGTTCCTCCAAAATCCGCTTCACCGTCCCAGAAAGCAATTGCACCGGGCTCGGGATTCTCGCTTACAAAGGCGCCATTGGCGGCATCATCGGCCCAATCGCGGGCATTAGAAAGCATGGTATTCAGCGCATCACGGCTATAACCGAGTTGTAGCATCCGTCCATGCGCATACCAGGTGCAATTTGATCCCTTGTAGGGAAAGGGGTTTAGCTCGGTATACTCCGGGATATCCGGCCAGCGTTCAAAATCTTCCTGGGACATCACCGAGTACCCTTCTTTAGCAAATACCGAAGAACTCAATAAAAGTAGCATAATAACAGTTACTAGTAATACTCTTGCGCCATACTTCATCATCTAATGAGCCTCCTGTTTGCAGTAAAATAGTTTTTTTACAATGCGCATAAAAAAATGCAATACCGATTAATCAAATACAGGTAATTGCACTTTCATTATCATTATACCATTTTTGTAAAGAGCGGTTTTTTAGCTTTTAGGCGTTTTCACCCAGTGAAAGGTTGTTTCCAGGGCTGCATTACCATTCTACCCGGGGGATAAAAGAGAGCGGATGACCGGTGATATCGTTCTCAAAAAAACCACTGCAAAATAAGCCTCAACAACCAGCCCGGACCATCTTCTTTTTGCAAACGATGTAAATCGAGTTATCCAACCAAATGCTTAATCTCGTCATTAATCACTTCTTGTCCCCCTAACATACAATCGTAGTCTTAGGTGAACCGCTTATTATTCGGGATAAACAAACTTTAAATAATGTGAGCATAATATTACCTGGTTGAGGGGTGTTAAATTTGACCGGGGTTTGGATTTTCATATTTATATGGTGGAATAATCGTTGTTATTCAAACTATAATCTTGCTGGCTACCATTTTTTTAACAGAAGCAGCATTAAACCGTGAATTTGCTGAATAAAAAAGAATAATAACAGGGCCCAATAAAAATTATTGATTGTTCCTCCCGTTCAGCTTAACAATCATCTTCCGCAGTTAGCATTGAAAAGGTTTGTGCTCAAGTACTTGTCCCCCCGGTCGGGGAACACCACTACAACGAAGCCATCATCGAGGCTCTTGATTAATTCCAGCGCCGCAAGCATGGCTGCACCGCTACTCATGCCTACAAAGATACCTTCCTGGGAAACAATAGTGCGGGCCATCTCAAAAGCGGCATCAGTTTCAACCATTATGCTACGCTCAATCCTGGAAGGATCATATATTTCAGGCACTATAGCTTCCTGCATGTTTTTAAGTCCCTGGATATAATGACCTTCAACAGGTTGGGCCTCGACTATTTGAATACCAGGGTTCTTTTTCTTCAAGCCCATGCCAACCCCCATGATTGTCCCGGATGTGCCGATAGCAGAGACAAAGTGGGTAATCTTACCCCCGGTATCTTCCCAGATCTCGTTGGCAGTGGTTAAATAATGAGCCAGCTTGTTATACTCGTTAGAAAACTGGTTTGGCATGAAGTATTTATTAGGGTAGAGGCTGCAAAGCTCGTGAGCCTTCCTGATTGCCCCGTCGGTACCAAAAGCTGCTTCAGTAAGCACTACCTTTGCGCCAAAAGCCTCGATCATCTTACGGCGTTCAAAGGAAACCGCTTCACTCATCACTATCTCAACCGCATATCCTTTCAGGGCCCCGATCATAGCCAGTCCAATACCGGT
>JAWODD010000026.1:0-10636 GCA_046483445.1 Bacillota bacterium | reverse complement strand
TTTTAACCTCCCAATGCCCAGGAATCTCCCCAATCCACTCTATCCCCGAATCTTTCATTTTCACATTAGGATTAAGACCTTTGGTAACAGCTTCGGTTATTATAGATTGCTTATATTCCTCAAGCTTTTTAATGAGCGTTTCTTTGTCGGCTATAAGGGAATCTATTTCGGAGGTTTTATGGTCGAGGTAGTTAGCAATAGCTTTTTGTTCAGATAAAGGCATTATTATAAGCTTGGAATTTCTAAACCATCTTATATTAACTGAAGGAACAGCGCCTGGATTTACAAACCATTCCATGTCTATAATACAAAACAAATAATAAGCTAACCATTTCTTTATTATTAATTCATTAGGTATTAATGCAAGCATATTGTTATCTATAAGGCATTCTGCCTTATTTATTTTCCGATGATTTTTTCTAAGTGCTTCACCAATTTTTGCAGTTATAATTGATTCTGAAGGTATTATGTTCCAATGATTAGCTACAACTTCATTTTTATCAACATAGTTCCCGGCTTTCTCAATAACTGTATTACCATAATTGATATCACTTACTTTATAAAAAGGATAATCTCCTTCTTTCTTTCCTTGTAAAGATTCATTAAACCCATTACCACCAAGTAACCCAAATAATCTTTTGATCTTATAACCCTTCCAGTGTTCAGGCACTTCCCCGATCCACTCAATCCCTGAATCTTTATACTTCTCATACCTTCTATACATCAACCCATCACCCTTTTAATCTTTTCAGCAATCTGTTCTTCAAGCTCTTTAATCTCTTCCATAATTTCTTCTGAAGGTCTTGGCGGTTCGTATTTGTAGAAGTGCCTGGTTAAAGGTATCTCATAACCAACTTTGGTTTTACTCTCATCAACCCAGGCATCGGGAACATGCGGTTTTACTTCCCTTTCAAAATAAGCATGGATATTATCTTTTAAGGGAACAATCTCTGTATCCCTCAGCTCGGGATCGGGTTCAGGTTTACCTTTATTATCAAGGCAGGTATCTGCTGTTTCATCTCGTTCTGATAAGGCTGATAATATAGCTTTCATTAATGCTGTGTCTAAGGAAATACCTTTATTTTTGAAAGTATCTTTAATTAGCTTAGTAAACTCATCCCTGTTTTTAAAAACTCCAGAATCCATTTCTTTTAAGGTATCTACAATTTGCTCCTGAAGCATTTTGCCCTTTTCTATTTCTTCTTCCCCAGTCTGTCCTTTCTTTTTGGACTTGGCTAAGTTAATAAACTTGTTTTCCTCATATAACCTGTTGATGCGTTCTTCACCAGCCTGGTAGTTTAACCTTAAAGGTCTTTCAACCACTATCTTGTGGTAGCCAAAATCCTCATTATCAAATACCTTGCTGTGCTCGCTGTCTTTGAAATCACCATAGATCCTGGTTATCTCTTTAATCTGTTCAGGACTGATTTCATTTCGTTTATAGCCCAAACTCTTTCTCATCTTCTCATAAAAATCAACAGCATTAAGCAATTGAACCTTGCCTTTACGGACAGCTCCATTATTAATGTCATCATTCTTCTTGTTGGATACAATCCAGATGTAGGTTAATATTCCGGTGTTATAGAAAAGCTGATCGGGTAAAGCGATGATCCCTTCCAGCAGGTCATTTTCAATAATCCATCTGCGAATCTCTGATTCTCCTGAACCAGCATCACCAGTAAATAGTGGAGAGCCATTGAAGATGATAGCTATCCGGGAACCATTTTCATTAGCTTTCATTTTGGAGATAAGATGCTGTAAAAATAGGAGGGAGCCATCTGATATCCTGGGCAGACCTGCACCAAACCTTCCGTCATAGCCTAACTTTTCATGCTCGTCTCTAATTATCTTTTCTGCCTTTTTCCATTCCACGCCAAAGGGAGGATTGGTAAGCATATATCTATACTGTTTACCCTTATGACCATCATCAGTAAAACTGTCTCCCAAAACAATACTATCTGCGTTCTGACCTTTCATTAACATATCTGCTTTACAGATAGCATATGAATAAGGATTTAGTTCCTGACCAAATACTTCAACCTGAATACCAGGGTTTAACTCTCTTAAATATTCTTCTGCAATAGAAAGCATTCCACCTGTCCCGCAAGCGGGGTCATAAACAGTGGTAACCAGTCCTTCTTTGGTAAGATCTTCTTGTTCTTCATTAAGTAATAAGTTAACCATTAAGCGGATCACTTCCCTGGGGGTATAGTGATCGCCAGCTTCAGCATGCTCTGAAAACCTTCTAATTAATTCTTCAAAGATATAGCCCATTTCCATATTGCTGACTGTATCAGGGTGGAGGTCTATTTCATTAAACTTTGAGAGAACAAGGTATAAGAGGTTATTGCTGTCAAGCTTTGTGATCTGTTTGTCAAAATCGAAGTATTCGATTATTTCACGGGCATTTTTGGAGAAACCGTTGATATAGTTTCTAAGGTTATTGGCAATGTTGTCCGGTTCATCAAGGAGTTTTTGAAAGTCATATTTACTGGTATTGTTGAAACTTTCACCGGAGGTTTTGTTCAAAATAAAATCAATGTTTTGCAGGTCAGTTTTTTTAAGTTCTTCATATTTCTGGAGCACTTCTTCTTTGGTGGGTTCAAGGACATTATCAAACCTTCTTAATACACACATGGGTAAAATAACATCACCGTATTGCTCTTTCCTGTACGGGCCCCGGAGCAGTTCAGCTATACTCCAGATGAAATTAACTTTTTCTTGGAAGTTGTTCAATGTTCGCCCCCCTGATTAATATAGTTATGCTTTGTTTCATTGTAACTTGCGCCACTTAGAACTATCTTTTACCCCTCACCCGTTAACACCCACCCAAAAACAGGATGAACAGCACCGGCAAGGTTATAAAAAGCGTCAGCAAACACCCGCAGGTCATCATCGATTTACCAGTACCGATTAAGGCATTATCGCCGGTATCTTTATCTTGACGTGCTTCCCGGTCAACCGGGCGGGCTCCTTCTACCCCTTGAGCTTCATCGTCTTCCAGAAAAGTGCCCTTATCATCAAGATAAGAATGACAGTGCTTGCACTTGCGGGCGTTTATTTTTATTTCCTCACAGCAGTACGGACATATTTTTGATTCCTCAGGGTTCATAACATTTTGCTCTCCAGTGATATTTTAAAATAGCGGTTCTAGAAGGCCTGGTTCTGCGGCTGTCCGAACTTGAATTCGTCATATATATTTGAATTTCCTGCACAATTATTGGGACAGGTGGAAATTATTTTATAGAGTATTTTTTCCAGCTCCAGCACAAACCCGCTCCAGGTGTCGGCATACTGCAAAAGCAGGTTGAGGGGTTCTTCTTTAGAGGCTACAGAAGCGTTATCAGCAACATACTGCCCGTCGTGGTAGACGATGGCCTGGACTTCAGCTTCGCTGAGCTCGGTATAAGGCAGAGCCAGGTAGAGGCTGCGGACGGGGACGCTTAAATAGGTAATTTCCTTGTTTCGGACTAATGTAAATGTCTGATTGTATGGACAAAGAATGTGGCATCAAAGTATTTCATTGTGTCCCGAAATTAATCCTAGCTACACCTCCCTCCTATTCTATCCATTAGCTGAAAGTGCAATAATAAAAGCACATAAAAAGTGTTTTCTGTTTTGGAGGCAAGTAACCATGATCTATTTAAGTGAAGTTGAAAAAACTGCCCTGCAGGAATTTACCACGCGGATAAAATCTACCTTAAAGGGTAACATTCAAGAAATAAAGCTTTTTGGCTCTAAATCTACCGGTAGATTCCATGAGGATTCTGACATTGATGTTTTATTAGTGGTTTACAAAAGGGATGAAAAAGTATTTGATTTGATCAGCGAAATACTGTTGGATGTAGAATTGAAACATGACGCACTTATTTCCCCAGTTGTGCTCACCTATGAAGAATTCACAAAAGACAGTGAACATAATACTAACTTTTACCAGGAAATATCTAAAGATGGAGTGACAATTTGACCCAAGATAAATTTGCGCTCACAAAACACCGGATAGAAAGGGCTAATGAACAATTAAAATCAGCAGAAATATTATTTGAATCAAAAATGTACAGAGATTCATTAAGCCGTTCATACTATGCCATGTTTTCTGCAGCCAGAGCAATCTTAGCGACAAAAACTTTGATAGTAAAAAGCATTCCCGGATCATTTCACTTTTCAACCAACACTTTGTAAAACAATCAATCATAGACCGTTCTTTAGGGCAATATTTAAGTAAAGCAAAAATGAAACGTGAATCATCGGATTACACCGACTTTTATTTAGTTAGCAGAAATGAAGCCCTTGAACAGATCTCAACTGCAAAATTTTTTGTTTCCTCCATTGAGGACTACATCAACAAGCTAATTTCGGGCAATCAAAATAATCAAGAAAACTAACCACCGGCAGATTCCTGCAATTCTGTGTTTGGTAATTTAAAAGTTGAATAATTTCGGGACACAATAACAATTATTTATGGGAGTCGGCGCCTTCTCTACTTTTATCAACGATCATGATTGCAGGTGTTTCCTGCGAATTATGGCCGAGCTATTTGTAAAGTGTTGCTCCACTTGGAAATGAAGAGTTTATTTCTGAATCTGAAGAATGATTTGGTCCGGGTTTAATACCCGCAAAAGAGAAACCCCGAAAGGAGCCTGCAAACACAAAATTGGTTCATCGGGCTAACTTTACCTTGTGATTATATGGACAACGGTTCCGGTGGAATCATAAATTTTCATTTTGTTTGGTAATTATTAAAACTGGTCTATTTTTTCAAGTAACCTGCTCTGTTCCTTAAGAAAGAATTTTTTCAAGTCAGCCCAATTCAGAGCAACCTGCATCCTGGGCATCGGTTCTGCTTCGGCATCATCGAAATAAGAAAGGCTTTTGATAATGTGATAAAAATTAATTTTTGTTCCCGGGAATTTGGAGGGCACTAGTTTGAGCAGAGATTCCAAATCAAGGCCATTTTCATGAAGCTTGTAGAGGTCAATAAAATCCTTGGCCGAACCACGATGACTTAAAGCAATTAACTTCATAGTACCGATATCTTTAAGTGAAGCCAGCTTTAACCCCGGCATTGAAGAGCTTGTAATTAAGCTATCAAGAAGCGGGTTAGGGTAATAAAACCAGCTAACTCTTACATTATCCATAATGCCATGCAAAGTGCCTCTGCTCGCTTCATTGACTTTAAATGGCTTGATCAGTGACAGTTGTCGGGCTAAACTTTCCGGATCAAATTCGGTAGGGGAAAACCAATCGAAATCAACAGACTCGCGGTGTCCAATAATCAGGGCTAATGCAGTCCCCCCGGCAAGGTAACTGCCCTGCAGAGGCATTTGCTCAACAACTAAGTTTAATAAGCTTTTTTGTTCTTCTCTGAGTGTAAACCAGTGCAGCAAAGGTCTTCCTCCTTCAGGCAAAAATAGTTTTGCCAACACCTTACGGTTTTAACTGACAGGTTCCTTGCTGAGGTTACCGTTTCTTTAATAGCCTCTTTATTATATGTATCAAAAAGCCAGGCAACTGCTTGTTGATCACCCTCATTTAAGATACGGGTAATGATAAAGCTGCGGTGCTTGTGCAGATCTATTTCAGCCAAAGAAACGTCCCAAAAGTATAATTCCAGTTCTGCCGGCAGCTTCACTTTAATGCACCACCTTTAACTTGTTATACCATTATTTTACACTTTTTAAGCAAAAGGAGCAAGAATGAGCCTATTTTAAAGCTATGGCGCGTATCTTTCAGAAAAATTTCGGGACACAATGAAAATTTTTGGGGAGGCTTTCCCCTGTTACTTTTTTAGGTGATCATGAGTACAAACGTTATCTGCAGATCATGGCCGAGATACTTGCATAGCGGTATTCTCCGGTGAAATGAACTATTTATATCTGCACATAAATAAGGATTTGACTCGAATTAAATAACCGCAAAAGAGCAAACCGAAAGGCCTCTTTAAACACAAGCTAAGCTCCTCGGGTTTATTTTATCGCCTGCTTATAACGGCTACGGATATGACATCTCAAAAATTTTCATTGTGTCCCGAAATTATTGACTTATATCATTCGGCCATGTGCCCCGGCTGCCCATTGAGGAGATGGATTACGCCGGGATATCTATCCTGACAATAATGGCTTTGGGCCTAATCGCTGCCGGCTTCCTGGGTTACCGCCGGCGCGACATCCAGGGTTAAAAATTAATGGCACTTGTATCCCCTGTTCAATTAAGCTTAATCTTTTATTTGCAACTTATTTAACCACAGCCTGGGGCATGATTAATGTTAGTCACCTGCCTTATGAATTCACCTTTTTTGGCCCCCGATTTATATTACTCAAATACAGCATGGATCTGGCGCTCCCCTCGTTGGCCGGCCTGTTGGCAAATATTTTGTTCGGTTGAGTTATCTTTTCTATAAATTTTATACTGAGCACTTAAGATTTATTAAAGACAGGGGGACGTAACAATAAGACAAAATGTACGTCCCCCTGTCTTTGGTATTGCTCGCAAGCTTTTTCTGCCTGCCCTGGCCAGCATTAATGGATTGCTCCTACAAGTATGCTGAGATCAATCCTCCTGCATGGCTTTGGCAATGCGATCGCCGGTCTCTTTGTCGATGTTGCGCCAGTACTCGATAGCCCGCTGCAAAACAGGCTCGGACACGCCATCTTTCAGGTGACCGACCACGTTAGACACCAGCCGGTCACGCTGATCATCGTTCATGACCTCGCGCACCAGGGTGCCGGGTTGGCCAAAATCGTCATCGTCTTTGCGCTTGGTATAAGCGGCGCGGACAAACTCCCCATCGGCACTCCAGACAGCCTCCTCCGGATACTTTTCCGGGTCGGCCTCGGGACCGCCTTTGGAATTGGGTGCATAGACCGGATCGGAGACGTTATCAATTCGCATCTTGCCACCCTTGCTGTAGCTGTGCACCGGGCTCTTCGGCCGGTTAACCGGAATCTGCTTGTAGTTGACGCCCAGGCGGGCCCGGTGAGCGTCGGCGTAGGAAACCAGGCGGGCTTGCAGCATCTTATCCGGGCTGGGACCGATCCCTGGAACAAAGCTGTTCGGCTCGAATGCAGCCTGCTCGATCTCACTGTGAAAATCGCTAGGATTGCGGTTCAACGTGAGCCGCCCCACTTCGTGGAGGGGGTAGTCCCCGTGGGGCCAGACCTTGGTAAGATCAAACGGGTTGAACCGGTAGGTCTCAGCATCTTTAAAGGGCATGATCTGGACTTTCAGGGTCCAGCTGGGGTAATCCCCCCGCCTGATCGCATTAAATAGGTCGCGGCGGTGGTAGTCGGCATCTTCGCCGGCAATCCGGTCGGCCTCCTCCTGGGAGAGGAAATCGATGCCCTGGTCGGTCTTGAAGTGGTACTTCACCCAGAAACGCTCGCCCTTGGCATTGATCCACATGTAGGTGTGGCTCGTGTATCCGTTCATGTGCCGATAGCTCCTGGGGACTCCGCGGTCGCTCATCAATATGGTGACCTGATGGGCAGTTTCGGGCGACAGGGTCCAGAAGTCCCACTGCATGTCGTTATCGCGCAGTCCGCTGTCCGCGCGGCGCTTCTGGGAGTGAATGAAGTCCTGGAACTTCATCGGGTCGCGCACGAAAAAAACAGGTGTGTTATTCCCTACCATATCGTAGTTGCCCTCGTTGGTGTAGAATTTGAGGGCAAAGCCGCGTACATCCCGCCAGGTGTCGGGACTGCCGCTTTCACCGGCTACCGTGGAAAACCTGGCCAGCACTTCGGTCTTTGTGCCCGGTTGGAACACATTGGCCTTGGTGTAGGCACTGACATCCCCGGTTACCTCGAAGTGTCCGAAGGCTCCCGAACCTTTAGCATGAGGTTGGCGGTCCGGGATCATTTCCCGGTTGAAGTTGGCCATCTGCTCGAACAGGTAATGATCCTGTAGCAGAATGGGTCCGTCGGGCCCCACAGTAAGGGAAAACTCATCACTGGATACAGGGTTACCCGCATCATTGGTTGTGGGTTTGCGGTCTTTCTCTTTCATAAGTGCACCTCCTTGTAGATAAAACCTTGCTTCCCTAATAGACTAATAATACTACAAAGTTTTTGAATAATCAAGCTAATTTTAGCCTAAGACCACGTCAAGCAAGCGTAGGGGAAGCGGATTTGGCATCATAAAAAATTTTCATTGGGTCCCGAAATTAATGTTAATACAATGGGTTTTAAATGATATGATCAATGAACAGGTTTAATCTTTAAACTGAAGAAAGGAGAGGTAAATGATGTTCCGGGAATTCTTTTGCCAGGGGTAAAAATGTCCTCGGGCACTTTGATAATCAGAAGATGTCTTTCTGAAGATCTTTCGGCAACCTCGGAATAGTTGTAATCCAGCTTCACAGAGCAATGTTCAAACTCCAACTCATTTTTGACAATCTCAATCTCGCCGTCTACTACGGACCGGTTACCTGCTGATGCAACATAATAAGAGTAACCTTCATGTGATATGCTAAATACCCTCTTTATTGATTGACCATAGCAAAAACTAATTTTTTAAGACCTGATCCCTTCCCCACTGTGAGATTGGGACGCGGATAATATATTGAGCCAGCCATTTCAGCCTCCCGGGGCGTTATATCAAGCTTGCCTTCGTTAAGCAGTCTTTCCAGAAGCGGCATGAAGTTATCATCCAAACCGGAAGTCTGGTTCAAAAGGTGCCTGATTTCAATATCCTTCGTAAACTCCCGGTCAAGATAATCGCTAATCCTGTCATTAAATTTCAGCTTCCCTTCTTCATAAAGCTTTGCTATTATCACAGAGGTAAACAATTTTCCCACGCTGGCCATATTATTGGGCTGGTCGGGGTGAGCAGGGATATCCCCGGTAGCTCCTGCGGCAATGCTTAAACTGACATCTGCTTTCTCCGAATGAACCAGCAGGTAGGCATTCATTATTCGCGAATTTGCTTGCATAGTCGTTTTCAGTTGTAAAAACCGGGTGATTGAACAAACCAGTCTGCCCTTATAAAAATTTTTTCACACTTCCCTTGTTTTTTCCGGGAACAAATGCTATTATTAGACCAGGTGGTCTAAACTGGTTGGTCTAACCTAAATTTATCCAGTAAGGGGATGAAGGATTGGTTAAACAGGGATTTGTTAATTTGCCGGAAGAAGAACAGGGAAAAATACTCGAAGCAGCGTTGGATGAGTTTTCGGAAAAAGACTACGACGCAGCATCTTTAAACCAAATCATCTCCAGGGCCGGGATATCCAAGGGCAGCATGTATCACTATTTTAACAACAAGGAAGAGTTATTCATATACGTGCTCGAAGAGGCTATGAAAAAGAAAAAGGCTTTTCTTACAGAAGTCCTTAACCAGTCCGATAAAAAACTGCACAAACTGGATATTTTTGAAAACCTGGAGCTGCAACTGCACTCGGCAATTAGTTTTGCCAGGAAAAACTACCGCTACCACCAGATCAGCATAAACCTGCAAAACATGCCGGAATGTGAATTAAAAAAAAGAATCTGGGGAAGGTTCAGGGAAGCATTTGAAGAGTACATGGAAACCATGGTAGAAAAAGCCATTTTTGATGGTGCAATCCGCTCAGACTTAGGAAAAAGCTTCGTAATTCGTATTTTACAGTTTTTTCTAACCAGGTTTACTGAAATATACCCGGATTACCGGGAAATGATGCAAAAAGACGATTCACAAGTAACAAGAGAAATGAGCAACCTGGTCGGTTTTTTAAAAAATGGCCTGCAAGGGCCCAAAAAACGGGAGGAAGAATAATGAACTATTTTAAATTGTTGGGCATTGCTTTTGGTTTGGCCGCTTTTTTAAAACCATTTTACATGCACCTGCTGCCGTGGGATGAAAACCGGTTCTTGAAAATATTTTATTCCGAAACCCGCCCACCGTGGATAGTCCCCCTGGCAATTGGCGGTCTGGGATTGATCGGGTTGACCTGGTATTTACATCTCACCCTGGCCGTTCCCAATTCTATCTATATCACCGTGCTGTTTTCCTTGACCGCTTTAAAAGCGCTAACCTTTTTGTTTGACTATGGCCGATTTCAGAAAACAGTTGCGGGGATGCTTAAAAAGGACAAGGGACGCGGTATAGTCATGCTAGATTGGGGCGTATCTGCTCTCGGATTGATCATCCTGGTGGTAACTTTCCTGGTTTACTAGCATCCAGCAATACCTTAGGTGCAAGCACAGTGAAGCCATGCTTTTCATAAAAGAGCAGGTTCTCTTCTTTCTCCGTTTCCAGGTAAAGATCAAGACCTTCATTAGGGCCAGTTATCAAGTCAATTCCTTTCTTTTGCTTTCATCTGTGCAGCTAAAAATATTTCTCTTTTCTGCCGAGAAAATACCATAAAATATGCCGGATGGCACCAGCAGGTTAGCGTTATTAAGATCTATCCTTAATAACTAAAATAATCTGCCTTTTAGCCGTTTTTTATAATAGACTGTATCTAAAAAGTTAGGAGGAATAATTAATATGGAAATGAAAAAAGAACCGTGGTACAGGCGGATATCTCCCTGACTGCTCATGTATATACTGCTGGCAGCAGTATTCGGAGGGTATAGCTTGATCAGGTATTTAGCCCAGTAATTGGAAGGATGGTTAAAATGAATAAGTTTGTTATTTTTGCTTTTCAGGAAAGTCCGGT
>JAWODD010000053.1:0-8719 GCA_046483445.1 Bacillota bacterium | reverse complement strand
GGGCAAAAGCAGGATTAGGCTTGAGGGTTCAGTGGAAAGGTCGCGGTTGACGCCAAGGAAAACATGAACGGCCCAGTTGGTTTCATCCTGCGGAGGTTGGCAGTAATCCCGCAGCTTTCCCGTTAAGAAACGACCTTCAAGAAGCTCAAGCAGGGTTTTGCGCCCGTCAGCATTTGATAGCACATAATCGGCGAATTCCTCGCCGCCATCAGCCAACCTGACACCGACAGCCTTGCCACCGCGCGTCAGTATTTTCTCCACCTTGCTGCGGTAATAAACCTTACCTCCGATAGATTCATAGTGATCAGCAATAGAGCGGGAAAAAGCGGCTGAGGCCCCAATCGGCCAGGCAATATCTCGCATCATCCCGTAACCATGCCTGGCCAGGTGAACGACAAACGGCACCTCCTGCATAGAATAGACAAGCAGGGGGAATGCCCTTCTCAGAAAAGGATCACTGAACTTAGCACCATAATCTGCCATTGTAGGCTTAAACCATTTAAAAGTCTTCAACATATTAGGCGTGGCTCTCACTAGATCTGCCGGCCCGCCCAGCATTAGTTCTCCCCACACATCTCTGACGCTGAAAGGTTTTATGGCGTCAATATAGGTCTTGATCACCTTACTGTCTGCAGGCGACAGCTCACTCATGTGCTCCCTTAATTTTGTCAGATCATAATAATCGATGAACTTTTTCCCATCCATTGAAAACACTGCTGTGCATTCGTTAGTATAGGCCAATTCTCTCGGCATAGCTCCCAGATCGCGCCATAGTACGTTAATCCTGGTCTCCGGAGAACAGCCCATTAAATGGTGGATACAGGCATCAAAGGTATAACCATTACGCTGCCAGGAAGCACATTGTCCGCCCGGCAGGGAATGCATCTCAAAAATGGTGGTGGTGAAACCATTTAGCTGGCCGTATATACCGGCAGCCATGCCGCCCATCCCGGAACCGATAATGATTATAGACTTCGCCAAAGACGCTCAACCCCTTTATAAATTCGTTAAAATTGCTTTCTATTTGAGTGGCAGGTAGATTATAAAGGAATTTTACTCTAAATCATAGTGTGCTATTGTTAATTATATGTAAAAAGAGCTATAAGCTTGGTGTTGTATGTAATTATATGTTTTCATGTAAAAAAAACTTGACATATTGTATTATGAATGTTACTCTATGTAAGAATTACTTAACCAATAAAGAGAAGTGGACACTATGACTTACCAGGTTAAAAAAACGTTTACCAGCATTATCTCAGGAGTAATTGTTTTAGGAGTTTACCTGTTATATGCTTTTGACAGATATCAATCCGGCCTTTTGGCCCCGGACGATCTGAAAAGCTGGGCCCAGCTTATGCTAATTTTTATTGGTGTTGGTATCGCTGCTACGATTGTGATTCAAATTTTTTTTCACATTATGCTTTCAATCAGCATCGCAATCAAGGAAAACATTAAAAACGGTGGTTGCGCTGACCAGGAAATCGAAAACAAAATTCAATTTGAAATTGTAGAAGATGAAATGGATAAACTAATTGAGCTTAAGTCTTTGAGAGTAGGGGTAATTGTTGCCGGAGCTGGTTTTGTTATTTCGCTAATCATTTTGGTACTCAGTTATCATCCGATGTTTATGCTTAATACAGTTTTTATCTCTTTCAGTTTCGGAAGCATATTGGAAGGGTTTACAAAGCTTTACTACTATAAAAGAGGAATATAAAATGGGTATAAAAATAAAAATTACCAATAACATTCGCCGCTTGAGATTTTTTGCCGAAGAAATGACCCAACAGCAGCTGGCAGAAAAAGCAGGTGTTTCAAGGCAAACAATAATTGCTATAGAGGCAGGCAAGTACTCTCCATCTTTAGACCTGGCTTTTCGTATCGCCCATACTTTTGGAGTGAAGCTGGAGGAAGTATTTGAATATGAGCTTGCAAAAGGAGCTGGTAAGCAGTGAAAGTATTAATAACCGGTGGAACAAATGGTATGGGCAAAGGAGTTGCAAAGGCATTGGCAGGTATGGATAACCAGAAACATGAGATTATTATTCTTTGCAGATCCAGGGAACTTGGTGAAAAAGTTGTTAATGAAATAGAAAACAGCACTTCCAACAATCAGGTATCTATTGTTCAATGTGACCTTGCAGTACAGAGTGACGTTAGCCTTGCAATAAAAGAAATCTGTAGTAAGCATGAGCATTTAGACGGCATTTTCATCAATGCCGGTTTAGGCTATGCAGCAAAAAGAGTAGAAACTGAAGATGGAATGGATCCTCATTTCCAGGTTAATTATTTATCTCAGTTTTATTTAGCCTTGAATTTACTTGATCTATTAGAAAAATCTAAGAGCGGCGGAAGAATTGTTTTTAATATCTTTAGCCGGGGATCAATCTTTTGGGATGATCTTCAAATGAATAATCATTGGAATTATGAAAATGGTATACATCAGGCTATGGCTGCAAAGCGAATGTTTTTATATAAATTGGATCATTTGCACCGGGTTTCAAATAATTCAAGATTGTCTTTTATCGGTTTCCAAATCCCCAAAACAGTTTGGAGTAATCAAATTAATATTATACCTGCACCGATGAAAATAATGGCTACCGTAATGAAATTATTTGGGTCATTTATTTCTATCGAAAAATGCGGGGAAATTATGGCTCCTTTATTCACAGAGGAACAAGAAGAGAGCATAAAAAAATCAGGAAAATTGATTTCCCGGAAAAATAACCAATTTATTGAAATCGAAGACAAAACGCAGTCATTAAATAGTGAGGCACAAGAAAGGTTATGGAAGCTAAGCTTGGAACTGATAGCTGATGAGAAAACAAATCAAATCTCGGATTATCTTCATAACCAAGTTTTAGGCATGAGTTAAAATAGAATCATGACGGCGGCGATACCGGCTCACGCTTAATTAATAACGGCAATAACCACTTTACCTTGAGTGTGAGCTGTTTCCATATAACTGAAAGCCTCTATTGCCTGGTGTAAAGAGTATGTTCGGTCAATTACCGGTTGGATCTTGCCGGTTTCAATAAGTTCTTTAAGAATTCTTAGGTCTTGATCATTTGGTGAGCTCAAAAATAAACGAGCCACCTGGCGCTTGAACATAGAAAGTACTAGCGCTTTTAGTACGTATTTCATACCGCCATGTCCACTGTTAGGAACAATTACTCCTTGAGGCGTAAGTACTCGTAAGATTTCAGAAAACGAGCGACTTGCAACATTATCCAGTATTAGGTCATATCTGAGGCCGCTTTGTGTGAAATCATCTTTCGTATAATCAATAACTCTGTCTGCGCCGAGCGAATATAACAACTCGACGTTCCGCGTGCTACAAACACCGGTAACATATGCGCCTAAAGCTTTTGCGATCTGTACTGCAAAAGTACCTACTCCGCCCGATGCGCCATTGATCAAAACCTGCTGTCCCGCCTTAATAGCACCTGCATCACGCAAACCCTGAAGCGCTGTGGTGGCGGCAGTCGGCACAGCTGCGGCTTGTTCGAAGTTAAGGTTGGTAGGCTTAAACTCTGCTTTTTCTGCAGGTAAGCTCACGTATTCGGTGAGTGTATGATGGCAAGATGCAAACACCTCGTCGCCGGGTATAAATTTGATCACTTGTCGGCCCACCCCTTCTACCCGTCCGGCCATATCCCAACCAAGTATGTAATTATTAGGTTTGGGAAATCCAACGCTAAGCCTTGCCAACCAAGGATTACCTCGCATGGAAAAAATATCGCCAGCATTTAGAGCAGCGGCGTGAACCCTAACCAATATTTCATTCTCCTTGAAATGCGGCTCTTCAACTTCTTGGTATTGCAACACATTAGTCGATCCATAAGCATTTTGAACAATAGCTTTCATTGCTAATCACCATTACATAGAATTTTTCTATCAGCTGCAACAAGCCTTCAATTAGCGAATTAATGCTGTTTCCACTGCTTTCAGGAAAGCTTTACTATTAACTGTAGCTCCTGTGTTTATATCTACATCCAGCGACTGTTTTGTAATAATCCGCTCAGCTAATTCCTGTTCCAATGTACCACCATTAATGAACTGAATATCCACAATCTTTCCGTCTTGAACAATAACATCCACCCTATATGACCACCTGTATTGATTAAATTCGCCTGTATAAACTCCGTCCGCTACTTCACCCGGACTCACATCATTGATCACAAGTTCCTGCATCTCCGATAAACCTCTGGAAGCGGCAAAATAACCTCCTCCGAGGATAATGACAAGTACAATAACTATAATTCCCATATTTCTTAGTAATTTGCTTTTCCGATCTTTCATTTCTTGTCCTCCTATATATTCATTACCACCACTGCCAAAAAGGCCATTCCATTACAGTATTTTGCTAAAAGTAGTCTAACTATAAATACCGCTTATATCTGCTTTAGGTTGCACTTACTAACCTGGAATAAATAGAAATTAGAGACCTTAAGTTAAATTCCGGTTAAACTTGGTATTTAATAAGATCTGGATGTTATACTAATTATTAATTACATTTTATTGTAGGAGGATTAAGAAAAGGCCATATTGGAATACTCTCTACCCATATGTTTTATGATCTAGAAAACGATTTGCATGTGATCATGAATTTTGGCTCTACTGCAAGCATGTATAAAAACTTCAGAGTTTTAATAGAAATTATAAGCAGTTTTCGAAAAATATTATGAAGCAAATTAAGAAATGATGATGAGGGGTGTGAAATTGATTGAAAAAGATTTATCTTCTTGATACCAGTGTTCTGCTCCAATCGCCTAATGCTGTTCTCGGTTTTCAGGATAACCTGATTGTTCTTCCCGGTTGTGTCATAGAAGAGCTGGATAATATGAAAAAGGCGGCTGATTATGAAATCCGGGCCAATGCCCGCTGGGTAGCCCGGTTTTTAGATCAACTGCGCTCAAAAGGTGAGCTAAACCAGGGTGTAGCTTTGCCAGAAGGCGGTGAACTGTGGGTGGAGATGAACTGTATAGATAACAGCCATGATCTGCCCTGCTCCTGGCCCGGTGATAAGAGAGACAACCGTTTTCTGGCTGTTGCAAAAAACCTGCAAAAATTAAACCATCCGGTAATCATTGTTACAAAGGATGTATTTTTAAGGATCAAGGCCGACGTGATCGGGGTTCCCGCCCAGGATTACAGGAACGAACAGGTAGAGTTTGATATTGATGAGCAGTACCGGGGATGGGAAGAACAGGATGTTCCTGAAGAGCTGATCGATCGGATCTACAGTGAAAGCCATATATCCTGGAACGGAAAACCGAACCCGATCAATAAGTTCTTTCTGCTTAAAGCCGAAGGCAGTGCTCAAAAAACAGCTTTGGCCCGACACCGGGATGGACGAATGGTGCTATTAAACGATACCCGGCCTGATTTTTACGGTTTCAAGCTAAACCTGCTGCAAAAATATGCCCGCGAAGCGCTGCGTGATGACAGCATCCCAATGGTAACGATAATGGGAGCAACGGGCAGTGGGAAAACGCTTCTTTCCCTGGGAGTTGGACTGGAAAAAATCCTGGATAAAAATATTTACCGGCGCATGCTGATCTGCCGACCCAATGTAAGTATGGGCGAGGAGATTGGTTTTCTACCCGGCGATGAAAAAGAGAAAATTGCTCCCTACATGAGACCTATATATGATAACTTAGAGCAGCTGGTGGACTCACATCCGGATCGTTATGACAACGAACATGAACTTGACGGCAAAGTTGCCTACCTTTTCACAACCAGAAAGATTGTTACGGAGGCTATTGCTTACCTTCAAGGGCGATCAATCGTTGGCCAATATATCTTAATCGATGAAGCACAAAATCTGACTCCTAAGCAGGCTAAGGGGATTATTACCCGGGCAGGTGAGGGAACCAAGATCGTTTTGGTTGGCGACCCGGAACAGATTAACAATCCCTTCCTTGATTCAAGAACAAACGGGCTTTCATGGGCTGTCGAGAAAATGAAGGGCAGCCCCCTGCACGCTCATATTACCCTGACCGAAACTAAGCGCTCCAACCTGGCCATGGAAGCGGCACGGTTGATGAAGTAAAGTAACTGGAAGGTGACTTATTCCGGCTGCTCACAATTTGGGTTAAACAGCATCAAGATCTTTTTGCCCGGCGATGTCTTCAGCACTTACTTGGGGGTGCTTGTAGCGCCCTGTTTTGTATTTATACCCTTTTACCAGGATCGCCTGCTGCGGGCAAAAGTTGAAGCAGGCATAACAAAAATAGCATTGTGTTTTTTCAAGCCATTCTGGTTTGCCACTGGCCATCCTGATTTTTTCGGAAGGGCATACCTTTTCACAGGTGCCGCATCCATTGCAGTCTTGATCAACAAAAAAGGAAATTGCCCTCGCTTTATCCAGTGGTGACATCTTCTCCGTTATCGCTAAAAACGCTTTCCTGATCAGGTTGGGTTGACAATCCGGTCCAATGTTTTTTACACTTTTTACCACGTCTTCTGCGATAAGATCTATTTCTTTTGGGAGCTCCAGTTCCATCTTTGCTACTTTGTCTGTGCTGATCAGATCCACCCATTTTTTATTGGCCAATATTGCCGGCAGTAAACCTGTAGCGGTATTTACGATCATCTTCAGTGATGCATAGTAATCAAGCTCAAGACCCTTAGACTTTAAGAGTTTATAAACCAGGTAGTCAACCTTGCCGGGGTAGCCGCCATTTGTGGTTACAGTAAAAAAATATTGAATAGAAGATAAGTTGGTTCTTTCAATAAAAGCTCTAACCGGTTTTGGAATAGTGTTAACATAGATCGGGAAAACCAAGCCAACTTGTTCTGCCTCCTGAACAATTATTCCTGTTTTAAAAACAGACAGAATTGGCACCAGTTCAGTGCCGGGCAAGCGTTGCTTTATCTCCCGGGCTACATGTAATGAATTGCCCGTACCGGAATAATAATAAATTATTGAATCGCTCATCATAACACTCTTAAACGATTACTGTTATTTTTGTGCCCTAAATTATTTTATCGATCTGGCCTTCTAGGTAAGCTTTACCGGCATACTTGCCGGGGAAAGCGCCATGAAGGGCATACCCTTTAATAAAGCAGCCGCCGCTTTCCGTAACCCGCTGTTTAATTTTGTCATGCACTTTACTGCTTCCTTCTCCCTTTCGATCACCCTGAAAGGTTACCGCCACTGCTTCTTTGCCTTTAAATTCGGCGTTCTGCATGAACGAAACCATAGGCGGTGCCATTTCACCACCCCAAATCGGCGTCATTATAAAAACCATATCCAAAGGTTCAATCGCTTTCCAAGGATCACCCTGAAGCTTTGGCACTTGGCCTTTAGATGCACTAAGCATACTTTTCATCACACCAAATAACCCTTTTCTGCCATTTAGTTCAGTCAGTTCAATAACCGTGGCGCCTTTCTTTACAGCCAGATGTAAGGCAGCTGTGCGGGTATTATTACTGCTTGAATAATAAACAATTCCTACAGCCATTTTAATTATAACTCCTCCCGGTTTTCTAATTCTTGAATACAACCAGCATCAAGAGAAAAGTTGCCTAAAGTTAAATACAGTATTCTTGTAAATAAGTTGCATAAGCTTTTGGCCAAATAATTATTTCCTGGTAGATTCGGAGTTTAAAGGAATTAGCTATAATCTTTACGATTTCAGGACTTAGCAGACTTAACTATATCCAAACCTGACCTCGAACTAATCTTTCGTTTCCGGTATTTTGTGTAAAGCAAATTGACTATACTGTTCAAAATACTCTTTAGGGTCATGACAAGCTAAAATTTGAACAATCATGTCAATTTCTGCTTTCATTCCATCCACTAAACCTAATTTGTTCATTTTATAGGTATTACGAGCGGATGAAGGCATCCAGTAAACACTTTTACGGTTGTCTTTCATGTACTTATTTATTAATACTTCAAGCTGATAGCCTCTTGCAGGATGAGTGAGAATTGCTTTCAGGTCATTTCGTTTAAGAATCCTTTCGCCAGCATAAAATATATCGCCCCGGTTTAGTTTGCTGTGGATACCAGAATTCATTCTGCGTAGAATAATCATATCTAACAGGGGTTTATGAGTAATTGCATTTATCGCCGCGCTAATTTCAGTGCTATTTAGCGAATCTAAATCTGCATCCAATAATAAAACATATTGGTTGTGAATCAGTTCAAGGCCTGCTTTTACCGCTGCAGTTTTGCCGCGATTTTTCTCTAAGCATAACAATGTGATCTGTGGATAATCCCTTTTAAGCCATATACTGGTAAGATCGTCAGAACCATCGTCTACGCATACTATTTGCGACAGTTCTTCTATATCTTTCAATGCTTCTAAAACATTTAATATGCGTGAACCTTCATTGTAGAAAGGTATTATACAGGAACAGCTTATAGCACGTTTTGTTTTTATAGCAGTAAGAGACAGGTTTGAATTACCCTCCATCACGTACCTCCAGAACATTAGCTTTTATCAGTCTATTAACATTGTAACTTTAAAAGCAAGCCTTTAGGCTAAATATAATAGAGGCCAGGTTAATATTTGATTAAATATAAGTTAAAGACTTAGTGAACTATTCCGCCATATTTTTATTAATCTCATAAACTGCTTGCCTAAGAGGCTGAGGATCTATTTCATGTATGACCGCAGGCTGCTGGCCAAATTCAGTCAGTGTGCCTGGAAAGTACTATCCTTGTATTTGAAGCAGGGCGTGCCCTTCGAGGGAGTTTCTCCCGGGGCGG
>JAWODD010000008.1:0-65628 GCA_046483445.1 Bacillota bacterium | reverse complement strand
TTTTTTACTGTTAAGTCTGGAAAAAAGGAAGAATCAAAAAGGCCACCCGGGCAGGCAGAATGAAAAGACATTTAAAAAATATAGGAAAAAACTGCAGAAATGGGCGGAATTGAATCCCGAAAACCATAACGGAAAATACCTGCTGATTGAGGCGCTGGACAGGAGCGTGAATAACCAGCAGCAGAATGCCGCCAAGCTGTATGATGAGGCTATTGAGCATGCAAAAGAGAAGCATAACCTCCTGTTGGAAGCCCTGGGCAATTACCTGGCTGCAGACTATTACAGTGCAAACAAAAAAATAGCAGGAATCTACGCCCGGGATGCCTGCCGGTTATTTAACGAATGGGGTTCGGAAAAAACTGCCAACCGAATCGGTATGCTGTTTGAAATTAACGATGATTTTGCAGTAAGCGAGACTGCCGTTGCGGGTACTGCCGGTGAAATACCTGATAATACGGGGCCGGAAAGGGAAACCTCCTTTGAACAGCGGCTGCAGGGTTGTCAAAAAGAGCTGGAAAAAATGGAACTGGAAGCGGCCTATCAATATTTTCTTAAAACGGTTTGTACCGAAGCCGGGGCCGATTGCGGAGCAATACTTCTTGAAGAAGAGGATCAGGTCAAGCTGAAATACATGTGGCAAGATGGCAAAGAAGGCTTCAGATACCCTGCCGGTATTGATATGGAACAGGTTGAGCATTTGCCCAAAAAGGTCCTTCGTTATGCAAGCAGGACCTATGAGGAGGTAATTATTGAGACCAGGCCTGCAGAGGGTATTTTTGCCGGCGATGACTATATTAGGGACAGGGAAGGCATCTCAATTATCTGCTTACCGCTCAAGTATAAAGATATTTTTGCCGGCCTGATCTATCTCGAAAGCAAAATAAATCACTGCTTTGATTATGAGATAGTTGGCTATATCAAGCGATTGTCCTTTTACCTGGTTGCCAGGCAGGTCCTGGAAAGGGAACCTGAAAAGAGCGGCAAAGTGTTTACGAATGATACAGTGAACGACCAATTAACAGACCGAGAAGCGGAAGTGCTTTATTACATGGCAGAGGCAATGTCTAACAAGAAAATCGGAGAAAAACTCCATATTTCATCTAGTACAGTAAAAACACATACTAAGAGTATATATGGAAAGCTCGAGGTCAGCAGCAGAGTACAGGCGGTAATAAAAGCAAAAGCATTAAAATTGGTATGAAAAATATTGGATAGAAAAATCGGTATCAACGAAACCCGCAAAAATGAGCGGGTTTATTTTTTTTCAAAAAATCCCCCATTTGGGGGAGGACAAACAAACTTGATTCAGCATAATGGAAGGTGAAAAGACTGAGGGAGGCACAGTTATGAACGCACTTTTAGGGGAAATACGACTTTTTCCGTACGGGAAAATACCGGAAGGCTGGCTGGCCTGTATGGGTCAAGATTTATATATCGCAGAGCACTCTAAGCTTTTCATGTTGATCGGTACGAGATTTGGCGGCGACGGCCAACAAAAGTTCAAGCTGCCGGACGTACAGAAAGAGTCTCCGCAAAACCTGACCTACTGCATTGCAGTGGAAGGAGAATTTCCGGGGGTGTGGCGGTAATTGCTGAATGAGGCAATAATGTTAAGTTCTGATCTCATATGAAGATCCACATACATATAGCTTCTGTAACCAATGAAAGCGGGCCTGATAGCGGTCGCCCTGGTCCGGCAGAGGGAGCAGATATGCGACCAAATTTATCCTTATGTCTGGAAAGGGGGTGTGAAAAATTAAGACGAAAAACAAGCAGTATTTAAAATGCTTCCTGGTTGTCGCAATTGCTGCCCTCTTACTCTTAACCCCAGCTGCTGTTTTTGCTGCAGATGATGGAGCTGATAGCGGCGACTCGGAAACCACTTCCGATTCAGATAATACCGACAGTACTTCCGGCGAAAATGATTCAGGTTCAGAAAGCAGCAGCTCTGGTGAAAGTTCCGAATCAACTACTACGACTGATTCAGGGGATAACAGTACGGACACCGGTAATGATGATACGGCTGATACCTCTGAATCTGATGATGATTCTGGTACCACAAAAACTACTGAAACAACTGGATCAGAATCTTCCGAGACGGAGTCAGATTCGGATGCATCGGGGGAGCCTGGTGAAAGCGATACTTCCCAGGAAGCAGAAACCGCTGAAAGTGAAGAGCAGCCTGAAGCTGGAGCCGATGAATCCACAGAAGATCAAGCTGAACCTGATTCTACCGGTGATGACGAAGATACCCGTGACACTGAAACAGGTAGTGATGAGGAAGGGGCAGAGGATGATTCTGCTGAAGACACAGCCGAAGACAGCGAATCTGAAGAAACGGACAACGATGAAAAACAAAATGAATCGGATCCGGAAGAAGCGGCTGAAGGTGACAGCAACAGCGGAGATGACCAGGAAAGCGAACAGGAAATCACTCTCACCGGAGAAGAGCAGGACGCCCTGGCTGAAGGCGATTCAGTTGAAGTCACCGACGGCGAGGGGAATTCCTATGTAGCTGAACTTACCCCGGATGGGGTAGTTGGCACAGAGGAAGAGACCGCTTTCGAGGTAACTTTTACGGAAGTTGGCTCCAGCCAACTGGGCTCAGCTAAGCTGACCCTGCCTGATGTTTTTTCCAAGAGCAGCGATGAGACAATCACGGTGACTTCTTCCAAAGACGGTGCAGATGACTCTAAATGGAACGCTGTATGGAACGATCTTAACAGCGAATTAAGCATTGCCCTTAGGGCTAATGATGACAGCGGTCTGCTTGAAACAGACGGCTGGGTTAGTGCAGTTTTTAACGCAGTCACCCCGGATACCATCGATGGTGATAGTGAAACCTACCAGCTTACAACAGAAGCCTGGACCGACCGTTCAGGAGAAACCGTAGTCGCTGATGACGGCAGCACCAATGTCAACAACCCCGCCCAGGGTGATAACTATGCCAGCGGCAGCTATGACTACAGCGACCAGACACTGGATGTGACAGTAAGTGAAACTATCCAGGGCGCTGTGGATGCAGAGGCAATTGAGCCTGGTGATTCCATCCATGTTCACAGCGGGACCTACGAGGAAGATGTAACTATAGGTAAAGATAACCTGACCATTGAAGCGGTAGAAGAGGGGGAAGCTGTAGTTGAAGGCAGCGTTACCCTCGAAGCCAATGGAGCTGAGTCTGCCGACGCTGCAGGCATGGATAATGAAGAAACCCAGAGCATCGTCTACTTCCAGGTTGAGGAAGAGTCGATGAACCCGCTGCTTTCCCCCGGGGCGATTATCGAAGTTATTTCCGGTACCTATGCCGACGGCGACCTGGTAGTAGCCCAGAAAAGCGACGGACCCTACATCGTAAAAATGCTCGATGGCGACCAACTGGTCTCACTGGGCGCGGGCACGAACTATGCCGCGAACGATGTAACCATCCTCGGTGCGGTTGCTCCAAGCGCTACAACGCAGGGAGAGCTTAAACTTAATGGGCTTTCCTTGAATAGTGTTTTGGCAGAAACGAGCGAAAAACCTACATCGGGCAATGGCTCTGAAGGCGCTCCTTATCAGATCGAAAAGTGGGAAAACCTCTACTGGCTGAGCCAGGAATCGGATGAATGGGGTAAATACTTCGTCCAAACGGCCGCGATCACTTTTCCGGAAAATCACACTGAAAAAAGTGATGGAATATATGACTGGGACGATGACAAAGGCTGGACTCCCATCGGCAACTCTACTACCAAGTTTACCGGCAGCTATGACGGTATGAGTAATACCATCAGTAATCTCTACATTAAACGGACTAACGAGGATTACGTTGGTTTGTTTGGTTACATAGACGGGGCAACCCTTACTAACATTACCCTGGTAGATGTTGATGTAACCGCCGACGATCGCGTCGGCGGCCTGGTCGGTGAGAATGATGAAGGAAACATTACCAACAGCTCTGCCACCGGCGCTGTTAATGGCGATAACTATATCGGCGGCCTGGTCGGATACATTAAAAAAGGTGCGATCACTAATAGCTCCACCACCGCCATTGTCAAAGGTACCGGCCTTAGGGTCGGTGGTCTGGTCGGTTACAATAGATATAGCACGAGCACGGTCACTAACAGCTCCGCCGAAGGCAAGGTCATTGGCGGAGGTCGTGTTGGCGGCCTGGTCGGTGAGAATAATGGTGAGATCAACATCAGCTATGCCGAAGGCACTGTCAGCAATAGTGATTATGTCGGTGGCCTGGTCGGTGAGAATGATGGTGGAACGATCATCGACAGTCACGCCACTGGCGATGTCACCGGCGAACAATATGTTGGCGGCCTGGTAGGTGATAATGATGGTGGAACGATCACTTTCAGTTATGCTACCGGCACTGTCAAAGGTACGGACCTTAGGGTTGGCGGCCTGGTTGGGCGGAATAACGGCGGAGATATTTCCAACAGCTACGCCACTGGCATTGCTACTGGTATTAGGGTTGGCGGCCTGGTCGGTGAGAATAATGGTGAGATCAACGAAAGTTACGCCACCGGCAATGTCACCGGTACCAGCGATTATGAAGTCGGGGGACTGGTCGGTGAGAATAGTTCCTCTGGAACGATACTCGGCAGCTACGCCACTGGCACTGTTAAGGGTGAGGATGGTCGTGTTGGCGGACTGGTCGGTGAGAATGATGAGGGAACGATCACCGACAGCCACGCCACCGGCACTGTCGAAGGCACCGACAAATGGGTCGGTGGCCTGGTCGGTCAGAATTATAACGGAGATATTTCCAACAGCTATGCTACCGGCGATGTAATCGGCAAATACCGTGTTGGCGGCCTGGTCGGTGATAATATTGGCGTTATCACCAACAGTTACGCCACTGGCGCTGTCACTGCCGATGCATATGTCGGCGGCCTGGTCGGCTCGTATAACGGTGGAAACATTTCCAACAGTTACGCCACCGGCGCTGTCAACGGCATAAGTAATGTCGGCGGCTTAGTTGGTGAGAATATCGGCGGAAATATTTCCAACAGCTATGCCACCGGTAAAGTCACCGGCCTCGTTAATGTCGGCGGTCTGGTCGGGTGTGATGATGAAGGTACGGTCACGGACAGTTTTTGGGACACCGAAACCTCGGGTCAGAAAACGAGTGACGGAGGCGAAGGTAAAACTACGGCCAAGATGAAAACCCTGAGCACCTTCTCCGGTGCAAACTGGTCGATAACCGGAGAAGACGGCTCCTACCCGCTGTTGTGGTGGCAGGTAGGAAATGATGAAGATCCTACCTGGCACATGGTTGCCCCCCCGGGAACACCCGATCCTACCTCTGGATCCGATTGGTTCTCTTATGATCCGGACTATTCCTTCAGCCTGCTGACGCCACCGCGCAAGTCTGCTACTGTGCTGACCGCTATCTCCGATCAGGATGCAAACCCGATGATCACCCCTGCCTTTGTTACCGGCGGTAGCGCTGCCGACCTGGATAGGGCCATAGCGGTTTACAACCAGGCGAAGCAAAGCTACGAGGCGGACAAGGGTACCATGAGCGCAGCAGACAAAGCTGTGGCCGAGACCGAGCTGGCTGTAGCCAACGCGGCAATTATTGCTCTCGAGCTTATGCTGGCAGCCCAAAGCGGCGCAGCGATTAACCCCGCTGAACTGATTGCCGCCAACAATGCAGCCCTGGCAGTACTTAACAGCAATCGCGACCTGCTTACAGCCGAACAGATTGCCGAAGCTGAAGCCCTGCTTAACGCGATCACCACGGTGATTAGCCGCTTCAGCTCCTGATTTCCAAACGAAACTTGCGTCCACATAAACCTTCCAAAACAAAAGGCGGCTCCCGCAAACGGGGTCGCCTTCCTACAGTAATATGATGAATAATCCCTAAAACATAAAGGGTTTTGCGGTTTCACTGTCACGCTTAAATAAAATAAAAAGAAGCGCCAAAATAAACCGGCGCAGGGGGTTACTTTATTTACTGGCTTTCATCAATGAAAGAGCCTTGAGAATACATTTATTTATAATACTTGTAAAATTAAAAAGGAGAAAAAGTAGGGCATGAGTTAGTCTTGTGCCAGGCAAAACAGCTAAATTCATGCCCCCAAAGCAGTGTTCGAGTTAGTTAAGCGGCTCATTGATAACAACATGTCCGGCTATCGTCTCGACAATTTCTCCTTCCACCAGGATTTGTACCGATTCTACTTCTTCCAACTGGGTCAGGGTCTTAACTATAGAATTTACCAGAACCCACTCTGCTTCACTGCCAACATTGGCCTGCAGCAGTTCTTCAGAAAAGTCAACATAGGCCACTCCGTTTTCCAGGGTGACACCCCTGATCTCCGTTCCTTCTGGAATAACCCTGCTCAAATCCTCAGTTTCCGGACCTTTAAGCAGCTCGGCAATTACTTCTTCCAGGTCCACCTGTGGGCCACCGAATGTCCCTACTTCACGGGTTTCCTTACCAAGCTCAAAGCTGTTTTCAGTTACTTCCATGAAGTAAATATCGAGCATGATCGGATCACCGTACTCCAAGTCGGCTTCACCGTTTTCAGTGCTATTATTGTCCTCACCGCTTTCATTTCCAGTACCATTGTTTTCCTCACCGTTTTCATTTTCCGGTTCTTCTAATTCCGGCGCTTCTTCCGCGCAACCGGTCACTACCAACCCAATTAGCATTGATAGGACCAAGACTGCCACTAATCCCTGTTTTAACATAAATATTACCTCCCTCAAAATATAATCGCTTTCTACTATATGAGACACATGCCGGGGCTGAACGGTTCCATTCCCACCATAATATTTTTGGGCAGCCTATTTTAGCTGTTCCTATTACAGACCTGTAAAATAAAGTAAAGCTACAAATACTGCTGTAGCAATAAATGAAGTAAGCAGGGTATTAAGTACCGCTTTTTTACCACCCTTTAACTTAGCTCCCAGGCCAAGAATATTCTTAGTCTGGACAACATACCACAGCAAACCAAATACAACAAAAAATATGATGCCTTGAACTAATAGCTGCATGAATTAAACCTCCAACTCTAAAATTATTAATTACTATTCTCCATGATAAAAACAATTAGATGGTTACGTCATAGGATCATGGTCAATCAAAGACCATCATCTGATCGCCTCCGTATTCAACCCCGGCACAGCGGCCGTGATCTTCATAAATTACCTTGCCGCTCGCTTTCTCTTTTAGAATAACGTTAACCCTACCCTGCAGGTTTTCTTGGACCAGCGGCACCATTTGGCCTCCACGTGGGCCGTTTAAGCGGATAAAATCTTCGCTGTTTGTTTTACAATCAATGGTAAGGCTGTGGCACCTGTTTTTTAAGCGCATAACCACATCAGAACCTTTTTGGGTTATTTCTGCTTTGCTGCGATTCATGGTAGTAAACTTGTAAAACCAGCCATCTACATAAAGGCCGATTAAAAACCCCCGGAAGCTGTGAACAGGAAAAGGGATATGCGCAAGAGAGCAGCTTAATGAAGCTTGTGCTTTACGGAAATTATTACACTGAATCCAGATCCATGAGTAGGGAAAGGTTGAACCCCAGTTTTTTTCGATGTACCCTTTGCCGGCACTAAAATTAACAGGCTGTTCATTGATTTCCAGGCTGCCTTTCAGATCAAAATCCATGGCGCATACCTGTGCGTAGCACTGCATCCCTGGAATATAGTTGTAGAAACCCATGCTGCCTGGATTTAGGAAGTTGTCCGGCCAGCCCAGATGGTTGCGAAAATCAACCCGACCCTTGATGTTTGCACCTTCTCTGGCCAGGCTAAAATCAATACCACTGCGGCCAAAGCTGCTGCCGGCCACATTTACTAGAAATGTATCTTTGGCAGCAGAAAATTCATTGGTTGTAAAACGCTCATATTGATATGTTCTTTTCATACCGTCAACTACCTGGATAAAGGCATGATCATATTCTCCGTCAGGGCTGAAGAAAACACCGGGAATAAAAGCAAAAGCATTTTTCATCTGGTTGTCAACCAGCTTGAAATACCAGCCTTCAAAATAGTTTTTGCCCCTTCTACCATGGTACAGGTCGGGGTTGCGCAGGCTTTTTAGGTTCATAAATAATTTCCTTTCGGTCAAGATAAGTAGCTTTAATTATTATAACAAAACTTTTGCTGGAAAATCTGCAGACATTTTTTTAGAGTTTAAGATGCAATATTGTTAAAGAAAAACGGGGCAATAATTATTTGAATTGCTGGAAATAGGAGTGAGCCTGTTTTAAAGGCAGTTGTTCTCATTAGAAAAACTTGATCAATGGGAAGAATAGAGCTATGATATTAAAACCTTTTAACTTAAGGCATCATAAAATTAGTAAAGAACGGAGTTGATCAGCAATGAAACAAACTACCGACTGCCGCACACAATTCCTTAAAGAAGGTCTTTATGACCCTGCGCGTGAACATGATGCCTGCGGTTTAGGTTTTCTGGTTAACATTAACGGTGAAAAGAACCATCGTATTATTAGTGACGGAATAAGGGTGCTAAAGAACCTGCTCCACCGCGGTGCCACCGGAGCTGATGATAAAACCGGTGATGGTGCCGGACTGCAGTTTCAACTCCCTCACCGTTTTTTCGAAAAGATTGCCCGGGAAAATGGATGGAGCTTATCTCGGCCCGGTCACTATGGCGCCGGGATGTTTTTTCTGCCCACAAATGAACAGGCCAGGGAGCAGTGCTGCCGGATAATGGAAAGCTGTTTAGACAGGGCCGGCTTAAAGTTAATCGGCTGGCGGGATGTCCCGGTGGCGCCAGGCAGTCTTGGCGAAAACTCGCAGAGCAATATGCCTTTTATCCGGCAGTGTTTCGTTGATGGCTGTGGTTTGAGCGGCGCAAACCTGGAACGCAAACTCTACATTGCCCGAAAAGACGCCGAAGGCAAAATTAGGTCCCACGGCAGGGGGACAGAAGAATTTTATGCAACCAGCCTTTCCTGCCGGACCATCGTCTATAAGGGCTTGCTTATGCCCCAACAGGTGGAGAAGTTTTACCCCGAACTGACTGACAGTTTGATGGAAAGCGCCTTTGTAATTGTTCATCAGCGCTACAGCACCAACACTTTCCCCTCATGGTCACTGGCCCAGCCATTTCGTTACCTCTGCCACAACGGCGAAATCAATACCCTGCGCGGTAACCGCAACTGGATGGCCTCGCGCGAAAAAAATCTGGAATCGGGATTATTCGGCCGGGAAATTAAAAAGATCATGCCGGTACTGGAAGAAGGGGTCAGCGACTCAGCCAACCTGGACAATGCGTTGGAACTGCTCTCTAACGGAGGGCGCTCAATTGAGCATGCCATGGCTATGCTGATCCCCCAGGCCTGGGGTGACAAGTACCCCATCGGTCCGGACCTGCGCGGTTTTTACGAATATCACGCCGGAATTATGGAACCATGGGACGGCCCGGCAGCAGTGATTTATACCGACGGGTTAAGAGTCGGCGCCAGCCTTGATCGCAATGGACTGCGCCCGGCGAGGTACACGCTTACTAAATCCGGTTTTATGGTTTTCGCTTCGGAAGCCGGGGTAATTGATATCGCCCCGGAGGACATAGCAGAAAAGGGAGCCTTAAGGCCCGGGGAAATGCTGCTGGTCGACCTGGGAGAAAAAAGGCTGCTAAAAAATACGGAGCTAAAAATTCGGCTGGCCCGTCGCCAACCCTACCGCCGCTGGACCCAGGAAAACCAGATCACCATCCACGGTTTCTTTAATGCCATGGCTCCATTAAAAGTAGATCGCAGTTCTATACTGGCCAGGCAAAAACTGTTTGGCTACAGCCGCGAAGACTTGCATAAGATCTTAAAGCCGATGGCTGCCGACCAGGCTGAACCGGTTGGGTCGATGGGATCCGACCAGCCCCTGGCCGTGCTTTCGGAAAAACCGCAGCTGCTATTCTGGTATTTTAAACAAAATTTTGCCCAGGTCACCAATCCAGCCATAGACCCTTACCGGGAAGAACTGGTTATGTCGCTGATGACTTTTATCGGTTGCCCCGATAACCTGCTTGGCGAATCGCCTCAGCACGCCCACCTGGTCAAATTGAGTCAGCCCATATTATCCAATGAAGACCTCGAACGGCTCTGCAGCCTTGAAGAAAAAGGCTTCCGCAGTACAAAACTGACCATGCAATTTCCGGCAGGGGGCAACGGAGGAGACCTGGAAGAAGCCCTGGGCCGGCTGTGCAGTGATGCAGAATCTGCCGTAAGAAGCGGGTGCGGGATGATCGTACTATCCGATCGCAACCTTGAAATAAATATGGCCCCCATTCCTTCACTTCTGGCGGTTTCAGCGGTAAACAGGCACCTGACAGACCAGCGCCTGCGCACCGGGATCGGTATTCTGGTGGAAAGCGCCGAACCTCGCGAAGTAATGCATATGACTCTGCTTTTAGGTTACGGGGCCTCCGCTATTAATCCTTACCTGGCTTTTGAATCGGTAGCGCACCTGGCGGAACAATCAATGCTCGGCCGGCAGCTATCCACTCAGAAAGCGATGGAAAACTACTTACAGGCGACGTGCAAGGGCATTCTCAAAATCATGTCCAAGATTGGCATATCCACCCTCCGCAGTTACCGCAACGGCCAGGTTTTTGAGGCGGTTGGGTTAAACGATGAACTGATTGACCGCTATTTCATCGGCACCAGTTCCCGTATCCAGGGGCTGGGATTGGAAGATATCGCCAGGGAAGTAAGTATGCGCTATGACCAATACCAAGACTTTATGAATACCTTTGATCAGACCGGACAGCTACCTTCGGGAGGACAGTATGCCTACCGGCTTGACGGAGAAAGGCACCTTTGGAAACCGGAATCGGTTAGACTGCTACAACATTCCGTGCGATCCGGCAATTTTGAACAGTTCATGGCCTACTCCGAAATAATTAATAATCAATTGAAAGCACAATCAACCCTGCGCGGCCTGCTGGAATTTAAGAAAGCTGTTCCTATTGCCCTGGATAAAGTTGAACCGGCCGCTGAGATAGTGAAGCGTTTTGTAATCGGAGCCATGTCATACGGATCAATCAGCCCTGAAACTCACCAGACCCTGGCCGAAACAATGAACAGCTTGGGCGGTAAAAGCAACTCCGGCGAAGGTGGCGAAGACACGGACCGTTATAAACCACGGGCAGACGGTAAAAACCTGAGCAGTGCCATTAAACAGGTAGCCAGCGGACGATTTGGGGTAACTGCCGAATACCTGGCTAACGCCAGGGAGCTTCAGATCAAGATCGCCCAGGGCGCCAAGCCCGGTGAAGGAGGCCAGCTGCCCGGCCACAAGGTAGATAAAATGATCGCCCGGGTCAGGTATTCCACCCCTGGAGTGACCCTGATTTCGCCTCCACCGCACCACGATATTTATTCGATTGAAGACCTGGCCCAGTTGATTTACGACCTGCACAACGCCAACCCGCAAAGCAGGATTTCGGTAAAGCTGGTTTCCGAGGCAGGCGTGGGCACGGTGGCAGCCGGGGTTTCCAAAGCCCGAGCCGATATGATATTGATCAGCGGCTACGATGGCGGCACAGGTGCCGCTCCGCTTTCTTCGATCAAGCACGCCGGAGTACCCTGGGAATTGGGCCTGACCGAGGCTCATCAAACCCTGGTCTTGAACGGCCTGCGCAGCAGGGTTCGGCTGCAGGTGGACGGAGGCCTGAAAACAGGGCGGGATGTGGCAATCGGAGCAATGCTGGGTGCGGAAGAATTCGGCTTTGCCACCGCTGCGCTGGTAGCCTGCGGGTGCGTTATGACACGCAGCTGCCATACCAACCGCTGCCCGGTAGGAGTGGCCACTATGGATAGCGAGTTACGCAAACGTTTCAAAGGTAAAGCTGAACATGTCCGCAATTTCATGCTCTTCGTAGCCGAAGAACTGCGCTTAATTATGGCTTTGCTGGGTATCGCCACCGTGGATGAGCTGGTCGGCAGAGTTGACCTGCTTGAACAAAACCGGGAAATAAGCTTCTGGAAAACAAAAAATCTGGATTTAAACCGGATTCTTCTCAAAACTGATGCCCCGGACAGCGAAACGCGCTGCACCATTTCGCAACCGTCACAGCTGGAGGAATCATTGGATTATAAGCTGCTGCCAGAGATTGAACCGGCCATTGAAACGGCACAAAAGGTTACAGTCAGTTCGCCTATTTATAACCACCACCGTACCGTGGGAACAATCATTTCAAACCGCATAGCTTCCAAATACAGCAATGAGGGCCTGCCCGAAGGAACGATCACCATTAATTTCAAGGGCTCGGCCGGGCAAAGTTTTGGCGCTTTCGCCGCCCGGGGGCTAACCCTGAACCTGGAAGGAGAAGCCAATGACTACGTGGGCAAAGGTCTGTCAGGGGGGCGGATTGTGCTAAAACCCTTCAGTGGAAGCAGCTACGATTCTTCCGAAAACATTATAACTGGTAATGTTAACCTTTACGGGGCTACAGGGGGAGAATATTATGCCACCGGTATGGCCGGGGAGCGCTTTGCCATTCGCAACAGCGGCGCCCTGGCCGTGGTTGAGGGAATTGGCGATCACGGCTGCGAATATATGACCGGCGGCCGGGTGGTAGTTTTGGGTCCCACAGGTCTTAACTTCGGAGCGGGAATGAGCGGAGGGCTGGCTTACATTTATGACCGTCATGGTGTCTTCGACACAAACTGCAACCTGGAAATGATTGACCTGGAAACGGTCACCGAGGAAGAAGATATCCTGGAGCTAAAAACCCTGCTTCAACGACATCTCCTGTATACAGGAAGTAAAAAAGCGGCGTCTCTCCTGGAAAACTGGGAAGAGTCTTTGCCCTTTTTCATCAAAGTCTTTCCAATGGAATACCGCCTGTCACTTGGCAAGATGAGTCGGGAAGACCAGGCTGTGGAAAGAGCTTTACCGCAGGTTAACTAGGAAGGGGAGAGTAAGCTAAGAACGACACCTTTAATAATAGTAAACATAAACCATAGATCAGTTCCGGTTTCAGGTCAACGCGGCGTAAAAGCCGGGCATTTAAAGCTACGATCAATGTACCGGCCAGCATGACAAGAGCATGGTTATTGAAAACTTTGATAACACTGAAGTTTACAGGGCAGAAAGATATTTCAGCTGGTATGCTACCTATAAATTTCCTGCTATTAATACTACCTGCCGGGGAGATAGAATTCCGTTCTGCGCCCCGGTTTACTGCTAACCAGGATCAGTCCGCCGACTGCGGGGGTCAGTTCAACAGGGTCGTGAAGATCTAATGCAGAATACGCAAATAATTTTTGCTTGCATCCCATAACTAAAAAACTCATAATGAAATCAGGGACAGAAAAACCTGGTTGGCCATTAATGAAACTTTTTATGACTGTTTGCTGTCTATATTAATGAAACTATTTCAGGCTAACAGGTAAGGAGGTTTAATGATGTTTGGCAAAAAAAGTATTATCATCCCAGTGCTGGTATCCATGGCGGTCTTCGCCCTGCTAGTCGGCGGCTGTGGCAGTGAAGGAAATCAAACCGGAAACAGTGAAGAACCGCAGGTTATTCAAGCCTACGGAGAAGCTGAAATCTCGGCAGAACCAGATATGGCAGAAATAAGTTTGTCAATTGAAACCCGCAGCACCTCTGCCGAAGAAGCTGTCGATGAAAATGCCGAACTGGCCAATGCTGTGCGAGATGCGCTGCTGGAATTTGGTTTGGCGGAAGATGAAATCAAAACCGGTTCTTACCGCCTTCACAGTTACAAGGAAGATCGGGATCCGGAACGTGAGATGAGGGAACCTGAAAGAGAGGAAGAGGCTAAAAGCGCAGAGACGGTTTATTACGAGGCTACCAATGAAATTGAAATCACCATAGATCAAATTGATCTGGTTGGTGAAATTATTGACACTGCCGTTAATGCAGGAGCTAACCGAGTTAACCAGATTAGTTTTGATCTGAAAGACCCGCAAGACTTAAAAACAGAAGCCCTGGCCGAAGCAACAGAACAGGCTACCCGTAAAGCCGAGGCTATTGCTGAGGGCGCCGGAGAATCTATTACCGGGATCTTCAGTATCCGGGAAGAAAGAAGCGATTATACTCCTTCCCGCGTCCGCAAGGAAGAAATGGCGGATGAAGCCGACGCCGGAGCACCGACACCGATTGAACCAGGCCAAGTTAATGTCAGGGTTTCTGTAGTAGCGGAATATACCTTCTAACCTTTTCCGGGATTAGATACTTGTGGGTATTATTAAACGGCGGTTAAATACCGCCGTTTAATTTGAAAAAACCACTTTAACCTGGCAAACCTTTGCAGCAGTATGTCTTAAGCAGGACTGCGGTAAACAAACCGGAAAGATTAACGCCCCAGCAGGATAAAAACTCCGGCAACAATAGCAAGCACTGCCATCAAAAGACCCATTTCCGGGATTGGCAGGGTAACCACCTGCATAAGTCCAGTCAGGATCAGCCAGATCCCCAGTAAAAGCATTCCGAGGCCTTTTGTTGAGTTCCTTTTTCTAGCCATATTTTTCCTCCTTAATAAACCAGCCTGTCATGAAGCAGTTAGCGCCTGAACAAACCGGCGATAAACAAGACAACAATTGCACCCGTGGTTGCTACGAGTATCGAGGTCAGATTAATACCGGTGACATCGTAAGGAAGCCCCAGTATTGAGGTGAAAAGCCAGCCACCGACCAATGCGCCAATAACACCAATTATTATGCTGCCGAGCAAGCCACCACCGCCCCCGATGATCAGGTTCGCCAGCCATCCTGCAATTGCTCCTACTACAATCCAGGCTAGTATACCCATTTTTATAACCTCCTTAAAAATAAATAGAAAGATATTTAAATCCTTCTCTGCCAATAAACCGGTACGGTTCTTTAAGAATACATTAGCATCTCCCGGCATTTAATGCAAGTAGATGCTAATGTAATATGCTATATCAAGGATATATATGGTAATTGCTGTAAAGTAAAAATTTAATTCTACAACAAAATATATAAACATTTCTTTAATGCTTCAGAATGATCAACACCCCTGCAGCTATGGCCAGCAGAGCAAGGATAATATCTGAGTAAGGGATGCTAAGCTGTAATAACGCCAGCAATCCCGTTGCAATCAACCATATACCAAGCAACAAAAGTCCCAAACCGCCTTTGCCTTTTTTAAATTTCATGGATCCTGTTCCCCTCCTTTAACAAATTAAGCAAACTTACTCCATTTTACAGAATGTTAAAAAAGCTAAGGACAAAATAACCAACTACAACCAGTACAATCAAATATATAATATTACGCATAATCATTACCACCTCCTTAATTTTAATATTTTATAATACACTCTTGAAAACTTATACGGCGATGCATCTTTTTAACCTTCGCAAATTTTTCTATCTTGCTGTTTGCAGTTGACCTCTTTGATTATATTCATAGGCTTCCCATTTAATGAATGCATCCTGGGTGGAGCCATTAATATCAGCAGCAGAGAAGCTTATAATAATCTCCGGCACTTGATGGTTAAATTTTCCCAAATGGTAGTCCATATAATAAAGGTTGTTCATGCCAAGTTCAGGACCGCGATCAGGTGCGCCTAGAACAGCCATTATCTCGGAGAAACGCATTCCTACCTTTGCACCTAAAACTTCTTGGCCTGGTCCCAAAATAATGCTTATGGCAACTTTATCGTCCATGCTCTCAGGTGAGCAAAACTGAATAACCCCTTGTTTTGATCTATAAAGAATATAGTTATGTGGACCAAGCCAGCTACTATACCCCTGCGCAGCCGGTTCTCCCAGCACCTGTTTGATTTCATCAAAATTTTCGCCTAGCAGTTCCATCACGGGATCATTTTCAAACTTATCAAAAGCAGGGCTCCCGATGCTCACTTTTTTTTGTCGGTAAGCATATACAGGCTCCTCCGCAACCGTACTACACAACATCGTAGTTGGCATAATAAAAAACAATAACAAAATAAATGGCAAATGTTTATATGCAATCACTGTATTAACCCTCACTTGCATTATCTACAAGATGCTTGCCGTACTACCGCCCTGAATACTCTTTTTTTACCGGACAGCAGCAAACCAGGCATCTCCATCTCCAATTGTCATACTTTTAACGATTGTGCATTTTCGCAACCTTGTCTTCATGATCTTTTTGTTGTTTTCTCAACTCATCTTCCAGTTTGCTCTTCTCATCCTCTAAAGCGTCATACGCTTTCGCAGCGGCTTCTTCACGTTCTTTATGCTGCTTTCTTAATTCATCTTCCATCTTTTTCTTCTCATCTTCCAGTATTTTTACGCGGTTCTGCAGCTCTTTTTTAAGGCCGCGATCCCCCTGAGAATTCATATAATTATTGATGCCGCGAAAAATACCCAGTGAACCCATAAACATTGCGCCTGCAAGAGCGGAACCAAGGATTAGCATAAACAGGGTAAGGCTAACCTGGCCAAAAAAATAATTTACAGTAACAACCTCATTATTGATCATTGCCGCTCCAGCAATACCTAAGCCAAGCAGTAGTGCCAGCATAAGAAATATTACTCTCATAGTTGTCCCTCCTTTCTACGAATGAGCGTGCCAATTACGTTTTTCACAATATTTCCGGTTAAGCTAGGCGGTTGCGCCTCTTATCAAAAGTTTATGCAAGAGGCGCAACCATGCTTTCTCCCTGATAAGTAGTTGACCCGAATTCTCTTTTTTATCTTGCTCTTATATAATAGCAAGCACAATGCTAAGAAGTCTATTAGCAATATTCCAAATAGACATTATTTTATTACCTTTTATGAATGCGGCAAGGATTAACCATGCATAAAACCTTCGGCGCCTTTGATCTTAAAATATAACTTCTTCCCCTTGTTTCCAGGAAAGCACACCGGCCAGCCCTATTGAAATAGACCATCAGCAAATTTATCTTTATGCATATTCTCTTCAACCTATTTAAGTATTTCTACCATACTCTTTTTGATGTTGTTCTTGATTGCATATCTCAAGACCAAGAAAACCAAAAACAATACATTTTTCATCATTGGTATGGATAGAGGTATGGATAGAGTGGGTATCTCCTTGAGAGTTTAAGCGGTTGAATCTTGGCTGTCTGAAAGCTGAGTATAATTATCTACACTAACCCGTTTAATCGATGCTCCCAACTGAATCAATTTTTGTTCAAAATTTTCATAGCCGCGATCAATATGCTCTACCTCGCTGATCCGGCTTTCTCCGTCAGCCATCAGCGCAGCAATCATCAACGCGGCTCCTGATCTCAAATCGGACACGGAAACAGGCGCTCCGGATAAAGCTTGACCGCCTTCCACCAGGGCAGTTCTTCCTTCTACCTTAACTTTGGCACCCATTCTTTTAAGTTCATCAACCTGGTTATAACGTCCGTCAAATACATTTTCAGTTACTACACTTAAACCTTTCGCGGCGGTCAATAAAACCATTCCGGGAGGCTGTAGATCCGTTGGAAACCCAGGATAAGGAAATGTTTTTAGATCGGAAGATTTCAGAGGCCTGTTCACTTTAACATTAATTCTTTCGGGTTCTACTGTAACGTTTGCACCTGTCTCCTTTAGTTTTGCAGTGATCACTTCAAGGTGTTTGGGGATCACCTCTTCAACAGTAACATTTCCTTTGGTCGCGGCTGCAGCAAGCATAAAAGTACCGGCTTCAATTCTATCTGGAATAATAGCATGCCTGACCCCTTTAAAAGTTTTAGTTCCATCAATTCGCATCACATCTGTTCCTGCACCCCTTACTGTTGCTCCCATAGCATTCAAGAAGTTTGCAAGGTCCACTATTTCGGGCTCTTTAGCCACATTCTCCAACACGGTTCTGCCTTCAGCTGCGACAGCGGCAAGCATCAAGTTTATAGTTGCGCCTATACTAACCACGTCAAGATAAATATGCGCCCCGGTAAGCTTCTCTGCGGATAAGTGAATCATGCCATGCTCTATGTTAATCTCGGCTCCCAGGGCAGAAAATCCTTTAAGGTGTTGATCGATTGGGCGGGGCCCCAGCTCGCACCCCCCGGGAAGCGGCACTTCCGCCCGACCAAACCGGCCCAGAAGGCTGCCCATAAAATAATAGGATGCCCTCATTTTTTTAACCAGTTCATATGATGGAGCAATTTTTGAGAGGTTAGCCGGGGTTAATTCCACCGAATTCCTGCCACGTCTGCGGATCGAAACTCCTAAGGTTTCAAGAATTTCCGTCATCGTGCGCACATCGGTTATATCGGGCAAATTATCCAGGTAAACTGTTTCAGCCGTTAAAACCGCTGCCGGCAAAATTGCTACAGCGGTATTTTTTGATCCACTAATTTTAACTTTGCCGTTTAAATTGGTTTTTCCTTTTACAATAAAGCTTTCCATGATTACCTCCGCTTAAAAATGTTTGCAGCCTACCGGTTTTCAACAGAATATGTAAACATTTCTTTAAAGCTTCAGAATGATCAGTGCCCCTGCAGCTACGGCCAGCAGTGCAAGGATAACATCAGCTAACCCGTTGCAATCAACCATATACCAAACAACAATAATCCCAAACCGCTCGTAACGTGGTTGTCGGGCAGGTTCTTCAGAATTCCATTAATGGATTGGTCAGCTGGAACTAAGTCCAGCAAGCAAAAAACGATCCCTTTTCGACCAGATCCAGCTATTCTTTTAAAAAGATTTTCATGTTGGAATCATCGCTGTCAAGGTCAATGTCTTTAATGTCTTCTTCATTGTTTCTATTGTTTCTATAATTTGATTTTTTATATATTTTCACAAAGTGTTCCTCTACGTTATCAAGGTTAATGTTTTTAGGGTTTTCCAAAACTATTATGATAACCCCCTTTCTAAGTTATTTTTACACATACTTGCTTGATTAAATCTCTTAACAAGGTTGGGTCTATCTTTACATTTTCAAAAAACCCGAGTATCGGCTTATCTTTCCACCTGAAATATTTTCGTTTCTCCATCTTACTGCCCGACAGGATAGTTGGCATAATAAAAAACAATAACAAAATAAATGGACCAGTCGCTGATCAGGGATCAACGTTTTTTCAGCAGTAGCTCGAAGTGGGGCATCTTTAAGCGGTTTCCATTCTTCCAATTTAACATGTTACGAGCCTCCCTTTCGGCTGTTGTCACTATTTGTAAGCGGTGCATCTTGCGCCCAAGCTTATCAAAATATGCTCCAAAAGCAGCTGCCGATTTTCCCGTGGCGAAGCGAAGTCCTTCGGTGTTAACTATCATTTGGCTATATTGTCGAGACAATACCCCTTTTAAAGCCCTTTGAAGCTCTTTTCGGTGCAAAGTTCCGGCAAAACCGTACAACTTTAGATATAACACTCCACTTTGCTCGGTAAGAGAAACCTTCAGTTCAGATATAAAGGATTCAGCTCGCAACTTCTCCCTGACAGGAGCTTTCAAAAGGCGTTCCATGAGGCTAACAGGCCGGGAATTGGCATGTTGCTGCTGTTTCAATAGCTGGTCAAACCAGCGGTTCCGGCGCTCAAAATGCCGTGTCAGACCCCACCCAATCGCCCGGTGAAAAACAGAGCCCCAACCGGTAAGAGCTAAATTCTTAAAAATGTTCCCCGGAGAATAAAATCTTTTCAGCGCGATAACTGTTTCCGACTGCAGTTCTGCAGCAGACATCAGCGCCGGTTCAAATACCGTATGATGACCATCATATAGTGACCAATCGTTAACCATAATTCTTTCCTCGCTCTCTATCTGATCGTAATACGGAGTGCCGGGAAAAGGAGTCAGGATCATAAATTGGACACTGTCAATCTTTGCTCTGAGAGCAAAATCAACGGTCTGCCTGATTGTATCAACCGTATCGGTGTCAGCACCAAAAACAAACATACCATGAATCCTGATCCCATAATCATGGAAGCGCTTGATTGCCTCTTCAATATCTTCAACTTTTTGCTGTTTGTTATAGCGTTCAAGTGTTGCGGGATTGATTGACTCAAAACCGATATAAACAGTATCGCAGCCTGATCTGTGCATCAAATCAAGCAGTTCGTCATCATTTGCCGCATCAACCCGAACCTGTGCGCCCCAACGCTTGAGTTTGATGCCTCGATCAATCATTTCCCTTAAAAGCGCTTTTGTGCTTTTAGGGTCAGCGGTAAAATTATCATCACAGAAAAAGATGTTTTTCCCCTGGAAGCACATCAGTTCCTCAAGAACACTTTCTGTACAACGATGGCGATATCGCCGCCCAAACATCTCTGTTACACAGCAAAATGAGCAGTTAAAAGGACATCCCCGGGAAGTCATCACCGGAATATTTCTCATTGATGAGAAGCGATCAAGCAAAGTAAGATCGGGTACAGGTAGCGTATCCATGTCGATCCTAGATTCAAGGCCGTCGTTGTGAACTATTTCCCCATTGTTCCAATATGATACTCCGGGGATGTTGAGGGGCAACTCTCCGGCTTCAATTGATTGAACAAGGGGCAAGAAGCTTAATTCTGCTTCACCCCTTACAAGGTAGTCAGCAAACTGCATGGCCTCCTCCGGCATAAAGGAGGCATGAATTCCACCGATCACTACGGGAATGTTTTGGGCCCTCAGCAAGCCGGCAACCTGGTAAGCTTCACGACATGTTGCTGTAGTAGTAGATATGCCGACAAGGTCAGCATCAAATATTTTACGCCACGGAAGCGAATCTCCTGTCCCAAGGTGAAAACTTGTTTCGTAACCTGCCTCCTTTAATTGAGTCCCCAGGATGGGCAGCCCCAGGCGAGGCATACGGACATGCTTATAAACATGATCTTCCCTGGACTGCGGTTCAATTAAAACAATCTTCTTCATGATAAAATGCTCCTCCCCTGATTTAACCTTTATAAGCGGGTTAATTCCATTGCTTAAAAAATCAAAATCTTGCTTTTATGTTATTTATTATATGGCCTATAGTGCGCAGAAATCTATTAGCATTAATACCATTTTGAGCTTTTTTACTGATTTTTTGGCACTTAATAGAAAAAGCCCCATAATCTACAGGGCTTTTTAAAGTATACCGGTTATCTTAAGATAGGAATGTCAAGTTTAAAGCAGGTTAAGCCGCTTTGCAAACTCAACAAGATCGTGTTGATTATATAGTTTTAACTTTTCCATCAAGTTTTCTTTGTGCTTGTCTACAGTTTTAGGACTAACTTTTAATTTTTCTGCTATTGTTTTGCGGTCGTAACTCTTAACAAGCAGTTTGAATACTTCTTTTTCTCGGGGAGTAAGCTCGTTAAAGTTCTCCATAAGTTTCAGGGGGGTGATATCCTCGAAAGTTACAAATACCTGAAATGGTCTATCTTCTCCGGGCCTGAACTGCGGCACCGCGGTTACACTGAGCCAGCTGTATTTACCGTTCTGGGGTGAGTAAAATCCCATGATCACATTTTCAACCACTTCTCCTGTTCGCAGGGCTACCATGGAAGGGTGGATTTCTTCCGGAAAATCAGTTCCATTCTCATGAATAGCTTCCCACTGAAGGTCTTTTGGTTTTTCCCCCAGCATTTGCTTGATCGGCATGCCAAGAATCTTTTCGGCGGCGGGATTAGCCGCTAAAATTTTACTGTCCGAATCCTGATACACAATCCCTTGTGACATGGTTTCAAATAAAGTCCGATATTGATGTTCACTTTCTCGCAGTTTTATTTCTGCTTTTTTTTGGGCCGAAATATCCACCAGGGCAACGCGGCATTCCCCCTCGTTTGTTGAAGCAAGCGCTTCAAGGTGCACAAATAGTCCTTCGTTACCCTCCTTTTGCAGGGCAATCTCAGTGGTTTCATGGGCTCGGCTAAAAAATGCTTTTTCCAGAAAGGATAAAAAAGAGGACCGGTATTCAACTAGAATAAATTTTTCAAAATGAAGATTCAAAAGCTGGCCGCGATCAATCCCCAACATGCGCGCTCCGGTCAGATTAACACCCAGGATTACGCCGTTTTGATCCAGGGTAAGATAACCGACAGGGGCAAAGTCATATAGATCGGTATATTGTTGCAGGTAACTTTCCAGCTCCAAGCGTGCCTTTTCTAACTCCTCATTTTGCATCTGCAACTCTATCTGGTGTACCTCAAGTTCCTGTACAAGCCGCTGTAATTCTTCCGGTGTTACAGGAGCTGTTTGTTTTTGCTTGCCTCTTCGTAACTGCTTCTCTGCCTGGCGGCGCAACTCTTCCTCAGACATGTATCTACTCATGCCGATCCCTCCCCTTTTCATCAGGGCTTTGAGTTATGTCGGGGTCCTTTCTTTTTTTATCCCGGTGTTTCTCAGACTGCAATCTCTTTTCAACTTTGTTCAAATCCTGATCTTTTTTCACTATGCGTTTTTCCAATTCTGCCTGGGCTTGCTTCAAGTCATCTTCCAGCATTTTGGAAGCAGTTATGTCAATAAATGTAATCACCAAACCGTCAATTTTGTCTTCAAGTGTGCGGTAGGGCATAATTTTCACCGTAAACCAGCGCCCACCGGTAGCGGAAACCGATTTTTCCTTGAATGTCAGTTTGCGCAGCACTTCCCGGGCATCTTCTGCCAGTTCCGGGTAATCTAAGTCGGAGGCAATATCAGTAATTAATCGTCCCACATCACCTGGTATAAGCTTGATGATCTCAGTTGTCTTAGCTGTAAATCGCCGCACATGAAGCAAATTATCCAGAAATAAAGTAGCGATTTCGGTGCTTTCGAGCAAATTCTTCATGTCGTTATTTATCTGGTACAGCTCGTCTACTTTAGTTTGCAGTTCGTGGTTGATCGTCTGCAACTCCTCATTTAACGATTGCAGCTCTTCCTTGGAAGTGGTCAGTTCTTCATTGGTTGACTGCAGCTCTTCATTGGTTGACTGCAGCTCTTCATTGGCAGCGCTGAGTTTTTCCTGTGATGCTTGATTCTCTTCGCGAACATGTTTAATCTCCCGGTAGGCTTGCCGGAGTTCTGCTTCTAGTTCGGACACCCGATCATTGTTGACATCTTCTTTGTGCCCCGTTTTATCCCTCGCCTTGTCTTCATGAGGCATAGTTACTTCTGTAAAGACGATCAGCACCATCCTGCGCAACGGTTCCGGCTCTTCAAGCGGCTGGACAATGATATTTACTGTTTGTTTCTCTCCATTGATCTTCACAACTGCGTTTTTGACGGTAACTACTTCATTTTCCCGAACTGCATTCTGAAAAGCGTTATTCAGGGTATAGCTAAGACCTTCACGGATCATGGCAAAGATATTCCAGTTGGCCTTACCAGCCGCCGGTTCGAGATACTTGCCTGTCCGTCCGCTAGTATAGAGGATATCACCTTTGTTGTTGACCAGTATAGACGCGGGTGCATAACGCTTTAATATCAGTTGATCCGCCAGTGATTGTAAATTTACCTCCCGCTTAAAAGACGGCGGAGGAAGTTTTGGAGCATGGGAAGTTGGAAATTCAACCGGTTCTGACTGCACTGCAGGCTCAAGCCGCCGGTAGAGGTGGAATTCACCCTTGAAAGGTTCAAAAAGGTTTGTGAAACTACCGATAGATTCAGCACTTCCTAATAATAAAAAACCGTCCGGCTTTAAACTATAGTGTAAAAGGGGTATAATTTTCCCCTGTAGCTCCGGAGTCATGTAAATTAGCAGGTTGCGGCAGCTCAGGATATCCAGCCTGGTAAAAGGCGGATCCATAATCATATTTTGTTGGGCAAAAACCACCATCTCCCGTACGGGTTTAGCAACCTGGAAGCCATTTTCCACCTGGTTAAAAAACCGTCTTAACCGCTCCGGCGAAACATCCGCAGCGATGTTAGCCGGATAAACGGCTTCACGAGCCTTGTTAATCGCTTCCCGGTTTAAATCGGTAGCAAATATCTGAAGAGTTAAATCCTGGGCGGGTTTTAACTCTTCCACCATTTCCTTAAAGACGATGGCTAAAGTATATGCCTCCTCGCCTGTTGCGCAACCCGGCACCCAGGCTCGCAGTGTCTGGTTTACGCAGCCGGTCAGTTGCTCTGCGATGGCCTTTTTCAGCTGTTCCCACACTTCCGGGTCACGGAAAAAATTAGTAACCCCGATTAAAAGCTCTTTATATAACAGCTCAACCTCCTGGGGATTTTCCTGAAGAAAACGGATGTATGTGGCTATACTGTCTATCTGATGGATACCCATACGGCGCTCCAGGCGGCGGTAAACAGTGGTTTTTTTGTAAAGGGAAAAGTCATGACCTGTCTTAGACCGCAGCAGGATCATAATTTTTTCAAGAGAACTCTGATCCTTATCTGTAAGAGCCGGTTCGGAGTCGTCGAAGGAAGGTTTATAATAGAGATATGAAAAGATTTTTACCGGCAGCTCCTCCACTGGAGCGATAACATCGGCCAGGCCAGCCTCAACTGCACTTTGGGGCATGCTGTCGAATTTTGCCGAAGCCGGTTCCTGGACAAAACCAACCCCTCCCCTTTCCTTGATAGCGCCAAGACCCAGGGTTCCGTCAGTGCCCATGCCCGTGAGGATGACACCAATACTTTGTTCCTGTTGGTCATCCGCCAGGGAACGGAAGAAAAAATCAACAGGCAAACGTAGCCCGCGAGGCTCTGCTGGTTCAAAAAGATGTAATGTACCATGGAAGATCGACATATCTTTGTTTGGCGGGATTATATACACACAATTGGGTTGAACCACGGTGGGTTCCGTAACCTGTATAACCTGTAAGGAGGTAACCCGCTGAAGCAGCTCCACCATCAGATCTTTTCGTGTGGGATCCAGATGTTGGACAATAACAAAGGCCATTCCGCTATCTTCTGGAATATTCTTCAGGAAAAGTTCCAAAGCTTCTAAACCACCGGCAGAAGCACCAATGCCGATAATGGGAAAACCTCTCTTTCGCACCTCTACTGCAGGGGGGTTGTGGGGCTTATTGCTCGAACAAATCTCTGTTTGCGGATCTGCCTTTTTCTTTTTAGTCATAATTACCTCTCCATTTCCCGTTTTTACCAGCCAAGAATGATTGCCCGGACCTTTAAAAGCAGGTCCATTCTAGAATCAGGTTAGGTAAAATAAAATTTTCTCTTGGCAGAAACATTCCGACCTAAAATCCCTCTAACTCTAACAAGACAAAAATATAAGTAAACCAGTATCAAATTATATTTAATTTCGGCAATGTTTTTATATCTCCTGCCGATGAATAAGATAGGTGTAAGCGTAAAAGCCAGGTTTGGGTGTCTGGTTTTGTATATTTGGGCTACTGCTACATCCACAGTTTTGCTTCATTCTATCCCGGCTTATAACAGTCGAAAGAAAAAGATATAAAATTTCAAGTATTAGTGATATTAGATATTTGAGAAAAGTGCTTATATATCTCTCAGCACTATCAAAGCTATAATAAGTTAAAGTTTAGGAAGCGATGACCCCCCTGTACCTGTAGGATATGGATGTTTTGCCGGGAAAGATTCGCTTTTAATAAACAGGAGGTACCTTTGTAAAAAAATGTATAAAAAACTTTCCATCATTCTCATCCTTCTTTCATCACTATTATATGGATCATTGGCTTTTCAAGCAACCTCTTCTTCTGTATATGTTATTCCCGTAAAAGAGCAAATAGAGCCCGGGTGGCTGCTTTTACTGGAGCGCTCTCTGGAGGAAGCTGAGGAGGCTGATGCCCAGGCGGTAATCCTTGATATGGATACTCCGGGAGGTTTTATTGACACTACCAGAGAAGCCAAAACACTTTTGGAGGCCTTTGCTGCGCCAGTTTATGTGCATGTCAATACAAGTGCCCTTTCTGCCGGCGCCTACTTAGCGCTTGCCGCAGACGGTTTTTATATGGCACCCGGATCCACAATTGGGGCTGCTGAACCGGTTGTCATGGGAGGCGGTGAAGTAAGTGAGAAATTCATCTCTGTTTGGGAAACAGAAATGGAGAGCGCTGCTGAAAAGCAGGGAAAAGATCCTCGCATAGCAGGAGCAATGGTGCGTAAGGAAATGAGCGTAGAAGGCGTGGTTGAAAAAGGGGAGCTTTTAACGCTTACCACCAGTGAAGCTGAAAACCTGGAGTTTAGCAACGGTACTGCTGTTTCTATAGACGAATTGTTGGAAGCTGTGGGGTTATCGGACGCAGAGCTCACTTACACCTCACCTACCTTGTGGGAAGATTTGAGCGGATGGCTCATTAATCCTGTTGTGGCCACCCTTCTTTTAATGATGGGCTTTTTCTTTATGATAGTTGAAATCCTAACTGCCGGTTTTGGCGTTGGGGGGTTCTTAAGTTTACTGTCCTTCGGCCTTTATTTTGGGGGGCACTTCTTTACTGGGGTAAGTGGATGGCAAGCGATCTTTCTCTTTGCTTTAGGCATTATTTTTCTCTTGGTGGAAGCTTTTGTACCCGGTTTTGGTATTTTTGGTATCGGCGGCTTGATTGCGGTATTTATTGCCATTGTTCTGGCTGCGGCCTCGACGACCTTAGGATTGTATATGCTTTTCATCTCCTTTGTTATTGCCTGTGCTGCGGGGTACGGTGCTTTCAAATATTTTCAGCGTAAGGGAACTCTAAAAAGTTTCATACTTTCAGATTCAGCTACCAGGGAGGCGGGGTACAGTTCATCCGAAGATCACAGCCACCTCTTGGGGAAAAAAGGGCGAACCATTACCCCCATGCATCCATCCGGAATAGTAGAGATAGAAGGGAAAAGGTACGACACGGTCAGTGAAGGAGGCTATATTAATGCTGATGAATATGTAGAAGTTATTAAGGTAGAAGGAAGTAGGATACTGATCCGTAAAACAAAATAAAATTTAACAGTGAGAGAGGAGAATTATTGTGGAAGAACTTTTACCTATTTTAGTGATATTGGTTATTGTTGTAATCGTTTTTTCCGTGGTGTTCAGTTTCATTCCTTTAAGGTTATGGATTGCTGCCATTTCAGCTGGAGTGCGTTTAAGGATAGTTACCCTTATTGGGATGAGATTGCGCCGGGTTGTTCCTGCCAAAGTAGTGGAGCCTTTAATCAAGGCAACCAAAGCGGGTATAGATCTCGACGTTAACAAGCTGGAAGGGCATTACCTCGCAGGGGGAAACGTAAACAAGGTGGTTGATGCCCTAATCGCTGCCCAACGGGCAAATATCGAATTGGGTTTCGAAAGAAGTGCTGCCATCGACCTGGCCGGACGGGATGTCTTAAAGGCGGTTCAGATGAGCGTAAATCCTAAGGTAATTGAAACACCCGTTGTCGCTGCTGTAGCCAGCGACGGCATTGAAGTCAAAGCCAGGGCCCGGGTAACGGTAAGGGCCAATATTGATCGCCTGGTTGGGGGAGCAGGAGAAGAAACTGTTATCGCCCGTGTAGGCGAAGGGATGGTTTCCACCATCGGTTCTGCCATGAACCATAAAAAAGTGCTGGAAAATCCAGATGATATATCACGGACCATCCTTGAGAAAGGGTTGGATTCAGGCACGGCCTTTGAAATCCTTTCTATTGATGTTGCTGATGTGGATGTGGGTAAAAATATCGGGGCCCAGCTCCAGACGGACCAGGCCGAAGCCGACAAACGCATAGCCCAAGCCAAGGCTGAAGAAAGAAGGGCTATGGCCGTAGCCAGGGAACAAGAGATGCAAGCATCTGTCCGGGAAATGAAGGCCAAGGTTGTTGAAGCAGAAGCAGAAGTACCCAAAGCCCTCTCCCAGGCACTACGAGAAGGCAAGTTAGGCGTGATGGATTACTACCAGATGAAAAATGTTATGGCCGATACAGACATGCGCCAGAGTATAAGCGAGGTCGGCCCACAAGAACAGCAAGAAAACAAGCAAGAATAGCGGGAGGCTTCCTATTATGGAAGGCATAATTTTTTTATTTATCATCATTATTGCCTTTAACCTGATCAATATATTCTTAAAGGCAATAAAAGGAGCGCAGGGTGACCAAAAAAAAGACCCCTCTACCGACGAAAAACAACCGTCGGTTGGTGAGGCTGAGACCAAAAATTTCTGGGAGGAAGAAACTACCCGCTTCCGGGCTAAAAATTCAAAAGATGCGACTGCAGATCAAGCATCCGTTCATGAAGAACGTAAAGAATATACGGGCGTAGCAGATGATTACGCTACATCCCCTCCTGGTAAAAGCTATAAGCCTCCGGAGATGGCTTATAGCTTGAAGAAAATGTTAAGTCAAAAAGAATCGCTGGCCGCTGCTGTAGTTGTTCATGAAATACTTAACCATCCCAAGGCAATGCGCAGGAAAAGGGAAAGCTGAAATGCAAGCTATAAACTTTAAAGCTTGATTTTTGGTTTTTTTTAGAAGTATTGCTTTTCTTATACAAACATGTTATCATTTAGTTAGCGTTAAAAAGACGAGAAAACGGAGAAAGATCTTGATGCCTTTGCCTGGAAAAAGGATTAGAGGTTAAACGGAAACTCCTCTTTTTGATTAATTTCTAAGCAAAGGAGTGTTACACAATGCAAGGTAAAGTAAAATGGTTCAGCCCTGATAAAGGTTACGGCTTTATCGAAACAGAAGAAGGAAACGATGTTTTTGTTCATTTTTCTGCAATTCAAAGTGACGGTTATAAAACTTTGGACGAAGAACAAGCAGTTAAATTCGAAGTAGTCGAAGGCAACCGCGGGTCGCAAGCAGCAAACGTTGTCGCTATATAATTTAAACTAAGAGTATAGCAAAAAAGATAAATGAGGGTATTTCCATAACGACAGGGAATGCCCTCATTTTTGTTTTAAAAGCCAGCATATTAACCGGCTGTAAACCATGGAGTCAAAAACATAAATTAACTTGAAATTTAAATTCAGATACGATCCTGTACGGACTTATGTTATAGGACTCAATAAATTTTTCTTTAAGAATGTGCTCCGGAACAAGATAAAGGAGAAAGGGGTAGGTGTCAGCTACCGCTATGCTGACGAATAATTTTTTTAAGCATTTGTTCCAAAGCTTGTATTGCATAATGCAAGCTTTTATTATAAAATTCTTTGTATGAAAGTGCATTATATTAATACTCACTTTATGTTGAAACTGGTAGCATTTAATTAAACTGGTAATAAGCAGAGTTCTGAACAAAATGATACGGATTTGCTCATCATATAAGGCTTCATGCCTGGTGAATCTGAGCGTGACTTATAATTATTCTGGAGCTGCACCCTTAACCGTTAATTTGAAGGTTTTTTGTAAAGACCTTTTTTTTTGTGGCTGAATTGGAACGATATAAATGTAATACATTTCGAACACACAGAAGCCGTGGGCACGGCATTGCGGCTTTTGTCAAAGATAGAAAATTAATAATGTCACCAACAACACTCGAGATGTGCATACAATAAACAGGGCAGGCACTTAATTAATGAAGCTGCAGCAAGAAATACTTAAGATTTTAGCAGCGGTAATTAAACGGTTGGTCGCAGATATTGCAGAAATAATCAGAAAAAGAAACAAAGCAACAGCTCAAGTGCTTCTTAAAAAGCTGAATAAAGAAATTGATGAAAATCATGAACGCGTTGTATTATATGTTGAGGTAATGAGTGACATTGCCTTAAAAAATAGATTCACCTTTTGATAAGGCTATTAAATAATTTCCGACTGGTGATGTTTTTTTTGCGAACAAAACGAAAACCTCTAAACCCGGCCCGTGTCTTAGCATTAGGTTTTATGGGTATTATCCTGGTCGGTTCACTGCTTCTTATGCTCCCCCAATCTTACGAAGGAGCAGCACTTTCTTATATTGATGCCCTGTTTACCGCTACCTCGGCAGTTTGTGTAACTGGGCTCGTGGTTGTTGACACGGGGACTTTTTATACTCCTTTTGGCCAGGGCATCATTATGTTTTTAATCTTTATCGGTGCTCTAGGTTTTATGACCATGACCACCCTGATTTTTATATTTTTAGGGAGGCGTATATCATTACAAGAAAGGATTATGATTAAAGAAGCCCTCAACCAGAAGTCTATAGCGGGCATCATACCTTTGGTTAAGGTAGTGGTTCGCATCGCCTTATTTTTCATCCTGATTGGAACAGCCCTGCTCAGTATCAGATTCGTTCCGGAATACGGCCTTTCCGAAGGTTTTTTTATTGCCCTGTTCCATGCTGTCTCTGCTTTTGGCAATGCCGGTTTTGACCTTTTTGGCAATTACGACAGCCTGACCCGGTTTCCAACCGATTACTTAGTGAATGGAACCATTGTAACCCTATTTATTATCGGTGGTTTCGGTTTTACTGTGATCCTTGAATTAAGCAGGTTTATCCGCTACCGGACTCGCTTTACCCTGCACGCTAAGCTGGTTTTAATTATTTCTGCCCTGCTGTTAAGCAGCGGTACAGTAATCATACTCTTGCTTGAATATAATAATCCGGAAACCATGGGTGGTCTTTCCGGCGGAGCCAAATTGTTTGCTGCTTTCTTTACCTCAGCTACCGCCAGGACGGCAGGGTTTAGTGTTTTGGATACAGGGCTGTTGTGTTATTCTTCCTTACTGATTCTAATGGGTTTGATGTTTATCGGCGCTTCACCAACTTCTACCGGCGGTGGCGTGAAAACGACCACCTTTGGAATAGTAGCTTTTACCCTGGTCAGCATGATTCGGGGGCGTCATGAACCGGTGATTTTTCAGCGCCGTTTCCCATCCCAACATATCATGAAAGCTATTTCGATTATCAGCGCTTCCATGGTTCTGGTATTTATAGCTACCTTCATATTAACCTTATTTGAAGGACAGAATTTTAACGATATGTTTTTTGAAGCTATATCTGCCTTTGGTACAGTCGGGCTTTCCACGGGTATTACTCCCAGCTTAAGTAATCCCAGCAAAATTGCCTTGATTATAACCATGTTTTGCGGTAGGATTGGACCTGTGACATTACTGGTAGCTTTGGCTCAGGAAAAACCTAAAGATATTGCCATTCAATATCCGGAAGGACACTTGATGATCGGTTAGTAATTGCTTTAAGCTTAACAAAAAAAGGTGATGATGTAATGAAAACAAAACAATTCTTAGTTATTGGAGCAGGTAGGTTTGGATCAAGCGTAGCTAGAAACCTATATAAACTGGGCCATGATGTCATGGTCATGGATAATAATGAAGATAAAGTCCAGCAGTTCAGCGAAGAAGTAACCAATGCTGTGAAAGCCGATGCATCTTCCGAACCATGCCTCAAGGGGTTGGATATTAAGGACTTTGATACAATAGTCTTAGCAATCGGCGATGACATGCAGGCCAGTATTATGGCAGCAATCTTACTCATTGAGCTTGGAGCAAAACGGATTGTAGCTAAAGCCAGAACAGAACTTCACGGTAAAGTTCTAGATAAAGTGGGAGTTAATCAAGTGGTATTTCCTGAACGGGATATGGGTCAAAAACTTGCCCGAAGTTTAATTGCACCAACAATTATCGATTTGATTGAGTTATCCGATGATTATAGCGTAGTTGAAGTAAATGCTCCGGAAGAAATGGTTGGCAAATCTTTAAAAGAGCTTAATTTACGAAATCGCTACGGAATCAGCATTATTGCTTTACGCCGTAATAGCGGTCATAAAACAATCATTTCTCCAGTAGCGGAAGATATTATTGAAAAAGAAGACATTATTGTTGCTATTGGTGAAAACAATTACCTAAGTAAAATGGAATGGATTTAAACCTAGAATTTCTGCATAAGCCATGATCTATAAAAAGTGGTTCAACGGCAGTGACGGACGGTTTTTTAGCTATCCAGGTCAAGGCAATATATAATCAAAACCCAGCCTGACTGAAATTAACCGCTCGCCACTTCCCAGCCAGGTAAAAAACAAATACTGAATCTTAACTGCAAGAAGTTATTTGTTTTTTTCTAGTACAATAAAGCTTAAGCGTACCTGGTAAAAAACTTATATTTTGCCAGTTATAATCTGCTTTGTAAACCCAAAATAAACTGGTTTTGCAGATTAATCATTAAAAGAATATTGCTCTTATTTTGCAGGTGCTCATTATTTTGAAGAGGTGATAGGGATGAAACAAATTACTTTTGACGGTTTGAAGCGTTTTAACATGATCATGGGAGGGTTGCACCTGGTTCAGGGGATTGTCATGCTGTTTTTGGCAACCACTGTGATTCAGACAATTTCTGAGTTTACCCCGACCATAATCCAGTTTTATCAGACCTTCGATCTTGAAACAAGATCCTTAGTTGTTACCAGTCAGGACTTATTTGAACTGCCTTTTGGGATTTTAGTGGCATCATTTTTATTGATATCGGCCATTGCGCACGGCCTAATTTCTTTACCTGAGAAAACCAACGCAGTTTACAAAAGAGATCTGGAAAATGGGATCAACCAATTTCGCTGGTTTGAGTATTCGCTAAGCTCATCGATAATGATTGTTTTAATTGCTACCCTGTTTGGTATTTACGATATCGGCACTCTAATTCTTATTTTTCTAATCAATGCCTCAATGAACCTGTTTGGCCTGGTAATGGAACAGTTAAATGCCGGCAAAGAGAAGAAAAATATCATCTGGGGACCTTTTATCTGGGGTTCAATGGCGGGCATCGGTCCATGGATTGTTATTTTGACTTACATGTTTGGCACGGGCAACTTTGATATGGTGCCCTGGTTTGTCTGGGCTATTGTGGGAACATACTTTGTTGCCTTTAACACCTTTCCTGTCAACATGGTTCTGCAGTATTTAAGGGTAGGCAAATGGCAGGATTACTTATACGGTGAGCGTGTCTATATTATTTTAAGCCTGGTGGCAAAGTCAGCATTAGCATGGCTGGTCCTGTTCGGTGCCATGCAACCATAAGTTAAATTTTTATATAGTTTATAAGGATAACGATAGAAGGGGTGTTTCTCTTGCCCCCTCTTTTTTTGTGCTATTTTAACCAGGTAGAATTGTAATGCCAAAAATGGCCAAGTCAAAAAACAAATCAGGTATTTGTCATATAACGCTTAAGGGTATAGATAGCAGGAATATTATTTTACATGAAAAGGACAGAAATTAATGGCCCGCTATCCTCAATCAGTTCGACAAAGAATATTTATTTGCCAATAAAAATTATATTGATTTATACCCATAATAGATCTATAATAGTAATAGATACATACCCATAATGTTCTAAAACACTGGAAATGGAGGTTTTTATCGTGGAAGAGAATGAGCAAGCAGAAAAAAATAATTCGGAAAATGCAAGCGGTATTGAAAAGCTATCACAGCCGGAAGGTAGCCATATTTCCCGAACCATTGCTGTTATGAGTGGAAAAGGGGGCGTGGGCAAATCTTCAATTTCCGCTTTGTTGGCAGTTGCTTTGATTAAACAGGGGTATCGTGTAGGGTTACTTGATGCCGATATTACCGGTTCTAGTATACCCAAGCTCTTTGGACTAAATGATCAAGCTAAAGTGGTTGAGGGTAAAATAATTCCTGAAACAAGCAAATTAGGAATTAAGATTATATCTTTGAATTTACTGCTTCCCCAGGAAGATGATCCGGTTGTCTGGCGTGGACCGTTAATCGGGGGAGCGGTTAAACAATTCTGGACCGACGTTCTCTGGGGTGAGTTAGATTACCTGATTGTCGACCTGCCTCCAGGAACTGGGGATGCTCCCTTAACAGTCCTTCAGTCCTTGCCACTTGATGGATTGCTTATTGTATCTTCTCCCCAGGATTTGGCAGTTATGGTAGTAAAAAAAGCGATTAAAATGGCTAGAATGATGGATACTCAAATCCTTGGCCTGGTTGAAAATATGAGTGGGATGACTTGCCCTCACTGTGGGAAAGAAATCGAAATGTTTGGCAAAAGCAGCGCTGAGGAAGTGGCCAGGGCTACAGGTATTGAATTAATTGGCTGTTTACCCCTTGATCCCAGACTTTCTAAACTTGGGGATAGTGGGGCAATAGAAGAATTTCAAACTAACTTATTTGACAATATAAATGACAAATTTTACGAGATTTTACGAGAAACAAATTAAATCAGGTAATATTTTAGTAATTGTTTGTATTACAAACGAAGCGGGGGAATTATTTGCTAAATATTATTAATTGGATTGAGTAACCGGTATCTTTAAAACACTAATGAAAGGAGGTATTCACCATGCCTGGTTTTGACGGAACCGGTCCAATGGGCAGAGGACCGATGACCGGTAGGGGATTTGGTCCATGCAGTGGCTTTGCCCCAGGGATGAGGGGTCCCAGAAGAGGTTTTTGGGGTCGTAGACCCGGGTGGAGAGCCTATCGTCAATGGAGCGGAGTTCCTGATCCATATTATTCCTCAGCTACTTCCAATCCTGAAGATGAAAAAGCATATTTAAAAGAACAGGCAGAACAATTGAGACAAGAACTGGCTGAAATGGAAAAGCGAATGGCTGAGCTGGAAGAATCGTAGATTTAACCGGGGATAGACTTTGTCTTACCCCCGGTTTTCTACTTGTGTCAAACTTTCTTTTTAATTTGAAAAGATATCCAGTATTAATTTAGGGGCGCTGTTAATCCTCTTCATCAGCGATTTTTACGTAGTCTCCGTGCACCCAGCCTTCTTGCTGGTCCGGGGTTATAACGTTCAGCCAATCTCCTTCTTCATCGATGACTTCAAGAACCGTACCCGAATTCAGGACGTCAATAATCAGGTAAGTGATAGCCGGGCCGTCTCGTAAGTTCAAATTGTCGGGACCGGTATCAACAATGACCTCATCACCAGCTGCTGGTCCTGCCAGTTCTTCATCGACCATTTCAGGACTTTCCAATAAAGATGCTACCCGGTTTAAATCCTCGGGATAAGCAAGCCTTTCCTGGTCGCCTATTTCATTATTTTCCAGCACTATTGCCACTTCCTGGATTTCTTCTCCAGCGGCGTTTAAGTGCTGGTAATAAACAGCTGCGACAAAAAGTTCCGAGGCTGCTACTAAGGCCTGATCAGTATGATCATCTTCTATTACCAGGGAAAAATTTTCAAAAGAACTATCATAACTGATCTCAACAATGAAGGAATATTGCCTCCCATCTTTCAGGGCAGAAAGTATTTCCTCCAAATCATTTTGCGCTTCTTCAAGCAGCTTATTTTTCACCTCTGGGGACATGGTAAAGAGCAGCTTATCACCTTCAATGTGGGTTATTTCATCCACACCCTTTTCTTCTAGAGCATGGGCTGCTATTTCTTCAATATCCTCACCGGCAAAAAGGGCTGCCGGTATAATAATTTGAATTTCCTCTTCCTCAGGAAAGATTATTCCCCTCAATTCCCGGAACAACCAAAATTCACTGCGGTTGCCCACAAACCATAATGTACCGAGGGCGACTATAACGATCAATATTAGAGTGAGGGGAATCCACCACCGTCTTTTCTTTTTCCCCGGTTCTCTAAAGCTGCGTCTATCCTGATGGTGGAAAGAAATGTCTTCTCCAGCCCATTCTTCGTTTTCAAATCGAGGCTCAGTCGGTTTTTTCACCCGGGCCACCCCCTTTAAGCATATTATAAACAAAACAGACCGCTCTGGCTACAAGTATTTTAACTTGCCCAATTATTGAGATCACTGCTGGAAAAAAATTTGTTTTTGCATGGGAGGAAGCAGTTAAATTTATCGAATCTGAGATGGGGGAAACCAAAGAACCCAATAAGTAAAGAGCCTGGGAGCGGGAGGAACTTTATGCCAGGTAAAGTTTTAGTTGATACTAAAATTTTACATAAGATACCGCTATCTGAAATTGATCATTTGATTCCAAGGAACTTTTGCCACCTGAACAGGTCACGCTGTCCCTGCTGATAACCCAAATTGTAGCTTTCCTGCAGTTTAGCGAAGTTGCTTTCCATACTATTGACAGGCATTGTATCAGGAAAGGCCAGAAAGGCTTTACCCGCGCGTTCAAGCTCTTCCAGTTCATTTAGAGTTTGATTATATTTCTGGTAAAAGGTTAGCAAAGCATCGGCCACATGGGGATTTTTGCGATAATAAGCCCTGACCAGCAGCGGTATTTTGAAAGGCTTCTTCCTGAACCCCCTCGGGCGGGTTAAGACAACAAAAAACTTATTAAAACCATTTTTTTTGGCAATATCTAATGCCAGGCCACCGCCAAGACCGCCATCGAGGTAAGTTTTTTGCTGAAATGTTGCAGGCGGCATAAAAAATGGAAGCGTTGAAGAACAGCGGACAATTCTTGCTAAGTCCTGGATACTTTCGATATCATCCCTGGTAAAATAGCGCATCCTGGCGCTATCCAATTCGAAAGCGCCAATTCTCAGCTTTGCCGGGTTGTTCTTGAATTTCTCAAAATCTAAGGGCAGGGCTGCGCCTGGATAAGGAGTTTCCTCATAAATATAGCGGGCGCGGAAATAACCTTCGCCTTTTAAAAATGATCGCCAGCCGCCAAACTCAGGTTCAAGCACCAGGTCCACAAAGGATTTCTTGACTCGCTCTGTATCCCTGGTCAAATAGTTCACACTGTTGCTGGCACCGGCAGAGATTCCGGCAACATAATCAAAATAAATGTCGTTTTCCAGCATTATATTGACAAAACCTGAAGTGTAACTGGCCCTCATTCCACCGCCTTCAAAGATTAAGGCCGTATCAGTAATATTGTTCATTAGAACTTCCATATCTTTCCCTCTATAAAACAGTTTTCTGCTTTAAGATGCCATTTTTTGCCTTCACCGCGCCGGTGGCAGAACTGAAGCATTTATATTAATCCTTCGCTCGTTAACCAGCCGGTCAAACCGGTAATTTTAATTAACAACCCGATTATCCCACTATGCCTTGAATCAGTCAATTTCTTAACATTATATATCATAAAGCATCAGCAACCAGCTGATGATGTAAAGAGCCTCCCTTTAAAAGCGGGAGGCTCTTTCAATATGATAGTAACTATTATTGGTTTGTAGGGAAGTATTCATATGGAAGCGTTCCCTAATTAACGAACTTTTTACTCAGCGAATTTAGCGACCGGCGCCTCGTTGTGCCCCGTTGCTACTAGCTTTTTTTGCACCGTAATTGCGGTTACCCTTTCCTTTTTCACCGAAATGGCCGAAGCAATCCGCAAACCGGTCAGGAGCTATGTCGAACAGGCTCTCGCGCTTTTCTTCTCTTAATTCCATGCGCTCATCCTGGGCCTCCGGGTCCCCTCTAAATTCTTCCATCGCTTCCCGGTACTCTTCGATTACTCCTTCAAAACGGGCCAGTTCTTCTTCGGTTAACTCAGCCTTTGGGCAATTGTCACAACCAGAACCGTAACCGCCGGTGGCAAAAACTACCCCGGAGACAGCCACCATAAGAATCACTACCAAGGAAACTGTAATAAGTATTTTTCTCATCTTCCTTACCTCCTTGTTGATATATTAAGCTTACAGTTTCAGTATAAGGGGTAAAACCGGTATTATTGTGGTCAATTCATTAAATTTTTGTTATACTTTTTAGGGTTGCCTATGAAGGCCAGGCATAGATGATCAAAGGCTTAACTGTGAAGGTAAATGGGAAAGAAGGTTACCAGCACAGCCAGGATACCCTGGTTCATGAAGCCGGCAGGGTATTTTTAATATAAAATTGTCTTGCTATCCCGTAAACAATCAAGTAACGGTTTGCCAGAGGGGGAAATCACTTGAGTATAGTTGTAGAAGCAGAAAACTTAAAGAAAAACTATAACAGTTTTACCGCTGTAGACGGGATCGCTTTTACAATAAGCCGGGGACAATGCTTTGGTATTCTCGGCCCCAACGGGGCCGGCAAAACCACTGTAGTTGCCATGATTTACTGTTTTCATCCGGTCACGGACGGGAAATTGAAAGTTCTCGGCTATGATGTTAATAACGATTCGCGGGTCATAAAAACCCGGCTGGGCGTGGTTCCGCAGGAAAATAATTTAGACCAGGAGTTAAGCATCCGGGAAAATCTTCTTGTTTATGCCAGCTACTATGGCATCAACCGTGAAATAGCCAAAAAACGGGCGGACGAACTGCTTTACTTTTTTGATCTTTCCGCCAAAGCCACCCAGGAAGTCGAGCAAATATCAGGCGGAATGAAGCGCAGGCTTACCATAGCGCGCGGTTTAATCCATGATCCGGAAATCTTAATTTTAGACGAACCAACCACCGGGCTTGACCCTCAAAGCCGCCGTTTGATCTGGGAACACCTACGCTGGCTAAAAAAACGGGGATTGACCCTCATTTTAACCACCCACTACTTGGAAGAAGCCAGCCAGCTATGCGACGATCTGATCATCATGAACAAAGGGATCATTTTAGAGCAGGGCCAGCCGTCAGAACTAATCAGCCACCATGTGGGCACCAAAGTGATCGAGGTAGAAATAGAGCCGCAGTTACAACCATTTTTACTGCAAAACCTTGAAAACAAAATCAGCGGTTACCAGGTAGCCGGAAACACGGTTTATCTTTTTATCTCCAACGATGAATCAAGGGTCCTGGAACTTATAAATTTAAATAACAATGTGCAAACTTATCAGGTTAGGCCTTCGAACTTAGAAGATGTATTTTTAAAACTTACGGGAAGAGGATTAATTTATGAAGAAGACACTGTCCATAGAAGCGGGCATCACCCCGAGAGTGAGGTCTCTAACCAGATATTATAAACCGCTAAACCGGTGGGCTTTTAAAGTGCTTAACCGCAACCTGGTCGTTTTTAAAAAAACCTGGCACACCAGTATTGCATTTAATATCGTCGAACCTCTATTATACCTGGCCGCACTGGGAATTGGCCTGGGGGTAATGATCGAGGATTTCGAAGGGATGACCTATACCCAGTTCATTGCCCCGGGTATTGTAGCTACTTCCGCCATGTGGGCTTCGGCTGCGGAATGCTCCTATGATTCTTTCGTGCGCATGCACTTCCAGAAGATTTACCATGCCATTATAGCCACACCGATCAACTTACAGGAAGTGGTGGTCGGAGAATTACTCTACGGCACATTTAAGAGCGTCCTGTCGGGGGTAGTTATTTTAATCGTTATCGCCATACTGGGACTGGTCCTCTCCCCTTGGGCTTTGTTAGTTCCCTTTGTGCTTGTCCTAAACGGCCTGGTTTTCTCACAGATTGCCATGATCTGGACCGGTATCGTACCCAAAATCGATAATTTCGCCTATTTTTTTACCCTGGTGGTCACTCCCATGTTTCTTTTTTCCGGGGTCTTCTTCCCCCTGGATGTGCTACCAGAGATCGTGCAAACCCTGGCCTGGCTGCTGCCTCTCTATCACATTGTCGTCCTGTTGCGCTCTCTCACCCTCGGGTTGGTTTATCCCGATTTGATCTATCATGTGCTTTGGCTACTTGTCTTCGTCGCGGCAATTTTCCCCCTGCCCCAGGTACTAATGCGCCGCCGCTTGATCAAGTAAATCTATTGTGATTACATAGAAGTGCCGGACGCAGCTACCACCATTAACCGGTTTCCTGTCAATTTTTTAAAGATAAATTATTAGCCTTATCATTATCCGGTATTGTATAATAGAAAAAAGTTTTATGATTCTATTTAAAAATATTTTCGCTTGAATTAAGCGGGGAGGGGAAAACAATGACTTTTTTACAGGCGGTAAAAGAAGGGGCCCATAGAATGGATAAACAGGACCCACTGGCAAAATACCGGAATAGATTCTACCTGCCAAAAGGTAAAATTTACATGGATGGAAACTCCCTGGGCTTGTTATCCAAGGAAGGGGAAAAGAGTCTTTTTAAAGTGCTGGAACAGTGGAAACGCCTTGGTATAGAAGGCTGGCTGGATAAAGGCAACCCCTGGTTTTATTACGGTGAAAAACTGGGAGCAATGCAGGCTCCGCTGGTGGGAGCGGAAGAAGATGAAGTGATAGTAACCGGCACTACCACCATCAACCTGCATGCCCTGGTGGGAACTTTTTATCAGCCGCAGGGATCAAAAACAAAAATCCTGGCCGATGAACTAAACTTCCCTTCCGATATTTATGCCCTAAAAAGCCAGATTAAAAATAAAGGGCTGGACCCACAAGAGCAACTCAGGCTGGTTAAAAGCAAAGACAACCGCTTGATTGATGAAGACGATATCATTTCCAGATTAGAAGAAGAAAGCGAAGAAATTGCCTTGATTCTCCTACCTTCAGTCTATTACCGCAGCGGTCAACTGCTTGATATGGAAAGACTTACTGCAAAAGCCCAGGAGAAAAACATTCCGATCGGGTTTGACTGCAGCCATTCCATCGGCGCGGTGCCCCACGAATTTGACCAGTGGGAAGTTGATTTTGCCCTGTGGTGTAACTACAAGCATATGAATGGCGGCCCGGGCGCCACCGCCAGCTTATACGTTAACCGCAAACATTTTGGAAAAGAAATTTCGCTTGCCGGTTGGTGGGGTTACCGGAAAGACAAACAGTTTGACATGCTTCTGGAATTTGAGCAGGCAATTGGCACTGGAGGATGGCAGATCAGTTCACCCCAAATATTGAGCACCGCTCCCCTGGAAGGATCTCTAAAGATTTTCAGGGAAGCGGGTATCGAAAACATTCGCAAGAAATCAATCAGCCTGACTTCTTACCTGATCTATTTGCTCGAGGAAGAAGGGCTTGCAAAAGCACCCTACAACTACTATTTAGGCAGCCCGCGTGATATAACACGCCGGGGCGGACATGTGGCAATAGAACATGAAAACGCAGCAAGCATCACCAAAGCGCTCAAAGAAAGGGGTATCGTCCCCGATTTCAGGGCTCCCAATATTATTCGTTTAGCTCCCCTGGCGCTCTATAATACTTTTTATGAAACCTGGCAAGTGATCCGGAATTTAAAAGATATTATTGATCAAAAAGAACATGAAAGACATGAAAACATTAGAGATACTATTGCCTGACCACCATGATTACTCGTGGAACAGAACATGTAATGACAAGTTCCGCAAAAACATAATTATTTGCATTACAGTTAGCCCAGTCAAACCCCAGAAAGGTGGCCCCTCCTGTATTCAATAGAGTTATCCCGTTCCCAAAATTTTTTACCGCTGCATCCCGGGCAAACAAGTGTATAACCGACTACGGTTATATTCTGTACCCCCAAGGGGAGTCTCCATAGCATTTTCACCAACTAAAAAAATTCTTCTAATAATAATTTTATCCTTTACTGCCTTCTGCTCTTTTGTCATTCAAAGTTTATTATTGAACCCTTGACTTTAAAAAGTAAGGGGGATAAAATAATAATAACAATAAAATACCCTTGGGGGTATATCAAATAAAGCAGTAAAGGAGTTTTAAATTATGCAGAACAATCCGCCGGTAGCATTTTACATTAAAACAGAACGATCTTTTTCTCCAGTGAGAAAATATATCTGGTTATTAGCTGTGCTGATCGGTATTGGCGGTCAGTTTATGCCTTTGCTGGGTTTACTGGTCCCCTTTATCATGCTTGCTTTGATGGGGATAAGCCTGTTTAAGGGCAAATTCTGGTGCGGCAATTTCTGCCCGCACGGCAGTTTTTTTGATAATCTGCTGGGGCCGATCAGCAGGCATGCAAAAATCCCGACCTTTTTACGCTCCCATGTTATTATAGGCGCAGTCCTTGTGTTTTTCATGTTTAACCTGGGCAGAAGATTTATCGAGGTTTATGCCACCCTGGGAACTGGTGAATTATTTGAACGCCTGGGACTGGTGTTTTCAACCACCTACTTAATGGTTCTTCTTGTCGGCGGCTTTTTAGGGGTTGTCATTAATGAAAGAACCTGGTGTCAATTTTGCCCCATGGGCACAATCCAAACTTTCTTTTACAAGCTGGGCAAGGCGACCGGTCTGGCCAATAGATCTGATCAGAAGGTGACCGTCAGCCACCCCGATCTTTGCCATTCCTGCGGCAAGTGTGCCCGGGTTTGCCCCATGCAACTAAGCCCCTACCTGGAGTTTTCTGAAAATTATCAGCTTGACGATGAAAGATGCATCCGCTGCAATACCTGTGTTAACAACTGCCCAGCTGGCATTTTGCAGATGGCACCCCCACAGGAAGCAAAGGTAGTGAAAGAAAATGTTTCCCTGGAAGGGTTTGAAAATGCACAGTATTACCAGGCTCGGATCAAAGCGATAGAGGAACTGAAGAGTGATATCCGCATATATACTTTTGAACTGCTTGAACCGGACCAAATGCCTTATCAACCCGGGCAGTTCCTGCTGGTGGAAGTTTTGCCTGAGATAAAGATGTACCGGGCCTATACTATTTCCGGTTCCAATGAGGACCACTCTGAAGTTAGCGTGACCATCAAAAGGTTAGCAGATGGTTACGGCACCAACCTGATCTTCGATAACTTCAGCGAAGGAGATGTCTTGAACCTTAAGGGACCAATGGGGAATGAGTTGCGGGTGGATCCAGCAGGCAAAGAACTTTTATTTATCGCCAACGGCATTGGCATCACCCCCTTCGTTTCTAGCGTTCAAAACTTCTTCGATCAAAAAACGTACTCCTTTGAAGGTAAAACTACCCTTCTCTACGGGGCACGATACGAAGAAGACCTGGTTTTTGACGATTATCTTGAATCCATGGCCGGTGATAATAGCAATTTCGATTACTACAAGGTGCTTTCCAGGCCCCGGACAAACAACCACCCCAAAGGCTACGTCACCGAGGTGCTAAAAAACCTTGAATTATCACCTGAAACCAAGGTCTATATCTGCGGCACCGCCCAGATGGCAAGCGGCGCAACACAAATATTGATTGAAAAAGGAATCAAGGAAGCAAATATATTTTATGAAAGTTTTGTCTAAATTGAGCAGGAAAAGCTGCTCCTTTTGCAAAAATGAGCTTAAACATATTATATCAGGATAGAAGGTATGAGCATGGAACCAAACAAGGAAAACCGGAAAAAAGTGAGCAACCGCCTTTCCCGCCTGGAAGGGCAAATTAGGGCTGTTCGCCGAATGGTCGAAGAAAACAAAGATTGTGAGGATATTGTGACTCAGCTCAGTGCGGTGCACTCGGCCCTGGAAGGAGTGACCAAGCTGGTGGTGGCCAACTTTTTTTTGATTTGCCTAGAAGAAGCTCGGCAAAAAGGCGATAATGATGAAGAAGCGGTAGAACGCTTTGTAAACTTGCTGCTTCATACCAGGATGTAAATCCGCTATCTTATTGCTTCTATTATGAAAGCAATTATGACAATATTTTGCATAAATAGGACAAGGATGATTTAATAATATTTACCAATAATATTAAATAAAGGGGTGTAATTAATGAAAGACAACAATGGACTCATCATCAAGATAGTTGTTGTGATCACTTACTTATTGATGATTATACTTAACGGCCTGGCAAACGCTTTACCTATTAACGGAATAACGACCGGGGAAGTATCCAACATGTACTTCGACCTCTTCGCCCCGTCCACGATAACATTTAGCATCTGGGGACTGATCTACTTACTTCTGGCCGGCTACACTCTTTACCAGCTGGGCCTGTTCCAGGCCGATAAAGGAACAGGCCGGGAAAGCCTGTTCCAAAAAATTGGGATTTACTTCTCTATCTCTTCTGTCGCCAATGGCCTGTGGATCCTCACCTGGCATTACGATGTAATCTGGCTATCACTGCTCTTTATGCTGGTTATACTTGCCTGCCTCTACATGATTGCCACGATCATTCACGGAGAAAAACTAAGTTTCAAGGAAAAAGGGTTTATCAAGGTGCCTTTCGGGATCTACTTTGGCTGGATAACCGTGGCCACCATCGCCAACATTGTCACATTCCTGGTCAGTGTGGGCTGGACCGGGATTGCCAGCCAGTTCTGGACGGTAATTCTGCTAATCATCGCACTGGTCATCGGTATAAGCTGGCTGCGCAAATTTAAAAACTTCGCTTACGGCCTGGTCCTGATCTGGGCCTATACCGGAATATTGATCAAGCACGTTGACCCGGCTGAGTATGGCGGGCAGTACCCGGCGATAATCGCCATGGCCATTATCGGTATTATCATTACTATTTTATCCGAACTCTACTTTGTTTACCCAAAGCTGAAGAAAGTAGCTTAATTTATTTCACTTCTAAAAAGACTACTTGCCCTAATAGACAACCGGCGCCGGTAAAACAGCGCCGGTTGTTGCCTCCCATCCTGCTCAACGTTAGGATTAACCCACGGTTAATAAGTGTTAGCACAGTGGAAATAAAGTCATCTCCCCCGGTCCATCAAGCTGACGCAGTAAACCCCGTCAGCGGTCATTTGACTTCTCTTTAATATTAATGTCAAGCCGTGGGTTTAAGAATGAAATTTTTGGGCGGAGCGGATTTAGTCACCACTTAGATGAAGCCTGGTTAATTCATTTTTTAGATATGCAAAGGCCTCGTCAACCGAATCGCAGAACTTGATCAACTCGCGGTCTTTTTTACAGATCACCCCGTACTTGACCATATTATCGATACTGATAATTTCATTCCAGTACTGTGATCCGTAAATGATAATCGGCATTGGCTTCGTCACTTTCTTGGCTTGCACCAGGGTGAGCACTTCAAACAGTTCGTCAAGAGTGCCAAATCCTCCCGGAAATATCACCAGGGCTTTAGCCAGGTAGATGAACCAGAATTTGCGCATAAAAAAGTAGTGGAATTCAAAATTCAATTCCGGGCTAATGTAGTGATTGGAATACTGTTCCATGGGGATGCTGATATTTAAGCCAACCGATTTACCCCCGGCTTTCAAGGCCCCTTTATTTGCCGCTTCCATCAACCCGGGGCCTCCACCGGAAGTAACCACAAAACGGTGGCTCGAACTAAGGGAGTTTGACCAGGCCGTAATCCTTTTGGCCAGCTCTACCGCATCTTCATAATACCTGGATAAAAAAACCTGGTTGCGGGCAATCTCAAGCTCTTCTTCCAGTTCCGGGCCTGGATTGCTGCCTGCTTCTGCAATTTTCTGCTCAACTTCTTTTAAATTTTTTTCCGCTATTTCAGGAGGTTTTGTGCGCGAAGAGCCAAAAAAAACTACGGTATCGTTAATATCCTGGTCTCGGAAACGATGCATTGGCTCGATAAACTCAGCCAGGATGCGGATAGTGCGAGCATCGGGGCTGTTTAAAAAGTCGAGATTTTTATATGCCTTTACCGGCCGGTGTTGATTTTGTTCCATAGAATACTCCTTAAACTTTTTATCCTCAGGTAAATTTATTAATTGCTAACCAAAGTTAAAAAATATATCACAGCTCTAAAGCTTTGAATGGTGGCGGGGTTTAGCTTTCCTTAAAAACTTCCGGGTTTAAGATGTGTTCCGGCATTTTGCCGGTAAAAATATCAGCGACGCTTTGGGCTGCAATTGCAGCCATGGCCGAACGGGCTTTATCGGTAGCACTACCCAGGTGGGGCAGGATCGTAACATTATCCAAATCGGCAAGCCCCGGGGCCATTGTCGGTTCATGCTCATAGACATCCAGGGCTGCTCCGGCAATTTTCCCGGCTTTTAAATGTTCAACCAGGCCTTTTTCATCAATATGGGCTCCCCTGGCCGTATTGATCAAATAAGCGCCAGGTTTCATCATCGCAAGCCTTTCTTTATTGATTAAATAATGCACTTCCGGATAATAAGGCAGGTGCAGAGTTAAAAAGTCAGCCTCTTGAATCACCTGATCAAGGGACCGGCAGGTAGCAGTTAAGCTTTCTGCTAACTCACCGGGTAGCCTGCTGCGGTTATAGTAAATAATCCTCATTCCAAAGCCCAGGGCCCGCCTGGCAACAGCCTGACCAATACGCCCCAAACCGATGATGCCTAAAGTTTTACCGCTCAATTCAGCTCCCACAAAGAGCATGGGATCCCAACCGTTGAAATGACCTTTGCGCATGTAACCGTCTGCAGGCACTATATGACGGGCAGCGGCAAGAATAAGAGCAAAAGTGATCTCCGCTGTAGCTTCGGTTAAAACCCCCGGGGTATTGGTAACGGCCACTCCCCGCTCGGTGCAGGCTGGTATGTCGATATTATCAGTGCCCACAGCCAGGTTAGCCGCTATTTTTAAACGGGAAGCCTGATCAAGCAGCTCCGGATCAACCCTGTCATACAACATGGGAATAATCGCATCGGCATCTCTAACCGCTTCAAGGAGCTCCTTACGGGCTAAAGGGCGGCCGGTTTCCCGCAAATCGCACTCAATATCGCTTTCCTTTAATATTTGCATCCCTTTTTCAGGGATCTGCCTGGTAATCAATACTTTGGGCAATCTAGAACAACCTCCGATCACCACTTGGCTAAAAATAGTTGTTATAATTTAGGTAGAGGGAAAAACAAATGCCTAGTAAGGCCTTAAATTCGGATGATCTGTTCGGCTTTGCTTCAAATCCGGCCTAATCTTGATCCTACCGTTTCCTGGTCAGCATCGAAGTCAGGTAGCCGGTAATAAAGCCGCCTACTAAAAAAAGCGCAATTAAAATAATTTGAGACATCCTTATACTCCAAAAAAACAGGTGCAGGTCGGTGACATGAGTATTTTGGATCAAAATGATTAAAAACAAAATCACAAGCACCAGGATCACAACAACTTTTGGCTTCATAGCCTTACCCTCCCTTTACACAAGATAAATTACCACCTTGCTTTATTGATTAATTCGCTTTTGCAAACTCTATTTCCTTTTTATTGCTCTGTTAATTTACAAAAACTCAAGCATTTTTGCAATAACTGATCTCTTAGCAGATCAAGAAATTCAGGCCGACCCTTTCTAAAGGAAAGGACCGGCCCGTTTACTTACTCGATTTTGCCAGGCAAACTATATCCTGATAAAGCAGCCTGCCACAGCCTTGATTATTCTTGTTTCTTAAAATTCTCTACCCACTCGGAAAGTTCTCTTGCAGCCAGGTCTCTTCCACCAAGGCCAAAAGCAATGACCCCGGTCAAGGCTATTGCTCCCACTAAGATACCAAAGGCAATGACAATGATCTCATTGGCTACTCCGAGCTGCTGCAGAGCAATGGAACCGGCCAGAACTAAAATTGCCAATCTGGCCAACTTGGCCAAAAAGTCAGCATGCGGACCGCCGCTGGTTTGCACCACTTCCTTGGCCAATCCTCCCAGATAAAGGCCAATGCCAAAGATAACTACCGATACAACTACACGGCCCAGCAGGACAGTAAGCTTGGCAATTAAATCAGCCAGCACCGCAAATCCAAGCAATCCTGCAGCTTCAATGGAAGCAAACAGCATAATTGCCACCAGGACAACATAACCGGCAATTTCAGAAGGAGATCTGGCCCCTTCAGTTGTAGACCGGGCAATACCCATGCGGGTCAAAAATTCGTCAAAGCCAATTGCTGTTAACAATTTATTAACCAGGCCTGCTACTACCCGGCCAACCATCAGGGCAATACCCAGAACCACTGCTGCGGCAAACACAGCCGGCAGTGCCTCTAAGATCATTTCCAGCATGTTGCTGGCCGGACGGGTAATTGCTTCCAAGGCCAGGGCATTCAACGCTCCAATGATGGCAAATACAACCACTACCACATAAACCAGCAATCCAAGAATTTCAGACGGTTTCCTGGTTCCAAAATAGGAAGAAACATCTTCCCTTTCACCAAGGCGATCCAGGCCAACCGCCGAAAGCAAGTTTGCTACTATCCTTTGCAGAATCCTGGCGCCAAGCCAACCCAAAAGGATGATTAAGGCAGCCCCAAAAATATTTGGCAGGTAGGAAAGAACAACCTCGAACATCCCCTGCACGGGAACAAGCAGCCCTTCCAAAGTGAGAGTGCTTAATATTGCAGGGACAAAAAGCAGGAAAGTAACCCAAAAGACCACATTGCTCAGGGACTGGGAAAGCTGCAATTTCCTTTCTTTTTCATCACCGCTAAGGTCGGTATAACGCTCATCAATTTTGGTTGCTTCCAGGATCCGGTAGACAATAATTCGCAGGATAGTAGCCACCAACCAGGCAACCAGAATCAAGATTGCCGCTCCGAAGATGCGCGGGGCATACTCAAATATCCGGGTTAAAAACGCTGTCAACGGTTCCGCGATAAAAGTTAAATCCAAGAATTGGAAGAATGCGACAAGGACAAAAAACATGACCAGATAAAACATAATCCGGCCGCTCCACTTGTTGACCTCTGTGCCGGTAGCCTCTTCGTCACCTTTAATCCAGCGAGCCAATTTTGCGCCAGCCTGGGTGCGGCGAAAGGCCCCTCTGACAATGGAGGCCAAAATCAGGGCAACCAGCCAACCTACTACCAGAATAGCGATTGCTCCTAAAAACTGGGGAAATTGCACAGTGAACCATTCTATCAAGTGTTCAAAAAAACCGTTCGGACTCATTTCATTCCCTCCTTATTTTTTCCTATATTAGCCTCAAGCTACAAATTTCGCCTATTTCCTTTATAACACATACAAAAAACTTATTCAAGGCAATTACAATAAAAACCCTTCTCTTGGTGTAACTGTCGAATCTAGAAACTTTTAGGTTTTAGCTTCCAATATATGATAATTGAGATAAGTTGTGTTACAATTAAAACATATCAAGTTATTATGGAGGCTTAAATAATGAGACCGACAAGGGTTGTGGTAGCTTTGGGGGGAAATGCACTTTTAAGAAAGGGAGCCCCTGCAAGCGCTGAAGAGCAGCTATCGGTAGTCTATAAGACTTCCGAATATTTAGCCGAAATGAGCTACCGGGGAAACGAACTGGCCATCGTGCACGGTAACGGTCCCCAGGTAGGTAATATTGTCTTAACCAGCGAAAATTCCGCGGATATTGTCCCGCCAATGCCTTTAGATGTTTGCGGAGCAATGAGCCAGGGCTACATCGGCTATCATATTCAACAGGCTTTACGCTTTTGTTTACTGCAAAAAAGCAGAAACATACCGGTCACTACCATTGTTACCCAGGTGGTAGTCTGTAAAGACGACCCGGCCTTTGACAATCCCAGCAAGCCAATTGGCCCTTTTTACTCAAAAGAAGAAGCGGGAAAAATAGCCCGGGAAAAGGGTTACATAATGGCCAATGAAACCGGCAGAGGCTGGCGAAGAGTAGTGGCTTCGCCAGTGCCTCAGCGAATTGTTGAATTTTCATGTTTAAAAGAGCTCTGGGACACGACAATCGTAATCACCGCAGGAGGGGGAGGGATTCCCGTTATTGAAGCGGAAGACGGTTCCCTGCAGGGAATTGCCGCGGTAATCGACAAAGATCTGGCTGCTTCCCGGCTCGCCAGTGACATCGAGGCCGATATCTTGATGATTCTTACCGAAGTAGATAAAGTTGCCCTTAATTTTAATCAACCTGATCAAAAGGATCTGGATCACATTTGTGTAGAAGAGGCGGAAAAGTATATAAAAGAGGGTCACTTTGCTCCCGGCAGTATGCTGCCGAAAATCCAGGCTGCCGTAGCTTATGTTAAAGAAAATCCCGGTAAAAAAGCCATTATAACTTCCCTGTTCAATTCAATCAAAGCATTAGATGAAGAAACCGGCACTTTAATCACCAGCTAAAAATTAATTACGCGGGGAATTCCCTTTCAGCGAAAGCTTTAAATTTTGTAGGCTTTCTATTCAATATCCAACGTAAAACATTGGCATTACCGGGAAGACCAAAGCAGGCATAATAATCAAACATCTTATTCAGGGCTTCTATCTGATAATCTCCCAGCCCGGCTTCCGAGGCTTTCTGTTTCCAATCAGATATGGACTGCTGCTCAACCGCTACGGGATAATTGCATACGGAAGATAAAATATCAGCTACTTCTAACTGGGTGAGAGCTTCCGCTCCTGCCAGCTCATAAATGGCACCCCGGTGACTACTTTCGGTTAAAACTATTGCTGCTACTTCTGCAACATCATTCAAATCCACCATACTAAGCCTGGTTTCCACCGGATAAGGTATCCGGTAAACGCCTTCTTCAGTAATGGCTTTCCGGTTTGTCAGTATATTTTGCATATATGCCGAGGGCTGCAGTATGGTAAAGTCAAGCTCTGCTTCAAAAATCATCTCTTCTACCCGCAACTTTTGCCAGTGATGCGGCATCTTTTCTGTTTGAGGGTGTAATACCGAATGATAAACAAAGTGAATATCAGCGACTTCCAGGGCGGCTTGCAAAGCTAACTGCCCAAGTTGAATTTCATAAGGATATAAGTTGGGGCAAATATGATAGATCGCCGTTACTCCTCTAACAGCCTTTTTATATAAATTTGTTTCTTGCATATCTCCTACTACAACTTCTTTTGCTCCCCGGGCTTTAGCCAGTTCAATTTGCGAAGAGTTCCTCACCCAGGCTTTTACAGAAACCCCACGCTGATGCAGGGCTTTTATCACAGCTTTTCCCGTTTTCCCGGCTGCTCCGGTAACCAGTACCATAGCACGCCTCCTACCAAATAATTCTTTATTGCTTTAATTTGGCATATCCTAACCCTGGATAGTCAAATACATTGTCCTGCAGCCAAGATTCTATGGCCAGTTTACAAAAGTAAAGTAGTTTTTCCGCCGGCGCCGTAAAAAAGAAACAACAACCGGCGGTTTGAATTCTAAACAACAGTACAAAGAAAGCTATCCCATACTAATCAGCTCATAGTTAGTATGTCCCCTCTGCTTCTAAATAAATGCGCTGGTAAAAAATGGTTTTCAAGCTCGAAAAAACAGCTTTTTCCTTATTTTTCCTCATTCTCTTTTATAGCCTGCCAGACCCGTTGCGGAGTAAGGGGGAAACTATTAAACTTTATGCCTATAGCGTCAAAAACAGCATTGGCTACAGCCGGAGCCACTCCGATCATCGGTTGTTCACCAATACCTCTAACACCGTATGGCCCCTTTTCCTCGGGCGTTTCAATCACGAAACTGTCGATATGCGGAGTGTTATCTATAGTAGAGATTTTGTAGTCGGTAAAGTTCCGGTTCAGAATAACCCCTTTGTCGAAATGGAGTTCTTCAAAAAGGGCGGTGGAAAGGCCCATGATTGTCCCGCCGTGCAGCTGAACATGACACAACTGCGGGTTAACCGCTTTTCCGGCATCAATTGAGCTGGCCAACTGCAGGATCTTGATTTTTCCTGTTTCCGGATCTACTTCCACTTCGACACCAGTGGCTCCGAAACAGTAGAACATACCGGGGTTACCCTGTCCGGTTTCCGGATCCAGGTTGGTCATATTATTTGGCACAAAGGACCCCCGGCCGATTATTGGCCCGGCTATACCTTCACCAGTACACTTTTTGCAACTGTCGGCAACCTCGCGTAAAGTTGCTTTTCTATTCTTATCTTTTGTCCAGTAGATCTTATTACCATCAAAAGTAAGTTCATCTTCAGGCAGTTCCATCAAATCAGCAGCAATCCTGTAGATCTGTCCAAGAGCGTCTTCAGCGGCACGTTTTACGGCAAGGCCGGAGGTATAGGTTACCCTGCTGCCCACACTTTGCCAGTCATAAGGAGTAAAATCAGTATCGGGGACTTTGATTTCAATTCTGTCAGTGGTGATATTCAGCGCTTCGGCGGCGATCTGAGTCATTGCAGTAAGCATGCCCTGGCCCATTTCGGAAGCTCCGACCATAACATGAGCTGTACCGTCTTCGTTAATGCGGATAATTGCTGAAGAAGCGGCGTTGCTTGGCTGAGCTGGACATTTAACCAGGCCGGCAATACCCTTGCCGCGATATTTACCTTCTTTTTTGTTCCATCCAATCTTATCAGCCACGGTTTTCAGGCATTTATCATAGGCAACATGGTGAACTTCCTGCCCGGATGCCGTAGTTGAACCTTCTTTCATGCCGTTAATTAGGCGCACTTCCAACGGGTCCATGTTCAGCTTTTTGGCGATTTCGTCAAGCTGCCGTTCAATGCCCCACTGCATTTCGCTCATCCCGAAACCACGCAGCGGCCCCCCAATAGAATTGTTTGTATAAACACAATAGGAATCGGTTTTAATGTTGGGAATGTCGTAAGCGCCACTTGAACTATAACCGGCGGCCCGGACAATATTAACACCGTACTCGGTGTAAGCGCCCCCATCCCAGACCATATTATATTCCAGGGCGGTTATGCGGCCATCTTTGCGCACTCCCGTTTTAAGTTTCGAATACAGAGCCTGGCGGGTAAAGCTCCCCTGCATATCTTCTTCCCTGGAAAAAACAATGCGCACTACATGACCGGGAAACATCCTGGCCAGGGGAACAACCAGGCCTTCTATAGAAGCTCCTGCCTTGCAGCCAAATCCCCCGCCGATATAGTTGGAAATAACCCTGATTTTGTGCATGGGCATTTCAAAAGATTTAGCCAGAAGCTGGCGAACGACATTCGGAGACTGGGCGGTGCTCCAAACAGTCAGCTTTCCGTCGGCTCCCCAGTGGGCGGCCGCTTTGTGGGTTTCTATCGGCACATGCTGCATCTGGGGTACATAGTAGTCGTTTTCTACCACAAAATCAGCCTCTTCAAAACCTTTTTCAATATCCCCTTTGCGAACTTTAAAATGGTTGGCGATATTTGTCCCGGGTTTAGGGAAGAATATGGGAACAATCTCATAGTTGCCGAGATCTTCATGGATCAGTGGCGCATCCGGCTTCATCCCTTCACGCGGATCAAAAACCCCGGGCAGCTCTTCATATTCAACTTCGATCATCTCAGCCCCTTCTTTGGCTGCTTCCTCCGAAACCGCAGCGACTACGGCAACCGGCTCTCCCCAGTAACGAACCTTGTCGACTGCTAAAAAATTTCTATCAATCAAGTAAAGCCCAATCCTGTTCGGGTACTCTTTCCCGGTTAGAACAGCCTTGACACCGGGATGAGACCGCGCTTTTTCAGTATTGATATTTATTATCTTGCCGTGAGCGACAGTGCTCTTTTTAATCTTGGCATGGAGCATCGGCCCGATATATAAATCTTCGATGAATTTTGCACTGCCGGTTACTTTTTCCACGGCATCTTTACGCGGTAACGAGGTTCCTACATGTTTTAGTTCCGCCATCCCTTTTATTCCTCCTTTCTCACTGTTTATTACCTAAAGCTTTAACTGCTTCCCTAATTTCCTGGTATGCACCACAGCGGCAGAGATTGCCTTTTAAAGCCTCATTTATATCTTCATCACTCGGGTTTGGATTGCGTTCAAGTAAGGCCCGGGCGGACATGATCATGCCGGGCGTGCAGTAACCGCACTGGAAAGCAGCATGATCGATAAAAGCTTGTTGGATACGGTCCAGTTCTCCATTTTTGGATAAACCTTCAATGGTTATCAACTCTTTTTGATCCAGCTCAACTGCCAGGACAAGACAGGAATTAACCGGTTTACCGTCCAAAAGAACTACACAGGCTCCGCATTCGCCGATTTCGCATCCTTCCTTGGTTCCGGTAAGGTGAAGCTCTTCCCTGATAAATTTTAACAGGGTCTGCCCGCTGGCTGCTTCTTTAGTTTCCTTAACTCCGTTTACAGTAAAATTTATGGTCAGTTTTTCAGACATTTTCACACCCCCATCGTCTGTTCAAGGCCTCGACGGACCAAGACTTCACTTAAGTGATAGCAGTAATCGATAGACCCTCTTAAATCGGTTATGGGAGAGATGTCATCATGGACTAACCTGGCCGCTTTGGCCCAGTCCTTCTCGCCATTTTCATTGATCGCTTTTTCTACCGAAAGGGCTCTGACCGGCGTGGGGGCAACCGCACCAACTGCAATTTTCACCTGGTTTCCCCACCTTTGCACGCCCACACCTACTGTGGCCAAATCCACTGATCCGGTTCGGGAAGCCTTCAAATAGACTCCTTTTCCGTCCGGGAATGGTTTGGGAATAAGCACTGAATGAACAAGCTCCCCTTTCTTTAGAGCAGTTTCACCCGGCCCAACAAAAAATTCTTCAATTGGGATTGCCCTAGATTGATTGGAGCTAACTATATTAACTAATGCACCCAGGCAGTATAGCGGTGGGGCAGTATCTGCAGCCGGAGAAGCATTGCATATATTTCCGCCCAGTGTGGCCCGGTTACGGATCGGATAACTGCCAACACTGTGCGCTCCTTCTGCCAAGATGGGAAGATTATTTCTTAGCGGAGCAAAGTTGGCTACTTCGTTTAACGAAATCCCTGCTCCGATGATCATCCCTTCTTCAACTTCTCTCAACACTTTTATCTCGTCAATTTCTTTGACGTCTAAGAGCATATCGGTTTTGACTTTGCCATTACGGATGTTGTTTAGAAGGTCAGTCCCGCCAGCAAACGGGTAAACCTGCTCTTTACTTTCCAGCAGTTGAAATGCTTGCTTTAAATCAACACATTTCAAGTAATCGTAAGACGGCATATCCCTGGTTCACCTCCATATTAAAAATAAACTGGCCGTTCAACTAATCCAAGTATATCTTACTTTGCCAGTTCTTTTAATGCATCAATAAACATTTCCATCGGCGGTTTTACTATACCGGCACCGACCTGACCAATACCCGGTTCTTTATGGGCTATACCGGTATTAATGCGGGGGACAATGTTTTTTTCAACAACCTTGCGGGCATCAATCCCTGTCGGTGTACCTTTGAAGTCCATGGCCGGTATATTAAAGTTACTGTTTTCGGCAACGGTGATCTCATACATTTCATTGGTTGCGTCAAAAGCATCGGCCGGTTTGCCTCCGATAAAGTTAACTATAGCCGGTGCACCAGCCATGGCAAAACCCCCTACACCAACCGTTTCGGTGATTACGCTGTCCCCTATGTCCGGGTTCGCGTCCGAGGCGTTAAAACCGGAGAAATAAAGCCCATCCGGTACATTGGCCGGAGCTGTAAACCATTTGTCGCCGGTACTGCTAACCCTGATGCCAAAATCTGTTCCGTTACGAGCCATAGTGGTTATGATAGTTGAATTTTCCACACCATGGGCGGCCAGGGCCATGCTTTTGCAGGCAGCCATGATCGCATTCAGCGAGGTGAGATCATTGCTGTGCATAAAAGCAAGCACTTCTGCAGCAGCGGTGGCTCTTTTATCTTTAAAGTATGCTGATACGTTGGAAAGATCCAGGCGCGGTGCATCGTACTCCGTCTTTTTACCCCACTGTGTTTCCACAATAAACGGTGCAATAGCCCGGATTAACAGGGAAGTGGTCGCCCGGTTACGATTATGAGCATCATCACCCATATGCAGAGCCTGGGCAATAATTGTTTTTATATCAACTCCCCCGGCCAGATGAACAGCTTCTTTAAGAACTTGAGCATAAACTTGATCAAGCCAGCGTAAACGGTTTATTACTTCTTCATCGTAAGCACCATAACGCAGAACTTTGCCGTAACCTTCGTTCATGTTGGAATAGGTATAACCACCCCATTCCTTGTCTTCAATGATAAAAACCGTCTGAGAAGGAGTAATTACCCCGGCCATCGGTCCCACAGAATTGTAATGATGGCATGGGGCGAATTCAATCTCGCCCGAAGCAGCTGTTTTTTCTGCTTCTTCTATGCTTTTGGCTTTCCCTTCGTAAATCAATCCTCCAATAATTGCTCCTTTTAACGGGCCGCTCATTCTCTCCCAGGTAATGGGCGGTCCGGCATGGAGAAAAAGGTTGTCTTTCATGCCGGGGATAACCTCCCGGGCCTTGCCAATATCAATCCAAACCGGTCTTGAAATCATCATGTTTTTTACTGCTTCCTGATTCGCCTGATCCACTTTACTCATTAGAATTGCACCTCCCAGAATTTATTTTAACTTATCAAGCAAATTAAGCAAGTCGTTATCGCCCATGGCCGGCGGCTGCCAGCGCACGTGCATAACCGGTGTTCCTCTTTCTTTCAGGGTTTCAGCAAAATCTTCAAGCCCCATATTAATAACTTTCAACTTGCTTTCAAAGAGAGTATCCATGACTTCGACCCTCCTGTCTCAGTTTATCTAAATATCAAACGGTCATAACTGCTCAAAGGCCCGGGGCCGTTCATACGGGTAAAAGCTTTGCTACATAGTTGGCTGCATCGGCATTGCTGGGGAAAACAAAAACTCCTTCGTTCTCTAGCTTGTTTACCTGCTCAGTACGGTTTTGAATATCATCATCGGTACCGCAAACAGATGTCACAAAAGTAATCCAGCGGCCGTCTTTTGCTGCAATCGCCTTTGCCTCTTTAATTGCTTCCAGTGCTGAACCGGCCGGGTCCGGATGAGCGTTATAACCCAGCACCAAATCCAGCATCACTACAGCAGTTTCTGGATCTTGTGCTTCGGCAATTATGCGATTGTTTCGAATAGTTGGGTCAATCATCGGGTGCAGTCGACCCTGGGTAAATTCATCTTCACCAAAGTCAATAATGGTATTCTTCTGACTTTTATATACATCCTCAACTTTTTTAGCCTGCTCAAAACTAAGGTTGGTATAAATTGTATCGACACTTTTCTGCAGTAAAACCAGGGCTTCGTAGGCAAGCGTGCCCCCGGAATAAAGGGCTCGCAGGTAGCACTGGCCCTCTTTATACTTTTCCTTTTCTGCACTGATCTGGGTTTCATCTACTTCAGCAAGATGATCTTCGCCTTCTACAGGTTTTTGACGCAACAGGTCGACCGCTTTTTTAGCTGCTTCTTTAAGGGTTAATGCTGGGCTGCAACCAGCCGAACGGACTTTATCCATATCACCTCCGATAAAGTTTATCACAACAGGCTTATTACCCTTACTTGCTATGTCCAACACTTTTTCAGTTACTTCCTGGTCGGGCGGCTTGGCGATAATGACGATAACATCCGTATTTTTATCATTAAGCAGGGCTTTTAATCCCTGGATCATGGTTATTCCGCCCACCGCCGCCTTGATGTCCCGGCCACCGGTTCCGATACCTTGACTAACTCCTTCACCCAGGTTATTAATCAAGCTTGCCACTTCCTGCAAACCGGTTCCAGCTGCGGCAACAATGCCGATATTCCCTCTTTTTAGCTCATTGGCAAATGCAAGCGGTGTGCCGTTGATGATTGCTGTTCCACAGTCCGGACCCATAACGAAAAGATTTTTTTCTTGCGCTTTTTTCTTAAGTGCTATTTCAGCGTCTAGAGGCACATTATCGCTGAAGATCATCAAATGCAAACCGGCTTCGATGATCTGGTCTGCTTCACGCTGCACATAACGTCCCGGGATAGACAACAAAGCCAGGTTGGCCCCGGGGAAGTTATCGTAAGCTGTTTCAAAAGTGCGCGGTACAAATTCACCGAGCAGGCTTTCTCTTTCCACCGATTTGTTTAATTCCTCATGCGTGCTTTTAATTGCCTGTTCCGCTTTTTCTTCATCCTCCGCTTTTACTGCAATGATCAAGTCGTTAGCACCGGCTTCTTTTTCGATTTCTTCGTTCCAGAGCCCGCTGGATTGCAAAAACTTTTTATTATGGTCAGTGCCGATTATAACTTCTGCTTCGATAACCCCCTCAAAATTTCTAACTGTAGAGGAAAGGCGCATCAGGTAAACTGAATCACGAAAAGTATTTTTGGCAATATAACTTTTGAGAACCACATTATTCCCCTCCTTCTTTCACCCAGATATTGTTACTCTTCACCAATCAAACATGTTCCCGCTTGCCCTGTAATTGCTTCCCGGGCCTGTTCAAGGGAAGTGATGATTGCAGTTTTTTTGTCTTTACGAGCAAACTTAATTGCTGCTTCGACTTTCGGACCCATACTTCCTGCTGCAAAGTGACCTTCTTTTTCATATTTTTCCATCTCATTCACGCTTATCCGGCTTAACGTCTTTTGCTCCGGAGTCCCGTAATTAATATACACCTCGGGCACATCGGTCAAAATTACCATGGCATCAGCATCAACAATTGATGCAAGAAGTTCGCCGGCCAGGTCCTTATCGATAACTGCTTCTATCCCGTCATAGCCACTCTCTTCACTTTCTACCACCGGAACACCTCCACCACCGGAAGCGATAACCAGGCAGCCGCTATCTACCAGGTTCTTTACTATATTTTCTTCCAAAATTTTTGAAGGCATCGGGGAGGGAACCACCTTACGCCAGCCTCCCCTGGTCTTGTCTTCAACCCAGACCTCACCTTTTTCCTTCATTTGTTTTTCAGCCTCTTCTCGGCTGTAGAAAGTGCCAATCGGTTTAGTGGGATTCTGGAAAGAGGGATCGTCCTTATCAACCTGAACCCTTGTAATGACTGTAGCCACATCTTTCATAACACCCTGCCTGGCGAGCTCTTTATTCAATCCCTGCTGGAGCAGATAGCCAATCTGACCCTGGGACATCGCTCCGCATATATCCAGCGGCATAGAGGGACTTATCTCACTAGCCACCTCATTTTGCATATGAATCTTGCCCACCTGCGGTCCATTGCCATGCGTAATTACCAGGTCGTGATCATGGGCAATCCGGATCAGCTGCCTGCAGGCTAGTTCAATGTTTTCAAGCTGTTCTTCCGCGGTCCCTTCTTGACCAGCCTTAAGCAAGGCATTACCACCAAGGGCAACAACTATTTTCAATTTAATTCATCCTCCTCTTAAACATAACTTTAATATTATGCCCCTGTTTTCTCTATTATTATGTTCAAAAAAAGTGGCTTTTTTTATAATTAAACATCTATTTTTGATTTCCTCTAGGTTATATCACCAAATCTCTGCTTGTTATTTATATATAAACCACAATTTGATTGACAATGATCACCTGTTTTTGCTATTCTTTTATAAATATTACCTCTCAGAAAGGCTGTGACGGCGATGCAAGAACAATACGGCATTACAGTCAGGGAAGCCCTGTCGTTAGATGTAGTTAATCGTTTGAAAGTAGTCAGCGGCAAGGACGGCCTGAACCGGGTAATCAAGCTGGTCAATGTTATCGAAGTTCCGGACATTATGGACTGGCTGATTGACGGTGAATTCTTACTGACCACCGGTTATTCTTTTCGCGAATACCCCGAACTGATGGAAACCCTGATCCCTCGCATGAGCCAGAAAGGAAGCGCTGCCCTGGCCATTAAAACAAAGCGTTACCTGGAGGAAATACCTGATAAAGTAGTTGCCAGCGCCGAACAGTGTAAAATTCCTTTACTGGAGGTGCCTTATGATCTTTCTTTTTCAGAAATTATTGCCCCTATCCTGGGCGTTGTCTTTAACAAGCAGAATAAAATACTGCAAAAATTGGAACAGGCCCATAAAAAATTAATGAACCTGGCCCTCCATGGCAGTCCCCTGGAAGAACTCTGCAAGGAAACCGGGAAACTCATCTCCAATCCGGTAGCGATCATGGACAGTGAGGGCAGCTTGATTGTTAATGATGATTGCCCCGATCAATATAAATTTGAACTTTTCTTTTCGGAAGAAAGCATGGAAGTAAAAAAAGAAAGGCTGCATTTCGGCAATATAAAAGAGGTTAAATATTCATTAGAATATACTTCTGACAAACAAAAACCACTTAAGATCATGGCGATTCGGATACCGATAGTCGCTGATAAATACGAATATGGCTACATGGTTGCCCTAATTAATGAGCCTATTTATGATCCAGATATCCTGATTATGGAGAGAGCAGCCACCATTGCTGCTTTAGAGTTTACCAAACATAAAGCAATATATGAAATAGAAAAAAACTACTATAACGAATTTCTGGAAATACTCCTTTCCTGTGATTTTGGTAATGTCGATGATGTTATTAAAAGGGGACAAGTTTTCAATATCAATCTTGAAAAACCTACTGCAGTACTAGTTATTAAAGACAATAGCTTCAACGAAGTCGAAGAAATCAAGCATTACATGGAAATGGACGTTCCCCGCTTCAAGGAGAATTTGCTTAGGGCGATTAACAATTTCCTTAAACAAAATGGAACGAATAATCTTATCGCCGGGGTAAAGGGCAATAATATTGTGGCGGTCACCGAAATTGAGGAAGGCAACCCTACTTTATCGCTGAAAAAAACAGTTTCTGAACTTGTAAGTTACTTGCAAAATTCAACGGAAAAAAAGATGCAACTTAAAATCGGTGTAGGCAAAGCTTATTCCGATCTAAGATATATAGGCCGCAGCTACGAAGAAGCCCGCGAAGCATTGAAAATATCGCAGCTTTCAAGGCAAAACCACACTATATTTTTTGATAATCTTGGTTTTTACAAAATTCTCAGCGAAAAAAACCGCAGCGAACTGGAGCGCTTTGTGGAAGAACTGCTAGCCCCGGTTTTTGAATATGATCGCACAAAAAAAGGTGATCTAATCAAGACCTTAGAAGCTTACTACGAAACTAATCGCAATTTAAAGCTTACATCAGCCAGGCTGTTTACCCACTACAATACTGTTCTTTACCGAATAAAAAAAATTGAAGAGTTAACCGGGGTCAACCTGGACAACCCGGAAAGCGCGCTCAACTTCGAAATTGCCGTTAATATACTTAAATTGTTCCGGGAAAGTTCCATCTAATTTTAGTTGTCTAACGCGACATCGGAAACGATTGATCGTTTCGTTAAAATCTAAGTAAGGGTCCACATACTTGTACTGCTTCTTATTTGCGGAATTTCTGGTTCACAATTTGTTTTGATTGACAATTCCGATCAATTATTGCTATACTTTTTAATGTTAAGAGTTTCTACATTTAAATCTTTTTTTCATCAACAATTTTAATCAATAGGAGGTTGACATGAATAGAGACACGATTGATTTGCTAAGTAAGGCAAAATGGTACGATCTGAACCAACCTTTAAGCATCTTTACTCCACCATGGCCAGGTGAAATGCCGCTGCAAGTTCATTTTTTTAAGCGAGTTACCGGGTCTTTTTACGGTGGATTGGGTGCAAATGGTCAGCTAATCGAGTGGTCGAACAATACCGGAACCCACCTGGTTGGGCCAACTGCTTTTCATTCCGGAATGCGCTCGATTGCTGATATTCCTTTTGAAGATATTTGCGGTGAAGGTGTCATCGTCGATATCTCTGATGAAGTTTCTGATTACAGCCTTTACACCCCGGAAATGATCGAAAAGCGGGCAACAGTTAAGGAAAATGACATCCTGATCATCAATACCGGCTACCACAAATATACTTACGATCAGCCCGATGTTCAAAACCCCAATGCTCAGGGTGGTGTTGAAAACAAAGAATTTTCCTACCTGGTCCGTCACCCGGGTCCGGCACCGGGATTCTTCGAATGGGCCTTGGAGAAAAAGCTTAAGGTGATCGGTGTCGACTGCGGATGTGCCGAGCATCCGATGAATACCAATATCCGCTACATGCATGGTCGAGAATTTGAAAAAGCTGAAGCGAAGCTAAAAGAAACCCATGGTAGAACATGGGATGAAATGTTTCCTCCTGATGAATATTATAAGCTCACCCACAGCACCATGCCGAAAGCCGGCTTGTTGTTGGCAGAATCACTGGGTGGTCAGATCAAGGAACTAAGCAACCAGCGGGCCTGGATCATGATCCAACCAATTCCTTTCTGCGAAGTTGAGTCAGCATGGTCAAGAGTGGTGGCCCTGCAGGCACCAGAAGGAATGAGCGAAAATGATTTTTATAACGGTATGAAGAATAAGAAGATGTACGATCTTTCCATACCCTTTAGTGTTCAGACTCCGCAGTGGGCTAACTATATTCCTTTGAGTTTACAGTATACCAAGCGAGTTGGTGGCCAATATTTTGGACTTGGGCGGAATAATTCCCACTGTAAAGCCAGTTTCCATTTAAGCAGCCACATGGATGGCGAGACTCATTTTTACGCAAGCGGCAAAACAATTGGAGAAACTCCCCTGGATTTCTGGAAAGGTCCGGGAGCCATTGCTGACATTTCCAGCATGGTAAGCGATACCAGTGTTTATACTCCGGAGATGGTTGAAGAGGTCGTTGACGTAAAGGAAGGGGATATTCTAATTATCAAAACCGGTTACTCAAAATTTGGTTGGGACAGCCCCGATTCAGATGAGTTTAGATATATGATCCGTCACCCGGGCCCTTCGCAGGATTTTGCCGAGTGGTGCTTAAAGAAAAAAATCAAGTGGCTGGCAGTGGACTGTGTGGCCATGGAACACCCGATGAATACTATTCAGCGAGTTTTCCATCCAAAAACTTTTGAAGAGGCAAACCAGAAGCTGATTGATAAATTCGGCAAAGATTGGGATGAAATGTTCCCCCTCGATAAGTACTACCAGGATATGCACCTCAATCTCTTTCCACACGGAATTGTTCATGCCGAAAACCTTGGCAATGAACTTGAACATCTAGACAGTGGACGTTACTATATCGGCTGCTTTCTGCAGAAAGGGATGGAACTTGCGTCTTGTTGGGGACGGTTTGTAGCCTGGCCGGAATAGGTAAGCTAATGGAACAATAGTTTACTTAAATTCAAAGGCGGCTAACCGGAAAGCTATAAGCGGTTGGCCGCCTTTTATTTTTTGATCAATCCCTAATATTAACCCCTGGATAAATCTTTATGTAATATCACGAAAATACTTATTAAATAATTCTTCCAAACTTGCCCTGGCTTCCTGCCTAGAATCCTTGTAACGCAGCATAAGCTTTCTGGCTTCTTCGGTAAGAAGAGATCCGCCATCCTGCGATGAGATATAGCCCGTAGATCGTTTAAATCAGCACCTTGTCGCACAGGCAAACACCCCCCAACCTAATTATGCCAACCAGAACTTATGCAAAGCCGGCTTGTTTAAATTCTTGTTGAACCGGTAAACACGTTCAACTTCCCTTAAAGTTGGCCTTACGCCGCTCCAGGAAAGAGTGCACGCCTTCCCGGGCATCATCGCTGGCCATAATCGGCTGCAGATCGGGGAGCAGGCGGGAAACTGCCTCATGTTCTCCCTTATGGGCGGCGATCCGGGCCGAGGGGGTCGCACGATCCTTCCGCCAACTCGGGAAAACTGCCCGCACTAAAAACATCAATCCACTTAGCCATATCCAGCCCGGAGGTGAAATGTTGGCCCCGGGCATAGATTAACCCGCAGCGGAGTTCGGAATCACGATCAAGTTTACCCAGCCCCTCCGCTAACAGCATATACATCTCTACATCAAAAGCATTCATTTTATCGGGCCTGTTGAGGCCAAGCAGTAAAACATGCCCCTGCTGTTCCACGGTAATTTTGCTCATATTTCGATCCTCCAATTCTTCTAACAAAACCAGCCGCTCAATTACATTAAACCTTTATCTTAAAAAGCTTCGCTATACCAGTCTGCTTTAAAATTGCCCTTTCGGTTTGCTTATTTGAAATTTTTTACCTGTGCCACCAAACCTGGAAATTACCTTCTTCCACCTGACGGCTAAAATATTTTTGGGCGGCAGCTTTGTAAAAAATCCTGGTAAAGGGCAATAACAACGAAAATCCTAAAGCATCAGTGATTAACCCGGGGGTTAAAAGCAAAGCGCCTCCGACCAGGATACAGCCTCCGTCAAAGAGCTGCTCGGCGGGAACAATTCCCGCCTGCAAATCCATCTGCATTTTATAGAGGACGGTAATACCCTGGTACTTGGCTAAAAATACCCCGATAAAGCCGGTGGAAGCTATCAACAAAATCGTGGGAGCAGTGCCAATAATACTTCCCACTTCAATTAAAATCCAGACTTCGATGAGGGGGACAAGGGTAAACAGTAAAAGGAATTTAACCATAACTCACCTTTATATAACCATGATGTTTGCTCTTTCATTTTAACACTGATTGATAAAAAATATAACAGTTAAGGCTCTGCTGAAAGATAAAAGCCCGAAAAATGATAAATATAATCTAAGCTCCGGGCTCAATTTAAAATTACATTTTCAGTGAAAATTTTATCGGCTAAGATTTCTCGGTTTCGACATAGTAAATGCATTCTTTACCATACGCCATATTACGGTAAAACTGCTCAAAATCGATCCGGTAGTTAAAATCATCCTGTTCTTTATCTCGCTGTCCCTTGATATCCAAATTCCTTACAATAAGCAGTTCTTCGTTAATATTGGAAGCCTGTAAAAGCTTCATCCCTGAGGGAGCCCACATACCACTGCCACCCCATAAGTATTCCCTGCTTTTTTCGTGAAGCCCCACCCAGTTGCTGCCGAGACTCCAAACCTGGTTATAGGCGGCCTTGGAACTGTTCATTAAATCCCATAAAAAACCGTAATAGTGATCGGTACGGGCATTCATCATGGTATACTCCCTGACCGCTTCAGAGTGCCAGGCAGCCATGGTCACTATGGCATCAGCACCATCCAAAAAGGCATACTGGCGGGCCAGTTCGACAAAGCAGAGATCGTAACAAAGCATGAAACCAAAGCGGCCCCACTTGGTGTCTATACTTAACCGTTTATCGGTGCCCTGACTGAAATAATCCTGTTCCACAGGAGTTAAAAATACCTTGGCATAAATGTATTCTTCCGCGGAATAATCCAACTCCCGGTTTAAAATAAAGGTGGAGTTATACATTTTGCCTTCTTTTAACCTGCTGTTTCCATAAAAGATATATTCCAATCCGTCACTACCTTCAGTTAAACTATCGCGGACATTTTTTATCCATGACGCTATCCGGGTGTTTTCGCCTTCTTTCAAAAGGCTTCGCACTTCATTCCTGTTATTGCAGTCCCAGACGTAACCGGTAACAGTCAGTTCAGGAAAAATTAAGATATTAGCTCGCTTTTCATGCGCTATGTTGATAATTTTTTCCATTTTATCCAGGTTACGCTGCACATCCGGGGCTCCATAAATATTGGCCACCATAATTGTGGGCATAGTCTCGTCTTCCGAAAATACCCTTTCTACAATCCTAAAATCCAACTTTTTGCCCTCCTCTTCAAAAACTCAGATCATATCGGCAAAACCAGGCAAAATTTCCCGTCAACAGTAAACCAAAAACAGCAGGCATTATAATATTTATTCGCTTCGCACGATTTTTTCCCTTCCAGGCAAATAATTTATGATCACGGCAATGAAATACAATAGCACATAATTGTGTCATTTACAATAATAATTTCATGCGTTCACCTGGCTTTCTAAGACCATAAAAAGGCGGCCTTGAGGCCGCCTCACCTGGAAATTTGCTAACTATTTACTTGAACTAATTTACTAGAAAGTTAATTAAAGTACCTTTTCATAATAATCCCGCTGCTGGTCAGTAGTATCCCAAGTGAAATCATTGGAATGCTCGTCCCTCCGGCTTCGGGTGAGGTCTTCGGTTCTTCGGGGTCAACAGTTAGTATTTGCGGATCATCAGGATCAACTTCCGGATCTTCGGGATCCACAGTAACTTCTTCAGGTTCATCAGGATCAGCTTCCGGGTCCTCGGGTTCATCGGGATCAACTTCCGGATCTTCCGGATCAACCTCAACGGTATCAGGTTCTTCTGGCTCGGATTCCGGTTCCTCTAAAGCGACTATATCATTGTCACCCGGATTATTAAAGGTAAATGGTTCCGGATCGGGATCCGGGCTCGGGTCAGGTGTTGGACCCGGTTCGGGATCCGGGCTCGGGTCAGGTGTTGGATTCGGTTCAGGCTCCGGGTATGTGTTAAGAATCTCAATTTCTTCTGCATAAACAGCTTCTCCTGCATTAACTGTTGCTTCATTACCATCCGGATAAGTGGTAGTAAAACCTGGAACTTCCGATTCAATCACATAATAGGATCCCGGGACTAGGTTACCAAGACCACCTTCCCATTTACCATCATTATCGGGCAGTATGATTGTATTGATTAAATCATCTTCTTCATCAAATACTTCAACTGTAATATCATCGGGAAGATCGTCGTTCCCGTAGGGGCCTGCCCAATTTTTTAGAACCTTAAGATTACCAAGCTCTAATTCGTTGGTGATGGTTAAGTATGCCTCAGGACCTGGCTCATCATGATCATCAATAACTACAACTTCTTGGTTTTCGGGGTCATATGTAACCGACCAACCATCTATTGAGGTGACTTCTTCTATTTCGTAGGTGCCGGGAACCAGGTCGCAAATTAGCAACACCCATCCATCTTCTTCTTTAATAATATGCTGTTCGGAATACGTAACATCATA
>JAWODD010000066.1:0-15951 GCA_046483445.1 Bacillota bacterium | reverse complement strand
CAATGCTAGGGTCGCCCGGCATAGCGGTGGCGACTCTAGCATTGCCGTGACGGTGTAGTCTCGTGCTTGACCCGCAACGTATCCTTCAGAATCTAGCGTACCATCACCTGGATTCGAAACATAGCAGCATAAAAATATATCGCTCTGCTGATCTTTACTGAATTCGGGCGCGCCTTCGTAGATGTGCTCCCTGGTCTGCGGCATCGGTCCGTCCGCTGCCGATACCACCAAAATCGCTCCATCCATCTGCGCCGCCCCGGTAATCATGTTCTTTACATAGTCCGCGTGACCAGGACAGTCTACATGCGCATAGTGACGGTTGTCCGTCTCATACTCCACATGCGCCGTCGCAATCGTAATCCCTCTTTCTTTCTCCTCCGGCGCCTTGTCAATCATGTCAAATGCGGTCTTCTGCGCATAACCCACATTCGCCAAACAATAAGTCATCGCCGCCGTCAAGGTCGTCTTGCCGTGGTCCACGTGGCCAATCGTCCCCAGGTTAACATGCGGCTTCGTCCGTTCAAACTTCTCCTTCGCCAACTTAATGCACCTCCTAAGGTTTAAACATTAGTACTCAGGTGGTTTCATACAACCCCGTCTGTCACCGATTAAAATTAATTTCGGCTGCATATAAAATGGTGGCGGCGCAGGGACTCGAACCCCGGACTCCGCGGGTATGAACCGCGTGCTCTTACCAGCTGAGCTACGCCGCCTTTGGAGCTCACGACCGGACTTGAACCGGTGACCTTGTCCTTACCAAGGACACGCTCTACCGCCTGAGCTACGTGAGCACGAATAAAAGTATTTCATTTATTAAGGAAATCGCTGAGCGATTTCCTTATATGATGGTTGCGGGGGCAGGATTTGAACCTGCGACCTCCGGGTTATGAGCCCGACGAGCTACCAGACTGCTCCACCCCGCGACGTCCTTGGAGCGGGTGATGGGAATCGAACCCACGCTACTAGCTTGGGAAGCTAGGGCTCTGCCACTGAGCTACACCCGCATTTTTGCGTAAATGATTATACAATGGTATAAATTAAAAGTCAACCGTGGTAAAGTCATTTTATTAAAATACGCTGCTATTAGTCCACCCGGTTTTTAAGAGCCCTCCAGGGAATTCCCTGCAATCTTTGCTTTTTAAATTTTGCGCACTTCCAGGTATCGCTCCAGCTTTCTTTTTACCCTCTGCAGGGCATTATCGATAGATTTTACATGACGACACAAATCTACCGCGATTTCCTGGTATGATTTTCCTTCCAGGTAAAGGGTCAGCACTTTCCATTCAAGCTCACTGAGAATTTCACCCATTTTAAACTCAATATCGTGGTATTCTTCCCGGTTGATCATTAATTCTTCCGGATCGGTTATCTTGCTCCCGGCCAGGATATCAAGCAGAGTGCGATCAGAGTCTTCGTCATAAATTGGCTTATTCAAAGAAACATAAGAATTAAGCGGTATATGCTTCTGCCTGGTGGCTGTCTTGATCGCTGTTATGATCTGCCTGGTGATGCAAAGCTCGGCAAAGGCCCTGAAAGAAGAGAGTTTATCACCTCTAAAATCCCGGATCGCCTTGTAGAGCCCAATCATTCCTTCCTGAACAATGTCCTCACGATCGGCGCCAATCAAAAAATAGGATCTGGCTTTTGCTTTCACAAAATTCTTGTACTTGTTGATCAAAAACTCAAGCGCGACAATATCGCCATTTTTAGCTTCTACGACGATATCTTCATCGTTGCGAAGTTCCAATTCCGCTTCCAATTCCGGTTCGCCCTGGTAAGCATACTTTACTTCATGAGCTAAAAAGCTCACACATATCGCCTCCGTTTGGATATCTTATGGTGGGATCATTGCGGACTTTCCCCGTTATTATAACTTATCACCCTTATGTGGTCAAGCTATTTAACGATTTTTAGGCATTCCCTGGTTTGCTTCTTTATTTGCGTTTAAACTTCTCCAGGCCCTCCAAAATCGATTCGTTTAAAAGATCATTAAGCATCAAACCTTCTTTTTTTCTCTTGCCGGTTAGCCGCCGGTAACCGCTGCTTCGCTCCTCAATTTTTTCCTGGAGAGCGGAAGCGGAAATTACCATCGCTCCTACGGCAGAAGCAGCCCGGTTCTCAGCAATATCGGAAGTGGCCACTTCAACCGGATACTTTAAAACCAACCCGGCAGCCAGGTGTTCAATCATGGTGTCGGCAGTCTGCTTTTTTCCGGTAAAAACGACCTCCACCCCACCTAAATCTTCCCATTCATAACTCTGGCCGTCAAAAACTATTATTATCCTTTCCCAGCACCAGGGGAGAAAACCGGATAAATCATCAATCAGCTGATCGCGGGCGCTGCCCAGGTCTCGTTTTTTCATTTCCTTTAAATAATCCCAGGCCCCGATTATATTGTAGCCATCAACGATCAGCACCGGTAAGCTCACCCTGTCCATCCCTCCCTTTGCGCCAAAGCGGCATAAGTTAAAATGGCCGTGGCCGCTGCAATATTAAGCGAACCGGCGCTGCCCGGCATCGGTATATTTAAAGTCAAGTCGCAGTTTTTTCTAAGCAGCCTGGACAAACCCTTTCCTTCCGAACCGATTACCAGCACCAGCGGACGGCAGTAGTCGGCCCGAAAATACTCTTCACTGCCGTCAGCTTCAGCGCCGTACAGCCAAAAACCCTCGTTTTTAAGCATTTCCGAAGCCCGGTTCAAATTGCCAACCAAAGCCACCGGCAAGCGCTCCGCCGCTCCGGCAGCTACCTTGCGGACCGCCGCTGTTACCCCGGCAGCCCGCTGATCGGGGATAATCAAACCGTGCACGCCCGCGGCATCGGCAGTCCGCATGACTGCGCCTAAATTTTGGGGATCTTCAATATGGTCCAGCATGATCAAAAATGGTTCAGGACCAGAAGAGCGGGCCCACGCAATGAGGCGGCTTAGAGAAGAATACCGGAAGGGGGCAGCTGTGGCCGCCACCCCCTGGTTGCCGGAAATATCGCCGGCTAACCGGTTAAAGTCTTCTTTGGACAAGCACTTAAGCGGCACCTTTCGCCGGCGGGCTAAATGGGTAATTTCATTTACCAGCGCCTTTTTTAAACCTTCAACTAGAAAAACCTCCAACGGTTTGCTGTAACGCAGCGCCTCTATAACAGCATGGCGGCCGGCAATTAATGCTTCCTGCTTATCTCTTTGGTCGCGGCTGCCGCCGTCTGCTTCAGCAAAGCGATCGGCAAAATTTTCTCCCTTGAAGTGCCGCTCTTGATCCTTCATGGCTTCTCCCTGCCCGGTTTATAAAATACTCTTTTCATTAATAATGCTTTAAACTACCACCCTTAACATTTATGGGCGTTTAATATATTGACAATCGGAAAATACTGTTCATAAATATGCGCCCCGGAAGAATATGCGGTGAGCTGGCCGTCTTCAACCGGGAAGTCAAGGTGCATCAGGACATATTCTTTTAGGAGCTGCAGCCCGCCCAGGTTTTCGGGAAAGCCGACGAAGATATCCCAGGAGCGGAAAAAAAGGGACATCTGCAGCAGACCGTCCACCACTTTGAAATCTAATACCCGCAAACAGGGCGGGTCGTCAAGGTCGATATTCTCACTGCCCCCTATGTTCATGCAGGCCTGGTTGGTAGCACCTTGCGAGCGATTCAGCAGACCAATCACTTTAGGCAGCTGGGGGGCAATATGCTGCCCGTAGGTGTAATCTTCCATCTCTCCTTTTGTATCGGTGGCCAGGTACTCATAGAAATAATCCTGGATTTTTTCTTCGGAGGTAGGGGCGGGAATTCCACAGTTTTCGGGTAACCAGACTGCCAGCGGGCGGGTATACGGTTCTTCGATGACTACCGTTAAGTGATTGAGCTGTTTGCGTAACTGCCCTTCGTAGCTGCCCTTTTTGATCCGGTAACTGTAACCGTAGCGGGCACAGTTCCATAAAACCATCCGCCAGGCCGCTTCTATCGTCCTTTCCCTGATATAGGCCATAAAAACCCCCCTGTCTTTATTTTCTTTTCCAGCGAGTGCCGCGCGGGGTATCTTCCAAAATAATCCCCTTTGCCAGCAAATCGTCCCTAAGCTGATCGGCTAATGCAAAATCTTTTTCGGCACGGGCCTTTTCCCGCCGCCGGATCATTGCTTGCAGTTCCTCGTCCAGGGCTCCAGAAGGAGCTAAATCGATTAGTTCAAAAATATCATTAATCTCACGGAAAAATTGCCGGACCTCTTCAAGCAGCAAACGATTGTACGGGTGGGCTTCCTTCAGATAAATATTTAAACTGCGCACTAAATCAAAAAGCACCCCCAGGGCGTCGGCTGTATTGAAATCATCATCCATGGCTGCCACAAAACGCTCTTTCGCTTCTGCCAAATCACCCCGGAGCTTTTGCTCATCTTCTCCGGAAGCATCGGCCGCCACCTCGAGCGCGTCAAACAGGTTGGTAATCGCTTCCTGCAGCCGCATCCGCCCGGACCTGCTCTGGGCCACCAGCTCCGCGCTGAAATTAAGCGGGCTGCGGTAGTGGGCGGATAGCAGTAAGAAACGCAAATCCAGGGGGTCATGTTCTTTGAGCAAGTTGCGCACAGTCAGGACGTTGCCCAGTGATTTTGACATTTTCTGTTCTTCAATATTTAAATAGCCGGCATGGAGCCAGTAACGGGCCAAAGGTTTTTTCTCCGCGCCCCAGGTCTGGGCGATTTCATTTTCATGGTGGGGGAAGATCAAATCCGCACCGCCGGCGTGAATATCTAAAATATCATCCAGGTATTGCCGGGACATGGCCGAGCATTCAATGTGCCAGCCCGGACGCCCTTCACCCCAGGGACTCTCCCAGGCCGGCTCGCCTTCTTTTTTTTGTTTCCAGAGCACAAAATCCAGGGGGCTTTGCTTTTTCTCTCCCGGCTCCACCCGGGCCCCGGCCAAAAGGTCCTCCTGGTTTTGGTGGGCAAGCTGCCCATACTGCGGATAACGGCTGGTATCAAAATAAACGTCGCCATCACTGACATAAGCGTAACCATTTTCAAGCATCTTTTCGACCAGTTCAATGATCTGGGGGATGTGTTCGGTGGCTTTCGGCTTTACATCGGGCGGGCGCACTCGCAAGGCGGCCACATCTTCCTCGTAAGCTTTAGTATACCGCTCCGCCAGCTCACTAACCGAAAGGCCCTCTTCATTGGCCCGGTTAATCATTTTATCATCAATATCGGTATAGTTTTGGATATATTTAACCTGGTAGCCACGGTAGTTGAGGTAGCGCCTGGTTACGTCAAAAACCACAAATACCCGGGCATTGCCGATATGGATATAATCATAAACGGTCGGTCCACAAACATAGAAGGTAACTTTCGGCGGATTGACGGGTTTAAATTCTTGCCGGCTGCGAGTTAAAGTATTATAAATTTTTACGGCCACTTTTACAGATTCCTCCGTTCTCCAAGTCTACCTGGCGGCAGCGAAGCTGGTCGATCTGTTCCTGCATATTGCCCAGGGCTTCGGCAACCGGGTCGGGCATATCGCTGTGGTTAAGGTTGATTGTTGGCATTTTTTCTCCATTATAGTAGACCACCCTGGCCGGGATACCAACCACTGTAGCGTTGGGCGGCGCGGCCTTTAACACCACGGAACCGGCCCCGACCCTGCTGTTTTGGCCAATTTCAAGCGGGCCTAATATTTTAGCCCCGGCTCCGACCACAACATTATCGCCCAGGGTTGGGTGCCTTTTGCCGGTTTCCTTGCCGGTCCCTCCCAGGGTAACTCCCTGGTAAAGGGTAACATTTCTGCCAATCGCGGTGGTTTCGCCGATAACCACACCCAGGCCGTGATCTATAAAGAATCCTTCCCCAATTCTTGCGCCCGGGTGTATTTCAATTCCGGTAACAAATCGGGAAAGGTGGGAAATCAGGCGCGGCAAAAGCACCAGTCCCCGTTGGAAAAGAAAGTGGGCCAGCCGGTGGCTGAGTAAAGCGTGAAGACCCGGATAACAAAGCAGCACTTCCAGGGTGCTCTTTGCCGCCGGGTCTCTTTCTTTAACCGCCTTAATATCCTGGCGAATCCTCCTAAACATAAACTTTAACCCCTTTTGCTTTCCATTATAAATAGAATGTTCATAAACAACAATATTATAACTCTACCACATTTAAAGAATCAACACGCACGAATCATTTACTGCGGTTATTAATAATGCAAACCAGGGTGCTTTAATACTTATACCACAGATGAGCCAGCCCTGTCCAAAATAATTAATCACGGCAAGTTTAAACCACTTCATGACCGGCAGGGCTTTAGGGTGCCGGCTTTTCCAACAGGACGACTGCCTGAGCGGCAATACCCTCTTCTCTGCCGCATACTCCCAGCTGCTCTGTAGTGGTCGCTTTTACCGAAACCTGGCAGCGTGATATATCCAGGGCGGAAGCGATTTTTTCCCGCATAGTTTCAATGTAAGGGGCCAAAGGCGGGGCCTGGGCAATAATCACCCCGTCGACATTAGCCGGTTTCCACCCTTCACGGAGCAGCTTATTTTTTATCTCTTCCAACAAAACCAGGCTGGAAATATCGCGATAGCGGTCCTCTCCGGGTGGAAAGTGAAAACCTAGATCCCCCAGGCAGGCGGCGCCCAACAAGGCATCACCCAGGGCGTGAAGCAGAACATCGGCATCAGAATGGCCTTCCAGCCCCAGGTAGTGCTCTATTTCCACTCCCCCCAAAACCAGGGGTTTGTTTTCTACCAGCCGGTGCAGATCGTAACCGGTGCCAACTCGGTTCAAGAATCTTCCACTCCCCTCAAAATTATCGAAGCCAGGGCCAGGTCTTCTGGAGAAGTTATTTTTAAATTATTGATTTCCCCGGGAACCATTTTAACAAACCCGCCGGTCCTTTCCACCAGCGAGGCGTCGTCTGTGGCCAAAAAATTATTCCTGGCGGCATGCTTGTAAGCTTCAAAGATAATTTCTTGCAAAAAAACCTGCGGGGTCTGCACCCGGCGCAAGTTTTCCCGGGACGGGGTAGATAAAACAAATTCTTCCGGCCCAATTTCTTTGATTGTATCGCTAAGCGGGAGTACCGGCACGGCAGCGCCGTGCTTTTTCGCTTCAGCAAGCAGGCTCTCGAGGAGCTTTTTGGAGACAAGCGGCCTGGCGGCATCATGAATGCAGATTAAACCGCTTTTTTGCGATATTACTTTTAAGCCAAGGCTTACCGATTCCTGCCGGCTATCGCCGCCTGTGACCAGGGCAATATTTTGATCCGGCCAGTACGCCTCCAACATTGATCTGACCTCTTGGTGATCCCCGGGCGGGATCACCACCACGATTTGCTCCACCGCCTCGTGTTCCACAAACAGCTGCAGTGAACGGATTAATACCGGCTTTTGTTCTAAAATCAGGTACTGCTTGCGGGTCGAAGATTTCATGCGCAAACCTTCACCGGCAGCAGCAATTATAGCCGCGGCTTTCATTGCTACCTTACTACTCCCCTGTCCTGCATCTGCTTAATTGCTCCAGTCTAGATGCTTTTCTATTATAGCGGTTCCCTGCTTTTAATCAAGCAGCAAAGCCGGTTTAAGTTACGGCTGCAGATCATTTCGCCTCGCTGTACTTATTATCGGCATCCTGCTTTGGCTTGGCAAAAATCATGCGTCCCGCTGCCGTTTGTAACACGCTGGTTACCATTACCTCAACCGTTTCACCGATATAGCGGCGCCCTCCTTCAACCACGATCATGGTGCCGTCATCCAAGTAAGCCACGCCCTGCCCGGCTTCTTTGCCTTCCTTAATTATTTGCGCCGTCATTTCTTCACCGGGCAGCACTACCGGCTTGACCGCATTGGCCAGTTCATTGATATTTAATACCGGCACGCCCTGCAGTTCGCAAACCTTGTTCAAGTTATAATCGTTGGTGACAATCTTGCCGTTAATAGTTTTGGCAAGGCGCACCAGCTTGCTGTCCACTTCGGCAATATCTTCAAAATCACCCTCGTAAACCTGTACCGGCACATTCATCTCTTTTTGAATTTTATTTAAAACATCCAGGCCCCGCCGGCCGCGGTTGCGCTTTAAGATATCGGAAGAATCGGCAATATGGCGCAGCTCTTCCAGGACAAATCCAGTCACGACAATGACTCCTTCCAGGAAACCGGTCTTGCAAATATCAACAATCCGGCCGTCGATAATGGCGCTGGTGTCTAAGATCTTGTAAACTTCGTTGTCGCTGCCCTTACCACGGACTCCCCGGGTGAACAGGTTGGTAAGAAAGGCAAAGTCATCTTTGCGGTTCAGCAAAAAGCGCACCCCAACAAAGACTAACAGGAGCGTAAGCAGCGGTGACAGGTAGATTCCCACCACCGGAATTCGAGAAATGGGGACACTGAGCAAAAGCCCAATAAGCAAAGTAATGAGCAGGCCAACCACGACCAAAGCAATATCCTGGGTCGGAACCAGTTTTAGCTTGCTTTCGGCCCAGGATAAAAAGCGGTTAAAAATATTAATAAATAAAGGAGTAAGCAAATAAAAGATGAGTCCAAATAAAAGGCCGCCTATGGCGTAATAACCAATGTTGACCGGGGTAAAAACAATCCCTTCGGATATATGAATATACTGATACTGAGAAACAACCGGCCTTAAGTTCGCAAAAATGGAGAGCCCGATAACTACTCCGATTAGGGTGCCAATAAATCGCAGCACCTTGTATACCATCATTTTCACCCCCTTTCAGATCAGCTTGAATATATTCACCAAAAACAAAAAACCCGGGGAATTATTCAGCTTATTATAACTTAAAGCTTTCCCCGGAAGCAAGGTAGTTAAAGTTATTGTCCAAATAAAGGAGGTTTGCTACTTGGGAGCCCTCTCAAAAATATTATCAAGCCTATTGATGATCTCCGACTGCTCTAAACCCTGCACAAGAATCAGCTCACTAATCAAGATTTGGCGCGCCATATCCAACATCTTGCTTTCTCCGGTAGAAAGCCCTTTTTCCCGATCTCGCAACATCAAGTTGCGCACCACCTCGGCAACTTCATAAATATTACCGCTTTTAATTTTTTCCAGGTGGGTCCGGTAACGGCGGTTCCAGTTGGCAGACATTGGAGACAGGTCGCCTTCTAAAACTACAAATACAGCGGAGACCTCTTCTTCCTCGATGACTCCCCGCAGGCCTACCTGGAAGATATTATCAGTGGGGATCAGCACTTTCATTTCACCCAGGGGAAGCTTCATTACGTAATATTTTTTTCGGGAACCGAGAATTTCTTTTTCCTCGATGGCTTCTATCACTCCTGCTCCATGCATCGGGTAAACAACCCTGTCGCCAACATTAAACAAAACCACGCCCCCTAGCAATACTTTGTTTAATAGTAGCACAGCAGCCGCTAAGTGTCAATTAAACATATATTTTAACACATTCCAACTAAGCATACAACTAAAAATTTTTCAAATATTGCCCACCAGCTTACCCTGCTTTGCCGTTTCTAGTTGACATGATTGGAAATTTAAAAGTATAATTACGCCAACAGGGCCGACAAAGAAAAAGAGGTGACCATTTAAATGAAGGATCAAGAGGTTGTCAATAACTTTCAGGATTTGGTTTCGGAGGTATTAATCCGTCACCGCAGCATTTTAGATTGCCTGTCCAAGCACCAGGAATCTACCGCCCGGATCAACCGCAGTATCATCAAAACAGTGACCGACTGCGGCTGTATTCAAATTTGCGCCAATAAAAAAGAATATCCCCAAACGGATTCATTAAAGGACTGCGGAAAACACATGGATTCTCATATCAAAGGAGAACTCTGTGAAAACTGCCGGGAAGTAATTGCCGAAGAAATAGGCAAGAACTTGTTTTACCTGACGGCCCTTTGTAACACCCTTGATTTTAAGCTGGAAGACCTGTTCAGTTTGGAGCATAACCGGATCAATACCCTCGGGCATTTCCTGCTATCTTAGGCTGAACCCTGAAGTAGTTGACCATAAGCTTAAAAAAGCATTATAACGACAAACGTATTGAGACAGTTTGTTATAATTAACCCAAAAGCGCAATGCCGATTGCTTCTTTAATGGTGCCGGCACCGATTAGCTGCAGCCCCTTAAATTCATCTTTGCCCGCTTTTATTTCAGAGAAATTGGCTTCAGGTAAAATAAACCGCCTGAAGCCTAATTTTTTGGCTTCATGCAAACGCTGCCGGATCCGGCTAACCGGGCGGATTTCTCCGGTCAATCCCACTTCACCGGCAGCCACGGTATCGGCGCTCAAAGCCTTTCCCTTTAAACTGGAAGTCAGGCTTAAGGCTAAGGCCAGGTCAGCGGCGGTTTCATAAAGGCGCACTCCGCCGACCACGTTGACAAAGGTATCCAGGCCAAAAAAGGTAATCCCGGCATGTTTTTCCAGGACGGCCAAAACCAGGGCCACCCGGTTTAAATCAATGCCGGTGGAAGTGCGTTTGGGAGCAGGGTAACTGGTCGGGGCCACCAGGGACTGAATCTCCACCAAAAGCGGCCTGGTCCCCTCCATGCTGGCGGTAATTACCGCCCCGGCAGCCTGTTCGCTGCGCTGGGTGATAAATAAATGCGAGGGGTTTTTTACTGCCACCATCCCCTCGTTTTCCATCATGAAAACCCCGATTTCATTGGTCGAACCAAAGCGGTTTTTTACCCCCCGCAAAATGCGGAAGCTGTGGTAGCGGTCCCCTTCCAAATAAAGCACGCAGTCGACCATGTGTTCCAAAAGGCGCGGCCCGGCCATCATCCCTTCTTTGGTCACATGCCCGACCAGAAAAATAGCGATATTTTGTTCCTTGGCCAGGCGGACCAGCTCGGTGGTTACCTCGCGCACCTGGCTGACGCTGCCGGGCACCCCGTCCATTTCACTTTTATATACCGACTGGACCGAGTCTACCACCACCACCGCTGGTTTAAGCTTTTCAACACTTTCGAGCAAATCTTCAAGGGCGGTAATCGCTGCAGAATAAAAACTCTCCTTTATAGCCAACCGCTCGGCGCGCATTTTCAACTGCTGCAGGGATTCTTCCCCGCTAACGTAAAAAACGCCTCCTTCCGAGGCGCCGGAGAGGCGGGCTGCCGCCTGCAATAGCAGGGTTGATTTACCGATTCCCGGGTCGCCGCCGAGCAAAATCACCGAACCGGCAACCACCCCGCCGCCGAGGACCCGGTCGAATTCATCAATACCGGTAACCTGGCGCTGTTCATTGGTGGCCGCCACTTCCCTTAAAGAAACCACTTCCGCCCCGCCGCGGTAAAGCGAACTGCCCCTTTCCTTCTTTAAAGCTTTAACTTCCGTCATCGTATTCCATTCATTGCAGGCCGGGCAGCGCCCCATCCATTTATGGGCTTCGTAACCGCATCCGGTACAGCAAAAAAGGGTTTTCCTCTTGGCCAATTCCTTCTCCTCCCAAGTATGCTTGCCTGCCAAGCAATGCCTTTTTACTTTAGAAAGGCTAGATTAATCGGTTCTCTTGGAGTTTATTCACCGGCCAGTTCATAAAGGGTGTCCAAGTTTGCCCGGTCCCAGTCAGTGCCGTTTTCAGGCGTCTCTAAAATCACCGGCAGCGCTTCCGGCCAGCCATAATTTAAAAGGGCGGCGAAACCATCTTTGCCGATATTTCCTTCCCCGATGTGGGCATGCCGGTCTACCCTGGAACCGGGTTTCACCCGGGTGCCATTGACGTGGATTACTTGTAAATACTCCAAACCAACTGCGCTTTTTAGTGCATTAATGCTCTTTTCCACCCCTCCCTGGCTTGAGAGGTGATAACCCGCGGCCCAGGCATGGGCGGTATCAATGCATACCCCCAGGGTATCTCTGGGGAAAGCGCTTAAGATTTCGCCCAGATCATTGAAATCCGCCCCTAAAGCGGTGCCGCTGCCGGCAGTATTTTCCAAAAGCAGCTTGACCGAAGCCGGCCAGTTTTCGAGTCCTTCTTTGATGCTTTCGGTAATCTGTTTTAGCCCTTTTTCCTTGCCCTGCCCGCCGTGGTTACCGGTGTGTAAAATCACGTACGGAGCTTTTAAAAGTGCGGCTCGCTCCATGGTCTCATTAAGCAGCTTTTGGGACTTGAAAAAAACATCATCACTTTTTGAGGCCAGGTTGATCAGGTAAGCGCTGTGCACAACCAGGGGGTAGATACCATTTTCTTCAAGCAGGGCAGCCCTTTTGTCCGCCTCTTTGGGCTCCAGTTTGCCCATCCGCCAGCCGGTAGGGTTGCCGGGAAAAATCTGGATCGTTTTACAGCCAAGTGCGGCCACCCGCTCCACATTTTTCTTAAACCCGCCCGCCTGGGGCATATGGACGCCAAATCGCAAAACTCTAACTACCTCCAGTCCTGTTCTTTCAGTTGATCCAAAAGAAGCTTGCTTCCTTCAGAGGTGCTTTCATTAATAACCACCCGGACCTGCGCATCGTAAAAGGTGGGGGTGCGGTTAATAATTAGCAGGTTTAAAGTTGAGCTCTTCCACAGCTCGCCTGGCAAACCCCTTTTCAATCTACCCAAATTTTCACTTTGCGGGTGCGGGGGCCATCAAATTCAGCCAGGAAAACTCCCTGCCAGGTGCCCAGGTCCAAGTAGCCGCCCCTGACGATCAAATGCAGGGAACAACCCAGCAGGGCCGCCTTGATATGGGCATCGCTGTTGCCTTCACTGTGCTTGTAATTACCTTTAAGGGGCACCATTTTTTGCAGGAAAGCGAGCATGTCTTCCATGACCGCCGGGTCGGCGTTTTCATTAATGGTTACTGCCGCTGTGGTATGGGACACAAAAACAGTGCAGCAGCCATCCCCTGCTCCGCTATTTTGCAGCAATTCATTGATCAGGGGAGTGACATTAACAAATTGCTGCCGCCTGCTGGTTTCTACACTTAATTCCAGGTACACCTTTCAGGCCCCCTTTTTGCTTGTAAAAAAGGTTTGCTCAACCACCCTGTTGTACCCTTTCTTAAAACTCAATCTTCCTCTTCTTCAGTCGACAGCAGGGTTAACATGTTATGGTAAGCTTTCCGGTCAATATCAAGTTCCCGGTCCATCCGCCGGAAAATGCGGCTGATGCTGGCCCCGGAAATATTGTAAGCTTCCGCCAGCTCATCCTGGGTCAGATCCAGGAAATGAAACCGGGCCAGGCAGTACTCCAGCCCGGCGGCCCAGGTATGCGGGTTGGTTATGCGGGGCACTTTGGGATAGGTATGGTTGATAAAATCCAGCCAGATTGCCTGGGCATCCTCAAAAAATTCATCGCTGTAATGAGCGCCGGCATTCATATTGGCATAAGCGCAGTCGAGAACGCCCTGCCACTTTTCTTTCCAGACCGGGGCCGGCAAAGTGTGATCCTGTAAGTTCACTTCCTGGAGAATGCTGCCTTTAAAGACCCAGCAGGTTTTGTTTGGATCGATCCTTTTCAACTCCAGCAGGGCCACCTGGCGGAGCCTTTCCTTGATCCAGGGGTTGGCCACAAACTCCAGCAAGTACTCAAAAGCCTTTTCGCCGGCAATTTCACCGAGCACCCTGACAATTGCTTCCTTCAAAACATCACTGCCGTGGTAGAGCCCTCTATGGACAATGCGGCGAAAATTTCTTTCTTGATCGAGCCGCGATCGAAAACTAGCCCTGCTGCTGCCGCTGATCAACCTTAACAGGGATTCATTTTCCACGGCGCTCAAACTGTAATCAACCTGGCCGCTGGTTTCCTCTTTGGTTTCAATCATCAGCATTATTTCATCGGCATCAAAAGCCAGATCCCCGTCGGGATCTTCCTGGAGGTACCTGGAGGCATAATACTTCGCCTCCATTAATTCCCCCATCTTGTAGTAATTGGCGGCCAAAAAGTAATAGCACTCGAACTTGTTGCGATCCATCCGCTGCACAATATGCTTTAAGATCAGGTTTGCCTCTTTTAGGCTGTCGGTTTTGCTAAGCAGGCAGGCATAATTCAGGTGGTGTTCCGGATTTTCAGGCTCGAGCTCAATCGCTTTCTGCAAAAAAATCTGGGCCTTGGTAATCTTGTTTTTACCGCTGTAGTAGGTCCCCTTGCGGGCATAATAAGGCCCGTCCTGGAATATAGGGATTACTTTTAATTCCTCATCTTCAGTTTTTAACGAACTTTTCGGGCGGTCGATCCTTCCCATTTATTCACCATCTCTCCAGTCCCCTTAAGGCAGGCTAAACCCCAGTTCCATTATTTTAAACCGGTCCTTTGTATAGTCCCCTAACAAAAGGATACTTCTTCAAGCGGGCAATAATTTCCTGCTCTTAAAAATTAGCCTATTTCTCAGGCGGCGGCAGATAAATGCTTCGCTCCAAAAAGCGGTCCCACTCGGTCCAGTCCCCGCTGCCGGGAGCATGCCTGCCCATCACCACAGTAAACTGGTTTAAACGGGCGCTTATTAAATCTGCGTGGAAAAGGGCAAAAGCATTGATAGTCTTCGGTATTTCAGGGGAGCCCCACTCTCTGGCCCCGTGGTGGGAAAGAATGATGTGTGCCAGCTCCAGGCACAAATTAGAAGGAAAATCCGGGATCTGAACCAGCTTTTGATCAAGCATTTCCTTGCCGATGCAGATATGGCCGATCAGCTTGCCCCGGTCGGTAAATTCAAAGCTTAAACTGTCGGTGCGGTATTCTTCGATTTTGCCGATATCGTGCAATATCGCCCCGGTTAAAAGCAAATCGAGGTTGATCTCACCCGGGTACTGCTGTGCCTGGCTGCGGCAAAAAGCGATCACTTCCAGGGTATGTTCCAGCAGGCCCCCGATCCAGTTGTGGTGGACGGTGCGCGCCGCCGGGGCCCGGGAGAACCCGCGCATAAAAGTTTCATCGCTGAAAAAGTCAGCAAGCAACTTTTTTAAATGGCGGTCGTTGATCTCTTTTTCAATCACCTGCTTAAGCTCCGCTGTCATTTCGTTAATATCGCGCGCAGAAACCGCCTGGAAAAAAGCCCGGTTGACCTTGTCCGGGTCGAGCTTGCGGATGTCTGATACCACGATCTGCGGCCCGTGGTACTCCCCCACCGAACCGCGCACAAAAACCACGTCATCCTGCTTGACGCATTCATCTTCAGCAGGCGGATCCCACATCACCGCTTTAATCCGGCCGCTGACGTCACCTAAAACCAGCCTTAAAAAATATTTCCCGGCTTTGTGCGGGGCAGAAAAAGCGGTCAGGTTGGCTTCCAAAACCAGGGCCTGGGTTTCCACCTCGTCGCCAATCCTTAAACTGCCAATCATCTGTTTTTTCATCGAGAAAAACTCCTGTTCTAGGCCTAAACTTTTTAGACAGATGGCATTGAAGCCTGGTGCTTAATTTATCACATCCTCCGGCAGTTGTGAAGGTAAAAGTAAAAAAAGAAGCCCCGGGTTAATTAACCCCGGAGCCTTTTATTTTCTTCCCTTTATTATTAAACTTTTTATGTTCCGGCTTAGCCTTAAGGCCTGGCGTCCCACCAGCCGGTCCTGGCGCCGCCTCCATCTACGGTGGCCGACTGCCTGACCTTGGCGTAACCTTCCACCCGCAGCGACTCATTCAAGTAATCGCCGACTCCGAGATCGACCAGCTCGACAACCGTGCCAACAGGATGACCGCGAGCCCGCCCAGCAGCGCACCGCCGAGCCCTGCGGAAAAAAATGTAGAAGCAGTAAAACAAGCATATGATGAAACTTGTATATATGATATAGACAAGGAACCAGATTTTTCTAAAGATACAAAAATTCCTTGGCAACAAGCGGACTTAGGACTCCCTGGTTATGAAGAATTAGATAAGGCCGGAGTTTGGTACTGTGATGCCGCGGCCGGCTCAACCTCCGGCACTTCCTGCGCACCTGCGGGGGCTGACTTGCTGCTGGGCATACACCTATCCGCCGCCGGGGGCATGGCGGCCACTGCCCGGCGGGCCGCAGAGCTCGACCTGCAGGCGGTGCAGATCTTCACCGCCAACCAGAGGCGGTGGAGGTCGCCCCCCATACCCCCG
>JAWODD010000051.1:0-5659 GCA_046483445.1 Bacillota bacterium | reverse complement strand
CGCGCCGAATGGGTTTTAAATGCCATGCAGAGGGAAGAGTTTCGACAGCGTATTATTAAGATGAGGTCTCTTAAGCCAATCGTCCTGGTGCAGTTTCCCCAGGATGAATACGGGGAAGCAAATATCTGCAGCGGAGCCGGCAGTGTATCACTGCACATCAACTCTCAGGGGGGTATCGAACCCTGTCCTTTTGTTCCTTTATCCTGTGATAATATCCGCCAGGGTGGTTTAATGGCGGCTCTTAAGTCATCATTTTTGGCTTCCATCAGAAGCCGGCCGGACCTTTTGTCAAGAGACCGCCTGGCCTGCTCCCTATACGAACACTTTTCTGAGGTTGAAGCTTTGCTGCAGGCTGATCATACCGCTATCTGCAATGATCTCGGTACCCGGCATGGCGTGGGAAACAATAGCCGAGGACAAAATCCCGGAATGAAGAACAATAATCGCCTACAAGATCAAAAGCTGATTAGTCTTCCGCCTAAAAAATGATGTCGTTTGCAAACTTCTCAACCGCGTCAATCATCTGGTCCAGTCCCGGCTTCTCATAGGGATAATGGCCCGCCCCTTCCAGGAGCACGCAGGTTTTCTCCCCAGCTACGCGGTCGAAGAAGGACTTGCTCAGATGGAAAGGCGTCCACCGGTCAAGCTCTGGATGCACCAGGAGGAGTGGACAGCGGATAAACAATTCCGGCTCCACGGCAGGCGTGTAGGCGGTCATTGACTTGTAAAAACCCAGGTTCATCCGGGCCCGGCCGACCAGCGGATCATCCACAAACAGCCGGGAAAAGTCGGGGTCATTGGTCATGGCCATCAGTTTTGAGATGGTGTGCACCCTGATGTTAATAATCCGAATAATGAAAGGAAAGAGAGTGGTTGTTACGTAGCCTACCCTGCTCCATAATTTGTTCCTGGCCAGTGCGTCACGTCCTGCAGCCGTCCGGGAATCCACCAGGCAGGTGGCGATGATGCCCCTGACGTTTTCGTTTCTGCATCCAACATGATAGGCCAGCATTCCACCGATACTGCCACCGAATACAATGACCGGCCGACCGTCTTCCCGGCATTCCCGGTTGACCAGATCGCTCGCCAGATCCACCCAGGCCCCATAGTTCGTCCGGCTCGCTTTGTCGGCCAGCGTAAGGCCGAATCCCGGCAGATCGGGTGCCAGGTACTCATAACCCAGTCTGTAAAAGCAGGCGCCTATCGTGCCCACAAGCCTTCCATTACCGCCTCCGCCATGGAGAAAGATGAACTTGCATTTTGATCCGGGGCTTCGCAGGCGGTCCACATGGATATCATTGCCCCTCCATTGCCACCACTCCTCCTCGGGCTGCACTTCGTCCGTGAAACGCATCTCTTCCGGCAAAAACGGAAGATATTTTTTCCAATATTCTAGGTCAGTATAACGTCTGCGTTCCATTTATAATCCTCCTCACTCATAGCTAGATCAACTTATAAATCGACCGAATTATTTGTGATAGATAGCTTTTCATGTCATGCCTGCATTTGTGTAGGGTTTAGAATAAGAAGTAGACTGATATCGCAACGATGGCAACTGCCAACGCCCAAAATCCTTTATTCCAACGGTATATTTTAGTTCCGTCGAAGGGAAAACCTCCGGATGCACTTAAAGGTAACAGGTTTGCCACTGCCAGGGCTACATTGATAAAAACCCCGATCGAAAAAGCAGCATGCCAGTATCCTTCACTGATTCCGGTCAGATAGTTAAAAAATAGTGCAATGGCAATGCTGGTAATGGGGCCAAAGAAGTAGATTAGACCGTTTGCTGGTGAGTTTTTTAAGCTAACATAGGACCAGTCTAATTGACGAATATAGGTTGAACCGTAAAAGGGGTAAATGCCCCCGAGCAACGATAAGGCGAGCGAAAACAAAATCCCCGGTTCGTTTGCTTTGAAATATGTTTTTATGCCAAATAAATTGGCGATAAGCGCATGGATGTATTCATGTCCTGTAAAACTGATTAAAGCTAAAGGAACCAGGTACGGAAATACTGCCACATTAGAACCGCCCCACAGGGCGAGAAAAAACCAGGGTAAAAGAAAACCTGCAAACCCGAGGCAGTGATGATAAAATTGACCACTTTCCTCTATGGCTTGCCCGGGCTGTTGTTTTTTTAAAAAATTCAAACCGATGCCAAAGAAATAACCTTCTCTGGCCCACACTTTAAAGAAATCAACCCCGAATATTTTCATTTGCGCTGGAAATTCTAATAAGGAGAAATCGTTATGAATGAACATATTCCACGACCTCGAATTATAACGGTCCACCGTAGCGTATATGTGGCGACAGTTTGCGCTTTCCAGCCATGAAATGACCGCATTGAGTATTTTTCCGGCAATTCCTTTCCCGTGCATTTGCCTGGCTGTTACGACAGAGTCTATTAGGCCGTGTTTCTCCCCTTTAATTTCAAACAGCCTGACCGAGATTGAACCAACTACTTTATCATTCATGATGGCAACGAAGGAAGTGCCTGCACCATTTTCTTTATCTTTCATAATGGAGTTAAAAGCGCCGGTGAAAATCAGACGGTCCAGGATCCAGAGGTTTTCCTTGAATAACTGCTTCACTAAGGGCATCTCAGAATTTTTTAATTCCCTGATTTGGACCAATTCTTCCATTTATGCACCCCCCGTTTGTGTTAATATATCGCTACTAAGTCTTCTATTGGCACCGAAAAAACTAAACACCCTGATTCACCTTAAAAGGCCCCTTAATAAATAAAGGGTAATGGCTTGGCTTTAAGGTTTGCTGCTGGTAAAGCTTTTTTTATCTTCCTTGCAGATCATCTGGATGGTATGGTTGCCGGACATGACCGCAGTTGGGATGCCACCGCCGGGATTAACCCACTGCCCCGCCATGAAGAAGTTCTTTAAGCCGGGCAGGGTTTTGCGCATGGAAGAGAGCGGTGAGAAATCGCTGTCGAACATCCAGCCTTCATAAGAGCCTCTCCAGTTGCCGGTATATCTTTCCCAGGTAATCGGCGTGGCCAGATCGGTCATTTCCACCTGCCCGGTAATACCCGGGAAGCGCTCTTCCAGTCCGGCAATTACGGCCTGCACTATAGCGGCTTTCTCGGCGCGATACTTTTCCTGTTCCTGTCTCAGTTTGTGCCAGTAGTCATAGTCGGTTGTAAACTGCACAACCAGTGTGTTTTTACCCTGTGGCGCCATGGTTGGGTCAAAGTTGTAAGAACGAACATTGATGGTCTTCTTCTCTTCACCGGCGATTACTATCGGTTTTGATAGAGGGAAGTTTAGCCCCCCGATCGAAGCAGGCAGATCTACGAACTCGCGCGCCACCCCCAAACCCACGTAAACCAGGGGCTGAAAAAGGTTGGGATTGTCATATTTGCGTTTAACCTTTTCATCTAAATAGGCTCCATCCAGCATATCGAAGATCGTGGTGCGGCCGTCGGCGGCAGAAATAACCCAGTCAGCCCGGTGTTCGCTGCCGTCGGCCAGGCGAACGCCAACCACCCGGTTATTTTCGACCAGGATTTTAACCACCCGGGAGTTATAGAAAATTTCGCCTCCCAAGTCCAGGTAACGCTTTTCAATAGAGCCCACCAGCGCGAGCGCTCCACCGATAATATAACCGGCAGATTTGCTGTGCTGAAAACCGAGCACGAATAAGACCATAATCATTGGGTTTTCAGGGCCAAAGCTTTCATTGAGCATTTCTCTCAGGAAGGGGTTTTTGAACCGTGCGGCAAAATCGCCGATGCTAATAGTACCCCATTTTTTGAAGAAGCCAACCTGCGTGATCATTTTGATCATTTTTACCTTGTCTAGCATACTGTAGTTTTCCTGTGGCTTATCCACCGGCATTGATAAAGTTGATGCTTTACGAATGGCCCCGGTGAGCTCTTTTATGACCCCTTCGTCCTCAGCTGATATTTCCAGCAGGTATTCTTCCAAGCGGTCGGCATCGCAGTAGACGTAAAATGCTTTTCCATCGGAGCTTTCATTGACCATGTAGAGGTCATGGTTATTAATCTTCCAGCCTGGTGCTGCCCCGAGTTCCTCCCAGAAACGGTGGAATTCTGTCCCCGGCCTGGTTCCGATGACCCAGTTAACGGCACCGTCAATGATATAGCCTTTGCGCTTCCAGGCGGTACAGACACCTCCGGCTATACTGTGCATCTCAAAAATAGAGGTCCGGTAACCGTTCATACGCCCGTAACAACCTGCAGAAAGACCGGTCAGTCCTCCGCCAATAATGATGATCGACTTTTCATTCATAATTTACCCTCCGTAATTATTAATAATAACCTTCATTTTTTGCATTCCCAGGTGAGGCTGACACAATTATATTATACTTAAAAAGCTTAGTCACCGTTCAAGAGTAGGAGAACCGATAAGACTTAAGGATGATTTATTATTAATTGGTTAAGCAGAAACTGCTCCTCCAGTGTTTACCATTATTTAACTTGTTTTTAACCCTTTCTTCTCTTTCCTTGTTTATGCTTCTGCTATAATGGTTTCGGACAGCTATCTGCCCAATCATTTTGAACGGGAAGGTGGCTGTTAAAAGCGACGCCCATTTTGCGAAAGATGTGGGGCGCTCAGAAAGGGCCCGGGAAGTACTGGCTCAAGCAGGGATTGCCCCGGATCAGATTGTGAATAGTTCACTGAAAAAGTTCAGCATATGCCTGAAAAACGGCGGGAACGGATAAAAACAACCACTTTCTGAGGACATAAACAATAAGAATATATAAACATAAGCTAATCGGGGGGATTATCAGTTGACTAATAAGCGGATCTGTCTCTTTCCCCATATGGGTTATCTGTCGGAAACTTCACGGATGGTCGAAGCTTATAAAGCATTGCGAGAGCTGGGAGTTGAACCGCTTGTGGCGACACATGGTGGAACTTATGAATGGGTGCTCGAATATGAAGGGATTGATTACGAGGTCATTGAACCGCGAATGTCACATGAACAGTGCCAGGCCTTCGTGAGAGCAAATCGGGTGGATGGGAAAGCCGGGTGCTTCAGAAAAAATATGACGGACCAAGGGAGGTAGCGCGTATACTCCTGGAGGAATTAGAGTCTCTACGGTAAAAACTATGCAGCAAAGAATGCAAATATCTAAAAGGCAGTATGCTCTATTACCGGTCGGTTTAGAAGTCCACCAAGTTGAATAGCTGCCTGTTTAGCTTGTTTAAGATTACTATAACTGAGAAGCCAAGTTCTTCCTCCGGCAGGTACAGCATAAACAAGATTAACTTCATAAGTTGTGACTGTGACATCAATAGCATCACCCAAGTCAACAGCAAGAACCTGGACGGCAGCAATGTCTGAAAGGTAGATGATAAAATGTCTATCCTGCATAAAAAGCATTCCTGTAATGAATGAAAATGGTTCTCGCTCAAGGCCGGGCAGGAGGGCGTGAGCCTTGCCGACCTGAAGCTCATGAACATGTCCCTCAAGGAGATGCGTTACACGTCCAAGGTTTTCGCCTAAACAAACAAATTTCCATAAGCAATTACAAAACACTTATAATAAACGAGGTGCAGTAACTGAGGATAAAGTTATTTCATTCGTTGTTATTGGTGCTATGGTTGGTGTAGCAGTTCCTATTCTGTTTAGCTTCTTTTCAGACTGGGGTGGTACAGATTCCAGTATGCCAGAATGGTTG
>JAWODD010000060.1:0-42876 GCA_046483445.1 Bacillota bacterium | reverse complement strand
AGAATGAAACCGGGTATAAAAACCTGATGCAGCTGGTTTCTGCCGGTTTCCTGGAAGGATTTTATTACAAGCCGCGGGTGGACCATGAACTGCTTAAAAAATACAACCAGGGTCTGATTGCTTTAAGTGCCTGCCTGGCGGGGGAAATTCCTTCATTTATTCTTTCCGGCCAGGTTGAAAAAGCCAGGGATACAGCCCGGTTTTACCGGGATACTTTCGGGCAGGATAATTTTTTCCTGGAACTGCATGATCACAGCCTCCCTGAACAAAAACAGGTCAATGAAACCTTAAAGCAGTTTTCCCGGGAAGAAGATATTCCCCTGGTTGCTTCCAATGATGTCCATTATCTTTCCCGGGACGATGCCGGAGTGCATGATGTTCTGCTCTGCATCCAAACCGGGAAAACGGTGAATGAAACCGAACGGATGAAGTTTGAAACCCAGGAGTTTTATTTTAAACGAACCGAGGAAATGGCCGCTCTTTTTACCGACTGTCCGGAAGCTATTAGCAACAGCGTACGGATAGCGGAGCGCTGCAACGTAGAAAAAGATTTTACCCAGCGGCACCTGCCGGAGTATGACCTCCTCGAGGGGGTCGATGCCGACAGCTATTTGCGGGAAAAGTGCTACGAGGGATTGGAAGCCCGCTTTGACGAGATTACCCCTGAGTTTAAAGAAAGGCTTGAATACGAACTGCAGGTAATCTGTCAAATGGACTATTCCAACTATTTCCTGATTGTTTGGGATTTTGTTGATTACGCCAGGCGAAACAAGGTAATTGTCGGTCCCGGCAGGGGTTCCGCCGCCGGCAGCCTGGTTGCATACTGCCTGGGAATTACCAACATTGAACCGCTGCGTTATGGTCTGCTTTTTGAACGTTTTCTCAATCCCGAGCGGGTTTCAATGCCTGATATTGATATTGACTTTTGTGATGATAAAAGGGATTTGATTTTAGACTATGTTTGTGAAAAATACGGCCAGGAGCAGGTAGCCCAGATTATCACTTTTGGAACCATGGCTGCCAGGGCGGCGGTGCGTGATGTCGGTAGAGCCCTGTCTATCCCTTACGCTGAGGTTGATAAAATTGCCAAGATGATCCCGATGGAACCGAATATGACCATAGACAGGGCCTTGGAGCAGAGCAAGGAACTGCAGAACCTCTACCGGCAGGAAGATAAATACCGCCAGCTAATCGATACCTCCAGGGCCGTGGAAGGTATGCCCCGCCATGCTTCAACCCATGCCGCAGGTGTGGTTATCGCTCGCGAGCCCCTGGTCAATTATGTGCCACTTTATAAAACCTCCGATAATACAGTGGTCACCCAGTTTCCGATGGGGACGTTGGAGGACCTGGGACTTTTAAAAATGGACTTTTTAGGCTTGAAGACTCTGACAATTATCGGGGAGGCTTTGAAGAATGTTGAAAAGGGTCACGGTCTGTCAATTAATATAGAGGAAATACCCCTGGATAACGCCAATACCTATGAACTGCTTTCCCAGGGGGAAACCACCGGTATCTTTCAGCTGGAAAGCGCCGGAATGCGTTCGGCGCTCAGGGATTTAATGCCCAATAAATTTGAGGACATTATTGCGGTGGTGGCCCTTTACCGGCCCGGTCCAATGGAGCAAATCCCCACTTTTATAAACAGCAAGCACGGCCGGGAGCAAATTAAGTATCCCCACCCGGATTTGGAACCCGTCTTGAAGGAAACCTACGGGGTTATTGTTTACCAGGAGCAGATCATGGAAATTGCCGCCCGTATTGCCGGGTTTACCCTCGGACAGGCCGACCTGTTGCGCCGGGCAATTGGGAAAAAGAAAAAGGATATCCTGGCTCAGCAGCAGGAAGAATTTATTAAGGGCTGTATCGAAAAAGGCTACAGCAAAGTACTGGGTCAAAAAATTTATGATTTGATCTTAAAATTTGCATCCTATGGATTTAATAAATCTCACGCCGCCGCTTACGCCTTGATTGCTTACCAGACCGCTTATCTAAAGGCTAACTATCCGGTGGAATACATGGCCGCCCTGATGACTGTGTACTACTCCAATAGCGACAAAGTAGCCCTTTATATCGCCGACTGCCGGAGGATGGGGGTGGAAGTGCTGCCCCCTGATATTAATGAAAGTGAGACTCATTTTACAGTGGTCGGGGAAAACCGGATTCGTTTTGGCCTGGCAGCGGTAAAAAATGTTGGCCTGGGGGCGATTGATTCAATAATCCGGGCACGCCGGGAAAAACCTTTTATTTCACTGCGCGACTTTGCTTCCCGGGTCGATATGCGCCTGGTTAACCGCAAAACCCTGGAAAGCTTGATCAAGTGCGGTGCTTTTGATTCCCTGGGCGGTCACCGGGCGCAGTACCTTGCCATATTGGAAGATGTCCTGGCCCAGGGCCAGTCAGCCCAGCGAGAGCGGGAGAATGGGCAGATGTCGATGTTTTCCCTTATGGACAACAGCGTGCAGGAAGAGCTGCTCACCGATAATCTTGTTGATATTGAGCCTTTTAGCGACAAGGAAAGACTTTCCCTGGAAAAAGAAATGCTTGGTTTCTATATTTCCGGACACCCCCTGGAACCATATCGCCCGGTTTTTGATCACATGCCAAATCTTACCAGGTGTGTGGAGTTAAACGAGGCCAGGGACAACAGCCAGGTTAAGGTTGGCGGAATTATCCTGGCCGTGCGCAGTTTCTATACGAAAAAAAATAAATTAATGGCCTTTGTTAAAATGGAAGATCTGACCGGCACGGTTGAGCTGGTGGTCTTCCCAGACTTGTTTGAACAAAATGCGGACTTGCTTAAAGAAGACAACTTAATCCTGGTGGAAGGCAGGACTGATCAAAAAGAAGAAGAGGATGTTAAAATATTGGCTGAAAAGCTGCAGCCTTTGCACTACCAGCAGAAATATTACCGCTTGATTATCGGGGAAGAACATGACAAAGAAGTTTTAAAACAGCTAAAAGAAACTCTGGTCGCTGAAAACGGAGAAATCCCGGTATGTTTGTTTTTTAAAAAAGATAACAAGATGCTTATGCTGAAAAAAGATTACTGGATCCGGGATCACCCGCAGTGTCGTAAAATGCTGGAAAATCTGCTTGGTCCGCATGCTGTGAGTGAGCAGTATCAGGATTATGATAACGGGGCCACCGGTTAAGAAAACTGGTGCAGCCGGGAGGTTAAACCAATGAGAAGGACCAAGATTGTTTGCACGATTGGACCAAGCATCGATACTCCTGAACAGATAAAAAAAGCGATTGAGGCGGGCATGGACGTTGCCAGGCTTAACTTGTCGCATGGCAGTAAGGAAGATCATTTTCGCCGCCTGCAGATGATCCGCGAGGCCTCCAGCCCTGCCGGCAATGTGGGGATTCTTTTCGATACCCGCGGCCCGGAAGTGCGTACCGGCAAATTGGTTGAAGAACCGGTGTATTTGGAAGAAGGGCAGGATTTTGTTCTTACTACCGAGCCGGTTATAGGAGAAAAAGGCAGGGTGGGGGTAACCTATCCCGGTCTCCACGACGACTTAAAACCGGGCAGCGTGGTTTTGATTGAAGACGGACTGATCACCCTGGAGGTAAAAAGTATTTCCGGCCAGGAAATCTTATGCCGGGTGGTCTACGGCGGCGAGCTGCGCAGCTACAAAGGAATAAATATGCCGGGGACAAAGATTAACTTGCCGGCACTGGGAGAAGAGGACCGGGACGATCTCAAGGTGGCCCTTGAATACGAATTTGATTTTTTGGCCGCTTCTTTCACCCGCAGTGCAGAAGATATCATGGAAATCCGACGCCTGGTGGAAGATGAAGGGGGCCGGACCATGATCCTGGCTAAAATTGAAAGCCGGGAAGGAGTGGAAAATTACAATTCCATCCTTGATGTTGCCGACGGAGTGATGATAGCCCGGGGTGATTTGGGTGTCGAGGTGCGGGCGGAAGAAGTGCCTCTTTTGCAAAAGCGTTTCATCGCCGAGTGCAACCGCCTGGGCAAGCCGGTGATTACGGCCACCCAAATGCTTGACAGCATGATCCGCAATCCCTACCCGACCAGGGCCGAGGCAAGCGATGTGGCCAATGCGATCATTGACGGTACCGATGCAGTGATGCTTTCCGGGGAAACAGCCGTTGGCCGCTATCCTACAGAGACCATCGAAACCATGGCCCGGATCGCCGCGCATACCGAAGAAGGATTGAATTACAGCAAATTACTGGAGCAATTGAATCCGGCTGTGAAAAAAACGGTAACCGATGCAATTAGTTATTCTACCTGCAATATTGCCCTTGAACTTGGCGCGGATGCAATTATAACCTCCACCCAGTCCGGGCATACGGCAAGAATGGTTTCCAAGTACAGGCCCCGGGCGCCAATTGTGGCTGTTTCTTTTCGCAGACAGGTGGCTTCCCAGCTGACCCTGACCCGGGGAGTGCAGGCGGTTATCTGTCCACCGGTTAATTCTACGGACGAAATGTTTAACATCGCGATGCAAACTTCCCTGGAAGAGGGGTTAATCAAAAACGGGGACCTGGTAATAATTACTGCCGGCGTACCCGTCGGAGTATCGGGAACCACAAACTTATTGAGGGTGGAAACAGTGGGAGAAGCTGTAGTTAAAGGAACCGGAATCGGAAAAGTATCTGCAAGCGCAAATGCATTTGTGGTTGAAAAAGAAACCGATTTAGACCATTTTGAAGCGGGACAGATTATGGTGGCCAAAATGACCGACAAGAAATTAATACCGATAATTGAAAAGGCGGCGGCATTGATTACCGAAGAAGGCGGCCTTACTTCCCATGGAGCGGTGGTCGCCATTAATCTTGGCATCCCGGCGGTAGTGGGCGCTGAAAAAGCGATTGATTTGATCGAAAACGGGGAAACAATCACCGTCGACGCAAACCGGGGCCTGGTTTACCGGGGCAAAGCCCACGTGCGCTAAGGAAAATTGGTCAAAAACTCTGTCCCCCTGGCAACTTTTTGAAAAGAGAGAGGAATTGTCTTGGTGCAAAACGAAACAACGGTGCGGGTTCGCTACAAGGATACCGATCAGATGGGGGTGGCTTACTATGCCAATTACCTGGTCTGGTTTGAGGTTGGGCGGACCGAGATGATGCGAAGTTTAGAGCTGCCTTATAAAGAGTTTGAGAAATACAATCTTATTTTGCCGGTGCTTAAAGCATACTGTGAGTACAAGCATTCAGCCGGTTATGATGACAAATTAACTATTGTCACTTTCCTGGAAAGTTTGAAAAACGTCAGGGTTACTTTTAAATATGAGGTGCGCAGGGAAAGAGAGCTTTTAGCCGAAGGTTATACCGAACATGCTTTTGTTAACAAAAATGGCCGGCCGGTGGCTCTCAAAAAACACAGCCCTATTTTATGGGACCGTTTGTGCAAAGCCCTGGAAGGATAAAAACTATGCAAAGTGAGGGATAAGATGGCAAAAAACAACGATAAAATCGGACTGGTTTATCATCCCGACTACCTTCTTCACACCCATCCGCAGCATCCTGAACGCAAGGACAGGCTTGAATACATCAATGCGGCGATTAATAACAGGGGCCCGGAAGAGCACATTGAGTGGCTTGATCCAGAGCCTGCGGAGGTTGAAGATATTAATTTAATTCACGATTATGAATATATTCGCTCGATTGAAGAAGCCTGCCTGGCCGGCAAAAGGTTTCTGGATATGGATACTTATATTACATCCGAATCTTACCGGGTTGCACTTTTATCTGCCGGCGCAGCGTTGACCGGTCTGCGCAGGATAATGGAAGGAAGGAACAGCAAAGCATTTGCTTTAAATCGTCCTCCCGGACATCATGCGGAAAGGAGACAGGCGATGGGTTTTTGCCTGTTCAACAATATAGCGGTAGCGGCAGCGGCGGCCAAGCGTGATTACGGTTTAAAAAGGATCGCCATCGTTGATTGGGATGTGCACCACGGCAATGGTACTCAACATGCTTTTGAAGAAGATAATGAAGTTTTGTTTATTTCCACTCACCAGAGCCCTGCTTACCCGGGAACCGGTCCCATAGAAGAAGTGGGCCGCGGGAAAGGGCAGGGGTTTAATGTAAATATACCGCTGCCGGCAGGAACCGGTGACGCCGATTACGATCTGGTTTTTAAGCAGGTAGTTATACCGGTGTTGGAACAGTTTCAGCCAGAACTGCTCCTTATTTCGGCCGGCCACGACGCTTACCGGCACGATCCCCTGGCAGGAATGGCCCTAACCCAGCAGGGTTACTTCAATATGGCTGATCAGCTCTTGAAATCAGCTGAACGCTGGTGTAAAGGCAAGGTTTTACTTTGCCTTGAAGGGGGTTACCATCTTAAAGGACAGGCTGAAATCGTGGTTCAGGTTTTAAATGCTTTGGGCCGGTGGGGGCTGCCTTTCACAGAGGAAACAACCGAACGGGAAGCCAACTGGCACATTCAAAAACGCCTGCAGGATATCTGCGCGGTGCAGCGTTCTTACTGGCAGCTTTAAAGGCTTTTGCCCATGTGGTAAATAACCAAACCGCCCGGCATTTTAGGGAAAAAATAGGTTGATTTTTGGGGCAGCAGTCTACCTTGCCTGGTTTCTTCAAACACTTTTGATACCGGAAAAGTTCCCATGATAAATGCTGCGTCCGCTGAACCTGCATTAACTGAATTTAAGGCGGTTGCGAAGTCGTGCAGGAAATTGATTTTGGCGGTAAAAGAGTCATGATCAATTTCATTGTTAATTACTTGGTTTAAGAGATTTTCGTGAAGCACCGAAACTGCGGGAGCCTGTTTGCCAGGCATACCTGAGTTAATTTTGGGGGTTAGCAAGCATGCTTTTTGGGGAGTAATATAGCCGAAACCGCTTTTTTGGAAGCTGATCCGGTTTAGTTCTGCCAGGAATTTCTCTTTGTCCAGCGTGGCTGGATCTGCTTCCAGGGTTACGATAAATTGATCGGCGATCAATTTATCGAGGCGGGTTTTTTGAGTTTTTGCCAATCCCGAGAGCAGGCGATGGGTCGGCAGCATTAAAAGTCCGGGGTCATGGATGCTGACCAGGGCGGCAAGAATATATGCCGCACCCGGTATCCGCTCCTGGTCAGTTCGGTTAAGGTAGTTTAAAGCTGTTTCATAACGGTGGTGGCCGTCGGCTAGAAGCAGGCTCTGTTTTTTGATCGAAGCAATAATTTCTTCAAGCAAACCGGGTTCTGTGACCGTCCAGAGGCGATGGCGGGAGGAAGAATACTCACCGCTTTCAAAAAGGGGCTCTTTTTTGATCACTCGGCTGAAAAAATCCGCCATCTGGTTGCCGGGATCGGGAGCCAGGGTAAAAATAGGGCTAAAGTTGGCCCGGGTGGCTTCCAGCAGCTTATAGCGATCTTCTTTGGGTCCGGCCAAAGTTGATTCGTGGGGCAAAATTACCCGGTTTGTATAAGGTTCAAGTTTTAAAGCGGCAAATATACTTCTTAACCGGTATGTTTGCTTTCTGAAAGTATAGTTCTGTTCGTGGAAGTAAAAGCCGGGCTGAGGGTCAATTAAAAGAATTTTTTCCTGCAACCACCGGTAAAAAGTTACTTTGGCCCTGGTATAGCGGTTGTTGAAAGCTCCGTTGCCGGGATAACTTTTTCCATATTCCAGGCGGATTATGTTGTAAGGATTTTTTTGGTGCAGATGTTCCTGGTCTGCAGGGCTGATAATGTCGTAAGGTTGAGCGATCACAGCGGCCGGTTCTTTAACTGCTGAAAGATTGTACCTGATGCCTTTAAAGGGGCGAACTTCTGCCATAAAATACCTCCAGGGTTAGTTGCGGTTTTTCTTGCGGCAGCAGTTTTTAACCCGGGGTGAAAGTTTTTGGTTGGTTCTGCCTGGTTCCGGTTAACAATGTGATTCTATAACAGGCACAGTTTCTTTGCAACCCTTAAGGAGTAAACTTATTTTAACATTGCCATAAAATGAGAACTGTGCTATACTACCCGTGGTATTTTTAAAACTCACGCCTGCCGAGCCAGGATCCGGTTGGCTTTAACGCTTGGATCTGGCGGTGAATCGGGCGGTGGCAAAAACAAAAGGAGGAATTTAGTTTGGCTAAGGCAAGTATGAAACAATTACTGGAAGCGGGGGTTCATTTTGGACACCAGACCCGCCGCTGGAACCCGAAGATGAAAAATTACATCTTCACCGAACGCAATGGGATCTATATAATTGATCTACAGAAAACCGTAAAATTGATGGATGAGGCCTATAAATTTGTCCGGGATTTGATCGCCGAGGGAGGCGAAATTATTTTTGTAGGGACCAAAAAGCAGGCCCAGGAATCAATTAGCACTGAGGCGGAAAAGTGCGGCGCTCATTATGTAAACCACCGCTGGTTGGGCGGAATGCTGACCAATTTTAATACTATTCGCAGGCGGATCGACCGCATGTTTGATTTGGAAAAGATGGAAGTAGACGGAACCTTTGAACGCCTGACCAAAAAGGAAGTGCTTACCCTCCAAAATGAAAAAGAGAGGCTGCATAAATTTTTAACGGGGATTCGCAACATGAGAAAGCTTCCCGATGCTATCTACGTTGCCGATCCTAAAAAAGAAAGAATTGCTGTGGCTGAAGCCAATAAACTTGATATTCCGGTTATAGCCATTGTTGATACAAACTGTGATCCCGATGAAATCGACTACCTGATACCGGGTAATGACGATGCGATCAGGGCGGTAAAACTGATTACCTCGGTGATGGCCGATGCGGTGCTTGAAGGTAAGCAGATCAGCGAGGAACCGGAAGTTCCGGAAGAAACTGAAGACGAGGAAGAAGAAACTCTCATAATAAATGCCGACGAGGAAGAAGAGCCTGAAAAAGAAAGCGAAGAAGCCTCCGAGGAAGAAGTTGTGGAGGCAGAAGAATTGGCTACAGTATACAGCAGTGAAGAAGAGGGTCCTGAAGAATCCGGGCCTTCGGTTGGCGAAGCGGTTGAAAACTCTGAAGCTGACAGTGAAGAAGCGGTTGCTGAAAATAAAGATCAAGAAAACTCTGAAGCTGACAGTGAAGAGAAGCAATAACCTTAAATTTATATAATTGAATCAGATTAAGTTATAGCAGGGGAGTGTAATTTGATGCATATCGATGCTAAAGTAGTCAAATCTTTGCGCGAGAAAACTGGAGCCGGCATGATGGACTGCAAAAAAGCGCTGCAGGAAGTTGGCGGCGATGAAGAAAAGGCCATTAGCGCTTTAAGGGAAAAAGGTTTATCACAAGCGGCAAAACGTTCCGGCAGGGCTACAAAACAGGGAATGGTTGATTCCTACATCCATCTTGGCGGCAAAGTAGGGGTTTTGGTAGAAGTTAATTGTGAAACCGATTTTGTGGCCCGTAATGAAGAATTCCAGGAATTTGTTCATGACATATGTTTGCAGGTGGCGGCAGCCAACCCTGCGTACCTCAACAAGGAAGATGTGCCGGAAAGCGATTTGCAAAAAGAAAAGGAAATCATCAGGGCGCAGGCTTTAAATGAAGGCAAACCGGAAAAAGTGATTGATAAAATTGTCAACGGCCGGATTGAAAAGTACTATAAAGAAAACTGCCTGATGGAGCAAGCGTTTGTTAAGGATGAAGAAATCACGATTAGCGAATTGTTGACCAATTTAATTGCCAAGATAGGTGAGAACATAGTAATCAGCCGTTACTGCAGGTATGAGGTCGGGGAAGGCCGGGAATCGGAAGATTCCCCTTGTAGCGGCGGTTAAATATTAAGCAGAAGAACACTGTAAAGTGTTCTTTTTTTTGCCTTACACCCGGTAGGGAAAATAAGTTGTTGGCGAAAACCTTTTGTCCTTGACGGAGATAACCAATGAGTAAGGTCAGGAGGGTTCGCCGTGAGAAAGAAAATATTTCAGGTTTGAAGGTTATCATTATTTTGTTGTCGAATAAATAAAATAACGGAGGTGCTTTGGTGACAAGACCTGCGTACAACCGGGTGATTTTGAAACTTAGCGGGGAAGCTTTGGCCGGAGAGCTGGAGTTTGGGATTGACCAGCAGGTGATGGAAAGCATTGCCCTGCAGTTAAAGGAAGTAAATTCTTATAATGTGCAAGTAGCCGTTGTTGTTGGCGGCGGCAATATCTGGCGTGGAGCGCATGCCGGAAAAAAGGGAATGGACCGGGCCACGGCAGATTATATGGGCATGCTGGCTACAGTATTAAATGCCCTGGCTCTGCAAGATGCTTTGGAAAGACACGATGTGGATACCAGGGTGCAAACGGCGGTTGAAATGCAGCAGGTAGCCGAACCATATATTCGGCGAAGAGCTTTGCGCCACTTAGAAAAAGGAAGGGTCGTTATTTTTGCCGGGGGGACCGGTAACCCTTACTTTTCAACGGATACTACGGCAGCCCTGCGGGCGGCGGAAATAGAGGCGGAAGTAATTTTACTGGCCAAGGGTAAGGTTGATGCAGTATATGACGACGATCCCCTGGTTAACCCTGGTGCTTTTCGCTTCGAGGAGCTAAATTATATCGAGGTTATCAACCAGCATTTGGGGGTTATGGATTCAACAGCAGCTTCTTTGTGTATGGACAACAATATTAATTTGATAGTTTTTGGCCTTAACTTTGGGAATATTAAAAAGGCAATTATGGGTGAAAAAATTGGAACCTTAATTAGAGGTGAGAAATTATGATTGATGATGTTTATGCCGAAGCTGAAGAGAAAATGACAAAGGCTGTGGAAGCTTTACAGCGCGATCTTTCCACCATGCGCGCCGGGAGGGCAAACCCTTCCCTTTTGGACAAAATTGAGGTCGACTATTACGGAATATCGACCCCTCTGAACCAACTGGCCGGGATCAGCGCTCCGGAAGCCCGTCTGCTGGTAATCCAACCCTGGGATAAACAGTCCATCCCGGCAATTGAAAAAGCAATCCAGAAATCTGATCTGGGGCTGACTCCTTCAAATGACGGTAATGTAATAAGGCTTACTATTCCGGAGTTGACTGAAGAACGGCGTAAAGAACTGGTGAAATACGTTAAGAAGAAGACTGAAGAAGGCCGGGTATCGATTCGCAATATACGCCGGGATGCCAACGATATCATCAAGCAGATGGAAAAAGAGAGTGAAATTTCCGAGGATGAAAGCAAAAGGGCCCAGGATGATATACAGGAGCTTACTGACAGTAAAGTTGATGAAGTAGACAAAATTTTGGAGGCCAAAGAAAAAGAAATTATGGAAGTTTAAAAAAAGAGCGGTTCATTTTTGTTTTTATGTTATTATAGTGGCGTAAAGAGCCGCGCAGAGGTTTCGGAGCGCTAAAGCAGGTCATGCTAAAATTTGGCAATAATTATATGAGAGGCGGCTCTCTCTTGGGAAGTAAGGGAGAGCCGTTGTTTTTGAACGGTGGGATATATTTTGAAGATGGATAAACAGGAGCAGGAACTTAAGGAAAAGATCGATTTTTCAAAGATTCCGGAGCATGTGGCGGTTATAATGGACGGCAATGGCCGCTGGGCTGTTGAAAGAGGATTGCCCCGGCACGAGGGACACCGTCAGGGCATGGAAACAGTCCGGGAGACGGTCAGGTGTGCCAATGAGCTGGGCATTAAAATTATAACCATGTTTGCATTTTCAACGGAAAACTGGCGTCGTCCCACCTGGGAAGTTAATTACTTGATGAGCCTGCCCGAGAAGTATTTTAAGACTGAACTGCCCGAGTTAATGCGGAAGAACATAAAAGTTAATTTGCTGGGTGAAAGTGGCAAACTGCCGGGTAAAGTGAAAAAAACGATTAACGAAGGAACCGAAGCTACCAGGAACAATACCGGAATGCTCTTAAATTTTGCCCTTAATTATGGAGGACGTTCTGAAATATTAATGGCGGTGAATCGCCTGGTAGAAGAGGCTAGCAAAGGTAAAGTCAAGGGAAGAATCAGCGAAAAGGATTTTTCGGATTTTTTGGATACCGCCGGCATACCTGATCCCGATCTGTTAATTCGAACCAGCGGTGAAAAAAGAATAAGCAACTTTTTACTCTGGCAGCTGGCCTACAGCGAGCTTTGGTTTTCAGAAGTATACTGGCCTGATTTTTCTAGAATTCATCTTTTAGAAGCTGTTTATGACTACCAACTCCGCAAACGCCGTTTTGGTAAAGTTTAATAACAAAAGGTGATTAAAAATGCTTTTATTGCGAATATTATCGGCTTTGGTGGGAATTCCTTTAGTTTTGCTGGCAGTTCATTTAGGCGGACCCTGGTATGCCCTGCTTCTGTTACTTATCGTTAACCTGGGGGCCTATGAATACAATAAAATCTTAAAAGCCGGAGGTTACAGCGTTCCCGTTTTAATCAGTTATTTCGGGGTATCCATGTTTACAGTTGTTTTGTACCTCCAGGAATTTGTTTTTCTTTTGCCCCTGGTTGTATTTACTTTATTTCTTTTATTCATATTCATATTACTAAATATTGAAAAGGTCAATATTACCGATGCCTCTCTTGCTTTCTGGGGTATTATTTACATTGGCGGTTTGTGTGGCTACATCCTTCTTTTGCGCCAGCAGCCCGATGGCGCGCTCTATACTTATATGCTTCTGGCGGGAGTATGGATAAATGATACGCTTGCTTATTTTATCGGTAGTAAATGGGGCTTTCGGGAACTTGCCCCGCAGATAAGTGCCCAAAAATCAGTGGAAGGATCTTTAGCCGGCATAGGTGGGGCAGTGGTAATTTTTTTAGCCATTTCAATTTTTTTCCCGGACCTGGTCAATATTACCCCCGGCCTGGCCGTTATTTTAGCGATAGGGATCACTGTATTTGCTCAACTTGGTGATTTGATGGAATCATCTTTGAAAAGAAAACTGCAGGTTAAGGATACAGGCGGGATTATCCCCGGACATGGCGGGGTTTTAGATCGCTTTGACAGCCTGATGCTGGCAGCCCCTTTTGTTTACTATTTTTTCATGCTGGTTAATATGCTTTAATAGAGCAGTTAGATGAACTTTTCGGGTAAAAGTGATTTTTTGCAATTAAGATATCTGCATACATAATAAAGTTGGAGGATTTATGGTAAAAAAAATTGCTGTTCTCGGGTCGACCGGGTCGATTGGCAGACAAACCCTGGAAGTAATCGAAGAGCTGGGTGCCGGGTATGAAGTGGTAGTTTTAACCGCCGGTAAAAATGAACGCCTGCTTGGTGAGCAGGTGGAAAAGTTCAAGCCTGAGCTTGCGGTTTTAGGCGACGGGGAAGCGGCAAAAAAGCTTTCTAACCGGGCCAGCAGAGTAGAATGCAAAGTGGAAGCAGGAAGAAAAGGGCAGCTTACCGCAGCTACCTGGCCTTCAGCGGACCTGGTGGTAATGGCCCAGGTTGGTTTCAGCGGTTTTGAGCCTTTGGTAACAGCTCTTCAGGAGGGCAAAACTATTGCCCTGGCCAATAAAGAATCCCTGGTGGTCGGAGGCGAGATCCTGAAACGGCTCGGGCTTCTTGAGCAAGGTAAAATTCTTCCGGTTGACAGCGAACACTCGGCGATTTGGCAGTGCCTGGGCCATACCCCGCCCGAACAGGTCTCTCGAATATTGCTTACCGCTTCCGGCGGACCGTTTTACGGTTGGAACAATGAAGATTTACAGGCGGTGAAACCACAAGATGCCTTGAAACACCCTAATTGGAAGATGGGGGGAAAGATCACGATCGACTCGGCCACGATGATGAATAAGGGGCTGGAAGTTATTGAAGCGATGTGGCTTTTCGGACTCAGCCTTGATCAAATAAAAGTTGTCATTCACCGACAAAGTATTATACATTCTATGGTAGAATATATTGACGGGTCAATTCTTGCCCAGATGGGAATGCCGGATATGCGTCTGCCAATCCAGTACGCTTTAACTTATCCGAAAAGGGAAACGAACCGGTTTGAAAAATATGATCCATTTGGAAAAAGCCTTGACTTTGCCAGCCCGGACCGGGATAATTTTCCCTGCCTGGATCTTGCCTTTCAGGCGGCGCGTAAAGGCGGGACGATGACTGCTGTGCTTAACTGCGCCAATGAAGTTGCCGTCAAATATTTTATGGATGGCAGGATTAAATTTACCGACATTCCGGTAGTGATCGAGCGAGTAATGTCAAGGCATGACCCGGTGCAAACTCCCGATATCAGCGATGTTTTAGAGGCGGACCGGTGGTGCCGCCGTGATACAGAAACAGTAATTGGTAAGCTTTAAAAGTGAGGATTTTTAGAGGAAGGTGAATATTTTATGCAAACTTTACTTGCGGCCATTTTTGTTTTCGGTTTGTTAATCCTGGCGCACGAATTGGGCCATTACTTTGTAGCCCGGGCAACCGGGGTCAGAGTTTTGGAATTGGCCATTGGGTTTGGCCCCAGGTTAATCGGCTGGACCAGAAATAATATAAATTATTCCTTGCGGGCGGTTCCCCTTGGCGGTTTCTGCAAAATGCTGGGCGAAGATCCCGAAGAAGCCGATCAACCAGGCAGCTTTCCGCAGCAGTCAATTCCTGTGAGGGCTTCAGTTTTATTGGCCGGATCGGTGATGAACCTGATCCTGGCTGTTATTGTATTTTTTATAGTCTTCTTCTTCCTGGTAGGGGTTCCAGGCGACAGTGCCCAGCTTGGTTATATCGTGGAAGATTCGCCAGCGGAAGAAGCCGGTTTAAAAGCCGGGGATGTGATTAGATCCATAGAAGGTGAACCGGTTGAAGCCTGGGATAATGTCCTGGCGAAGATCTCGGAAAAGCCCGAAGAAGAAATATCCCTGGCAGTAGAAAGGGACGGCACAGTTAATCAATATCAAATTGAGACAGAGGCAGAACCGGAAACCGGTAGAGGGATTATCGGCATCGGTCCGCAGATGCAGCGATTTAGTTTGATCAGTTCTTTACAAAGCAGTTTTCAGCAATTTGGCATGTTCATTTATGCTATTTACGATGCTTTTTTCGGTGATGCGCCGCTTGATGTAGCCGGTCCCGTGGGTATCGTTCATACCATTGGTGAAGTGGCCCAGGTAGGTTTTGCTAACTTGCTTGTGTTGACCGGTTTGATCAGCATAAACCTGGGAATTATCAACCTGCTTCCTGTGCCCGCCCTTGACGGTGGAAGGCTGGTGTTTTTGATAGTGGAGGCAATCCGCGGTCGCCCGATCGAACCGGAAAAAGAAGGTTTGGTCCACTTTATTGGGTTTGCCGTCTTGATTATGCTCATCTTAATGATTACCTACCAGGATATTATCAGGTTTATAATTTCACCTTCTAACTAATCAAGGCCGGGTTATATTTGGCCAGTAAAATCTAAGGCTGCTTGAAAACATGTGTCTTTTCCGCTACCGGGTAAAACAATATTTTTAGCCCGGTTTGGCAGGTAGATCAAAAGTTTTATAATTGAGAGGGATTTAATGGATAAGATCATGCGGAAGATTACTTCACAGGCCAGGGTTGGCAGTGTAGTCATTGGTGGAGACGCGCCGGTGGTAATTCAGTCGATGACCAACACAAAAACTGCGGATACAGCTGCAACCCTGGATCAGGTGAACCGTCTTTTTGAAGCCGGCTGCGAATTAATCCGCCTGGCAGTGCCTGACCATCAATCAGTGCGCTCTTTTTCTAAAATTGCCGCGAAAAGTCCGGTGCCGCTGATTGCCGATATTCATTTTGACGCCAACCTGGCTCATGAAGCCCTGGAGAATGGTGCTTCGAAAATCAGAATTAACCCTGGCAATATCGGGGGCAAAGAAAACCTGGTGAAATTGGCCAGACGGGCAGAGAAAGAGAAGGCGGCAATTAGGATTGGAGTTAATGCCGGATCGCTGGAAAGAAATATTTTGAAAAAACACGGGAAGGCCACCGCCGGCGCCCTGGTAGAATCAGCTCTTGGTTATCTGGAAGTCCTTGAACAGGAAAACTTCACCAATCTGGTGGTTTCCTTGAAAGCGTCGGATGTGGTGACGACTATAAAAGCCTACCGACTTTTTGCAGAAGAAAAAAAGTATCCTCTACACCTGGGAGTTACCGGAGCCGGTCCTTATGAAAGGGGATTGATTAAAGGAGCAGTAGGAATAGGGACTTTACTGGCAGAAGGAATTGGCGACACCTTGAGGGTTTCACTAACCGCTCCCCCGGAGGAAGAAGTGCGGGTGGCCCGTCATATTCTCCAGGTTCTCGGCTTAAGGCACTTTATGCCTGAGCTAATTTCCTGCCCGACCTGCGGGCGTTGTGAAATTGACCTGGTAAGCCTTGCCGGCGAAGTGGAAAAAATAATTAAAGATTACAGTTTGCCCGTCAAAGTTGCCGTGATGGGCTGTGCAGTAAACGGGCCCGGTGAAGCAAGAGAAGCTGACCTGGGTGTTACTGCCGGGAAAAAACAGGGGCTCTTGTTCAGTTACGGTGAAGTGATTCGCACTGTTAAATTTGAGCAGCTGCTGGATGCGTTAAAAGAAGAACTTGAATTGCTAAAATCCCGGCAGGAAAAGGCAGGCGGAAAATAGGAGGATTTAAGAATGGAAGTCGCAGCGATTATTCCGGCTTACAATGAAGAAAACACAATTGGCAGTGTCATTACTACGCTGAAAAACTCGCCTGATGTTGATCGGATTCTTGTAGTAAGCGACGGCTCGGAGGATGATACAGTAAACGTCGCCCTGGATTATGGTGGAGTTGAGGTAATTGATCTTCTAGTTAACCGGGGAAAAGGTGGGGCAATCAAGGCGGGTCTTGAAAGATGCGACTCGGAAATCATCCTAATTCTCGATGCCGACTTGATCGGCCTGAGCGGCGAGCATATTGCAGCTTTGCTCCAACCGGTTAAAAACGAGGAAGCCCCGATGTCCATCGGAATTTTTGAAAAGGGAAGGATGGCTACCGACATAGCCCAGAAAATGGCTCCTTTTTTATCCGGACAGCGAGCTTTGAAACGTGAACTTTTGGAAAGAATTTCTAATCTGGATATTTCTCGTTTTGGGATTGAAGTAGGGCTGCATCAATATATCGAAGATAATGAAATTGAAGCGGCGGTAGTGCAGCTTCCGGATTTATCTCATGTTATGAAGGAAGAAAAGCTGGGTTTTTGGAAAGGATTTCTGGCCAGGGGGAAAATGTACTGGGAAATTATTAGATATGTAACCCGGTTTGACAGTGATAAAAATTAAATCAATTAAATTCAGAGTTATTTCTAGCCTTGCACATAATCTTTATAAATGGTATATTATTAAAGGCGAAGAGGTGGTTTTTTTAAGAGTGGGGGTTCCCACTCTTTCATCTTAATAAGGGGTTTTTCAGGTGATTTTATGAGCAGGGAAGATATTAAAGACAAACTGATTGAGCTAATCGAACCGCTGTTGGAAAACAGGGGATTTGAATTGATCCGGCTGGAGTATGTTCCCGGCAAGCAGGGCCACCTTCATTTATATATTGACCATGAAGGAGGCATTACTATCGATCAATGTGAAATTGTCAGTAACGCGGTTTCAGATTTGCTCGATTATCAGGATCCGATTAGCCATACTTATACCCTGGAAGTATCTTCACCGGGATTGGAACGGCCCCTGACCAAGAAAAAGCATTTTGAGCGTTTTGTAGGGAAGAAGGTAAAAATTAAAACCACGGAACCGCTTGATGGGAGAAAGAAGTTTAGCGGAGAATTGAAAAAGACAGGTGAAGATTCTATTTTTGTTAAGCTTGAAGAAGGCTTCGAGGCAGAAATACCCCTCGATAAAATTGAAAAAGCCAATCTTTGGTACACTAAAGCGGAAAAAGATAGATTGGCTAAAGGCGGAAACGAAGGGAGGTAAAAACTAATGAATGCTGATTTATTTGCAGCGATTGAATCTCTAGAGAAAGAAAAAGGCATTAGCAAAGAAGTACTTTTCGAGGCTCTTGAAGTTGCGCTCGTTTCAGCATATAAACGAAATTTCCAGTCTTCAACCCCGGTGAGGGTAACGATTGACCGGGAAACCGGGGAAATCAAGGTTTTTGCCCAGTTAAAAGTGGTGGAAGAGGTCGAATCTGAAAACCAGGAAGTGACCCTTTATGAAGCAAAAGTTTATGAACCGCACTGCCAGATTGGCGATACTGTAGAAATGGAAGTTACCCCTAAAGAATTTGGCCGAATTGCGGCTCAGACTGCCAAGCAGGTAGTAATTCAAAGGATCAGAGAAGCTGAACGAGAATTGATCTATGAAAACTTCACTGATCGGGTGGAAGAAGTAATAACCGGCCTGGTCCGTCGTTTTGAACAGCGCAATGTAATTATTGACCTGGGTAGAACTGAAGCTATTTTGCCCCTGGAAGAACAGATTCCCCATGAACGCTACCGGCAGGGCGAAAGGGTAAAAACTTATATCATGGATGTAAAGAAAACAACCAAAGGCCCCCAGATTGTTGTTTCCCGCACTCATACCGGTTTTCTGAAAAGGTTATTCGAGATGGAGGTACCGGAAATATACGAAGGCATTGTGGAAATAAAGGCTGTTGCTCGCGAAGCCGGCTACCGTTCAAAGCTGGCAGTTAAATCGGACAACCCCGACATTGATCCGGTAGGGTCCTGTGTTGGAACCAAGGGCAGCAGGGTCCAGGCGATTAGCAATGAGCTCAAGGGTGAAAAAATCGATATCATCAGTTGGAGCGAAGAGACGGAAGAGTATATCGCCAATTCATTGAGCCCGGCCAAAGTATCTTCAGTGCAGATCGATTGGGAAAACAAAACAGCACTGGTAATTGTTCCCGACAATCAGCTTTCCCTGGCTATTGGTAAAGAAGGGCAGAACGCAAGGCTGGCTGCAAAGATTAGCGGCTGGAAAGTGGATATTTCCAGTGAGACCAAATATGCTGAAGACAGCTTTACAGCTATGGGGCTTCATGAAGAAGAAGGTGAAGGACAGGCGACAGCGGGCAGTGAAATAAACCTGGATTGGGATAATGAAGAAGAGACTGTTGAAACTGCCGCTGAAACCGGTTCACCAGGATCAACCGCTGACACAGCTGAAGCGGATGTTTCTGATCAATCAAGCGGCGAAGAAACAGGGCAAAAAACCGGAGAAGGATTAGCTGCTGCCGGCGAAAATGAAGTCTATCAGTCGGCGAATGAAGATACCGGTGAAGCGTCAGAGGGCAACGGTAAAGAAGCCGATCAAACCGCTAAAGACGAAGAGACCGCTATGGACCGTATAGAAACCGGGGACAGTAATGAAAGTGAGACGGAGGGTGAAAACGAGAACTCCTGAAACCGATAATGGGTGTATGATTAAAAAGGAGCCGTTTTTATGGCAAAGAAACAAAAAATACCCCTGCGCATCTGCATTGGATGCCAGGAAAAACTGCCTAAAAAAGAATTGATCCGTATTGTCAGGACTCCGGAGGGAGAAGTTGTCCTTGATTCCACCGGTAAAAAACCCGGAAGAGGGGCCTATATTTGTCCCCGGGAGGAATGTTTCCAGAAAGCTGTTAAAGGCAAACGGGTAGAAAAAAACCTGCGGCATGCGATTTCAAATGAACTGATAGCCGATATATCGGCCATGTTAAAAAAAATGAATAATGAAGGATTACAATAGGGAGGGCTTACTTTATGGAGGTGTTGTAAGTGAGCAAAATTAGAGTTTATCAGCTGGCCAGAGAGCTGGGAACTACCAGCAAAAAGCTTATCGAAGTAATGGAAAATATGGATATAAAGGTTAATAACCATATGAGCACTCTAACAGAAGAAGAAGCTCAAAGGGTTATGGCTATTTTGACCGGTAAAGATGATGGCAAAAAAGTAGAGGAGCCGGCAAAGCAGGAAGAAAAGCAAGAAAGCAAAACAAAAAAAGACAGTGATAGCGAAACAAAAAAGAAAGAAAAAGAGAAGAAAAAGGGCCAAGAAGATTCTCCTTTGAGCCGCAAAGCCCGCAAAATGATCCAGGAAGAAAAGAAAGCGGCTATGGCCAAAGAAGAAAAACCGAAAATCCACCTGGAAGGACAAGTAACTGTTGCTGAATTAGCCTCTCATCTTGATATAACTCCCGCGCAGTTAGTCACCCAATTGCTTGATATTGGCGTTATGGCTAATGTTAATCAACCCCTGGAAAAAGAAACCGTTGAACTTATGGCTGAAAATTACGGTTTTCAGGTGGAATATAGAGAGGACAGTGACGAAGAAGAATTACTGGCCGTGCATGAAGCAGAAGATGATCAAAAAGAGGAAGTGCCGCGCAAACCGGTAGTAACTGTGCTTGGCCATGTTGATCACGGGAAGACCCTTCTGCTTGATGTAATCAGGAGCGCAAACGTTATTTCCGGTGAAGTGGGCGGTATTACCCAGCACATCGGCGCTTACCAGGTCAGTTTTAATGATAAAAGGATTGTCTTTTTAGATACACCCGGACACGAAGCATTTACCGCTATGCGTGCGCGGGGAGCGCAGGTTACAGATATTGCCATCCTGGTTGTCGCCGCTGACGACGGAGTTATGCCCCAGACAGTGGAAGCGATAAATCATGCCAAGGCGGCAAATGTTCCCGTTTTAGTGGCGGTAAACAAAATGGACAAGCCTGATGCCAATCCGGACCGGGTTAAACAACAGCTTGCTGAACACGAACTTGTTCCAGAAGAATGGGGCGGCGATACCATTGTGGTTCCGGTCAGCGCTATTAAAGGTGAAGGATTGGATGAGCTTTTGGAAATGGTCCTGCTCCTAGCCGAAGTTGCCGAATTAAAGGCCTGTCCGGATCGCCCGGCTCGCGGCTCGGTTATTGAGGCAAACCTGGACCGGGGTCGCGGTCCGGTAGCCACTGTTCTGGTTGAAGACGGCACCCTTCATGTCGGTGAGCCGATTATCTGCGGTTCGATAGCCGGCAAAGTAAGGGCAATGAGTAATGAGTTTGGAGAGAAGGTGCAGTCTGCCGGGCCAGCCACCCCGGTAGAAATTATTGGGCTTAACGATGTTCCCATGGCCGGAGACAGTTTCCAGGTGGTCAGCAGCGAACGAGCAGCCCGGGAAGTTGCGGAAAAACGCTCCGAGAAAATAAAAGAAGCAAGCAGGCGGAATCAGCGGGTAACCCTGGACGACCTGTTTAAGCAGATCCAGGAAGGGGAAGTAAAGGATCTTAACCTGATCATAAAAGCTGATGTTCAGGGTTCACTGGAAGCATTGAAAGATGCACTCTTCAAATTGAGCCTGGATGAAGTGCAGATCAAAATCATCCATACCGGTGTAGGCGGGATCAATGAATCGGATGTCATGCTGGCCTCGGCTTCAAACGCAATTGTGATTGGCTTTAATGTGAGGCCGGACAGCAATGCCCGCAAAGTCGCCGAAAAGAACAAAGTTGATATCAGACTTTACCGGATTATTTACGAAGCAATCGAAGATATCAAGGCGGCAGTTTCGGGCATGCTCAAGCCTGAATACAAGGAAGTGGTGCAGGGACAGGTTGAAGTGCGCCAGGTATTTAAAGCTTCGAAGCTTGGTAATATTGCCGGTTGTTATGTTACCGAAGGAAAAGTGACCAGGAATTCGGAGATCAGGGTGATCCGTGACGGTACTGTAGTCCATGATCCAGATTCAATCGCTTCTTTAAAACGGTTTAAAGATGATGTCCGTGAAGTTACAAACGGTTATGAATGCGGGATCTTATTGGATAAGTTCAATGATGTCCGCGAAGGTGATATTATTGAAGCATACATCATGGAAGAAATAAAGCGTTAACCTGCATTTAAGGCACCAATATAATCATTCGCCGTATATTGCGCCTTTGGGGGGTATTAGACATGTCGGAAAATAGAGTGCGGCGGGTTGCGGAACAAATCAAAAAAGATATCGGGGGAATTATTAATCTTGAGATAAAAGATCCCCGGGTAGCCAGTATAACCAGCGTTACCGATGTCAGTTTGTCCAGAGACTTAAGGTATGCCTCGGTTTACATCAGTATATACGGGACCGAGCATGAAAAAGAAGAAACCATGCAAACATTGGAGAGAGCCTCAGGGTTTATCCGAACTGAAATAGGACGGCGCATAAGATTAAGGTATACGCCTGAAATTAATTTTCACCTGGATAATTCCATTGAATACGGTGCGTATATCGAAAGTGTAATCAGATCTTTGAAGGAAGAACGGGGAGAAGATCCGGAAGTTGATCAGGAGTCGTTAACTGAAAAAGATAGACCTGAAGAACCGGAACCAGGGGAAGAAAGCAATGACTACAGTGACAGAGAGAGATAAGATCATAGAGATATTAAAAGAAGAGCCGTCTTTTTACCTGATTTCCCACATGCAGCCTGACGGAGACAGCATTGGTTCATTGCTGGCAACGGGTGAGAGCCTGCGCAGTTGTGGTAAACAGGTCAGCATGTTTGCCCCGGATCAGGTGCCGCAAAAATATCTATTTTTGCAGGGAGCAGACCGGGTTTTACAGGATGTTTTAATTGATAATCCGGAAATAACTGTAGTGGTCTTGGACAGCAGCGACCTGGAAAGGCTTAGTTATTTTAAAGAAGCGGTGACAAAATGCAAACAGGTTATCAATATTGATCATCATGTAACCAATCAAAAATTTGGCACTTACAACTTGATTGAATCCGAAGCAGCGGCAACCGGTGAGATAATCTACGGATTATTAAAGGAGCTGAATGCTCCGCTTACAAAAGATGTTGTTGAATCTTTATACGTTGCTATTTCCACTGATACTGGTTCATTTAAGTATGAAAATACTACTCCGGACACCCACCGGGTAGTAGCCTCGCTTTTGGAATACGGGATTAATGCAAGTTCCCTGTCTCAAAAAATATTTGATCAACGGTCGATGCCTTTCTATATGATGCTGAAAGAAGCCCTTGCCGGCCTGGAAATATATGAAAGCGGTAAGATTGCCCTGGCCACTTTGAGCAAAGATATACGGGAGCGCTGCGGGGCAAGCCCGGGGGAACTTGAAGGCATCGTCAACTATACCAGGGATATCGAGGGTGTAGAGCTCGGTATCTTGTTTTATGTGGAAAACAGCAGGGAAGTAAAAATTGGTTTTCGCTCTAAAATTGTTGATGTCAGTGAGCTTGCAGGCAGATTTAACGGCGGCGGTCATGCCCGGGCAGCAGGTTGTCGCCTGTATGAGGATTATAAAACTGTAAAACAAAAGGTCCTTGAGCAAGCAATTGATATTTTAGAAGAATTACCGGTTTAAAGGAGTATTGTATTGAATGGCATTGTGGTAGTCAATAAATCGGCAGATATCACTTCCCACCAGGTAGTCCAGGAGGCGCGCAAGCTTTTTCCCGGGGTTAGAGTCGGGCACAGTGGGACTTTGGACCCCATGGCGACGGGAATACTGCCGGTTTGCCTGGGCAAAGCGACCCGGGTTGCCGAATATGTTATGGAACTGCCTAAAACTTACCGGGCCGGTATAGCTTTGGGTGAAAATACCGATACTGAAGATAGGACCGGGGAAGTACTGGAAAAATTTTCGGTTCCTGCTTATGAGCGAAATGAGCTAGAGGATATTTTGCGGACTTTCGTAGGGAAAATTAAACAAACGCCGCCAGCTTATTCTGCGGTTAAGTACCGGGGGAAGCCGCTTTATCACTGGACCAGGCAGGGGCGGGATGTGCCGCGACAGGACCGTACAGCCTGGATCTATCAACTGGATCTTTTGGAATATAATCCCCGGCAAAAACCGCACCTGCTTATTGAAGTGAAATGTTCCAGGGGTACTTATATTCGAACTCTTGCTGTTGACATCGGCAAAGCTGCCGGCTGCGGAGGACATCTATATTCACTAAAAAGGACCGCTGTGGGACCGATGAATGTCGATAACGCTTTAAGCCTTACTAAAATTAAAGAGCTGTTAGCCGCCGGGCGATATAACCGGGTGGTTATGCCCATGGATATTGCCTTAAGACAGTTTTCAGAGTTGGTCCTTGCTCAAGACCAGATCAGTTATTTAAAAAACGGCCGGGCGGTGGTTCTATCCAGGGATGCGGCCCCGGAAAAATTAAGCGCTGAACTTCCAGTTAGAATTTACGATCAAAACGGCTATTTTAGAGCTCTGGCCCGGCTAGATCAATTAGACTCCGGGATTAAATTGAAAACCCTAAAGTTTCTTTCGGACTAACGTTTGCTTAAAGCAGTAGTCATCCTTGATGGCTTTAAAGATAGAAAGGTGATCGGAAGATGCAGATAATCAATGGGATTAACCGCCTGCCGGCAAAAATTAAACCGCTACATGTGGCCCTGGGTAATTTTGATGGGGTGCATTGGGGACATCAGGAGATATTAAAGTCTGCCGTGGAAAAAGCAAGAAAGAACAAAGGCTACAGCGCAGCCCTGGTCTTTGATCCCCACCCTCTGGTAGCCCTGCGCCCGGAACAACCTCTTTGCCTGCTTACAGACATAGCTGACCGGGCTGAAATTATGGCAACATTAGGCCTTGATTATCTGATTATTGAACCTTTTAGCAGAGAGCTGGCCAATCTTTCTCCCGAACAATTTATCCAGCAAATTCTTTTGAACAAGCTTAATATCCAAGGTGTTTCGATCGGCGAAAACTATTCTTTCGGCAATCAAAGCTTCGGCAAAGCGGAAACTTTGCAGTACTGGGGCGCACAGTTAGGCTTTGAGGTCACTGTAATCCCGATGCTTCGCCTGGCGGGCAAAGATGTGAGCAGTTCCAAGATCAGGTCTTTACTTTTATCCGGTGCAGTCGGCGAGGCCGCTAAATTTCTAAACTATTATTTTTTCAGGCAGGGCAAGGTTATAAAAGGTTACGGGATTGGCAAAAAAATTGTCTATCCGACGGCGAATATTGCCGCTTCTCCTCGTCTTTTATGGCCGGGAAAAGGAGTTTATTTAACCGCGGTTGAAAATCTGGGCAGCGAACCATTTTTCGGGGTAACCAATATCGGTTCACAACCGACGTTTTCCCGCCACGATAATGCCGTGGAAACCCATATTATAAATTTTAGCGGGACTATTTATAACCATGAAATCAGGCTATGTTTTTTGGAAAAGCTGAGAGATACCAAAACCTTTACATCTGCTGAACAGTTAAAAGAACAAATCGGCAGAGATATCGAGATGGGTAAAAATATAATTGAAGATCTCAGGCAGGAAAAAAACGGAAAGAGTTCTTCTTTACAAGCAGGTTGCAGTATGCTAAAATTTCCATAGTTAGAACCGCGGGCTAGGTATAGCGAACTCCCGGCGCCATACTTGGCATGCGGCGATTACTTATAGGGAGGAATTATAAATGTTGGATCACGAGAGAAAGCAGGAAATTATTGAACAGTTTAAAATGCATGAGGGCGATACCGGCTCACCGGAAGTGCAAATAGCCCTTTTAACTGCAAGAATTAGTTACCTGACCGAGCATTTAAAAACTCACAAGAAAGATGTGCACTCACAGCGGGGTTTGTTGAAAATGGTCGGCCGCAGAAGAGGCCTGTTGAATTACCTGCGTGACAAATATCCTGAACGTTACCAGGAGCTACTGGGCAAACTCGGCCTGAGGAAGTAAGAAGGCAAATAAACACGGGGGGTCACCCCCGTGTTTATGGTTATATCACAAGAGTATCTGAGAGGAGTTTATAAAGAGATGCAATCGTATACCCTGGATTTGCAAGGAAGAACTATGACCATGGAAACAGGTCGCCTGGCCAAACAGGCCAGCGGAGCTGTTACTGTGCAATACGGTGACACGGTGGTTTTGGTTACAGCAACCGTTTCCGATCAACCGCGTGAGGGGATTGACTTTTTTCCATTAACCGTTGATTATGAAGAACGGTTGTATGCTGTCGGCAGAATTCCCGGTGGATTTATAAAAAGAGAGGGCCGTCCCACTGAAAGGGCAATTCTTGGCTGCCGTTTGACCGATAGGTCACTGCGCCCACTTTTTCCGAAGGGGTTTCGCAACCAGGTCCATATCGTCAGCACTGTGCTTTCAATGGACCAGGATTGTCCGCCGGAACCGCTTTCAATAATTGGAGCCTCGGCTGCGCTGTCAATTTCCAAGATACCGTTTGGCGGACCGATCGCTGCGGTGATTGTAGGGCTGGTTGATGGAGAACCGGTAGTCAATCCCACCCAGGAGCAACTCAATAATAGCGATTTGCACCTGATGTTGGCCGGTACCAAAGAAGCAGTGATGATGGTGGAGGCCGGGTCCCAGGAAATCAGCAAAGAAGATGTTTTAAAATGTATTGAGACCGGGCATGAAACCATTAAAGAGATTGTTGCCCAACAGGAACAAATGGTTGAAGATGTGGGCTGTGAAAAAATGGAGGTTCCCGAAGTGGAACTACCCCGGGAAATGGTTGAAACTGTTGAACCCGAAGTTAGCGAGGGAATAAAGGAAGCGTTTAAAATAAAAGATAAACAGGAACGGGAAGACCGGATCGCTGAGTTTAAAAACGAGATCCTGGAAAAATATATGGAGGTTTACTCGGAAGAAGAGTATCCTGATAATGAGGCCGAATTAAGCAAGGTATTTGAAAATGTTCTCAAACGGACGCTGCGTAGTTTAGTGATTAATGAAAGTTTACGTCCTGACGGGCGCAAACCGGAAGAAATTCGTCCCATTGAATGTGAGGCTTCCGTATTGCCGCGCACTCATGGATCAGCTATTTTCACTCGCGGCCAAACCCAGGTCTTGAGTATCTGTACTTTGTCTGCATTGCGTGATGTGCAAATCCTGGATGGGCTCGGCCTGGAAGAATCAAAGCGTTTTATGCATCATTATAACTTCCCTCCCTACAGCGTAGGGGAAGCCGGTTTTATGCGCGGCCCCGGAAGAAGGGAAATTGGGCACGGCGCTCTCGCTGAAAGAGCCCTTGAACCAGTGGTTCCTACTGAAGATGAATTCCCTTACACAGTTCGCCTGGTTTCAGAGGTGCTGGAATCTAACGGTTCCACTTCAATGGGCAGTGTCTGTTCTTCCTCAATGGCAATGATGGATACCGGCATTCCGGTTAAAAGAACAGTAGGCGGGATTGCCATGGGCCTGATTAAAGAAGAAGATGACGTGGTTATTCTTTCTGATATCCAGGGCGTGGAAGATTTCCTCGGCGACATGGACTTTAAGGTTGCCGGGACGGAAAAAGGGATTACCGCCCTGCAGATGGATATTAAAATTGGCGGCATTTCCAGAGAAATCCTGGAAAAGGCTTTGAATCAGGCAGATGCCGGCTATAAATTTATCCTGGGCAAGATGGAAGAAGCAATTAGTGAACCGCGGTCTGAACTTTCACCTAATGCGCCGCGAATGATTAAACTGCAAATTCCTGTAGATAAGATTCGCGATGTCATTGGACCAGGCGGTAAAATGATCAACAAGATTATTTCCGATACCGGTGTAGATATCGATATAGATCCGGAAGGAAAAGTCTTTATCGCTTCGGTAGATCCCGATAACGGGGAAAAGGCCAGGAAGATGGTAGAAACCCTGGTCAAAGAAGTCGAACCCGGAGAAATATATACCGGTAAAGTTACCCGGGTAGAAAAGTATGGCGCTTTTGTAGAGTTATTGCCGGGCAAAGAAGGCCTGGTCCATATTTCGCATCTTGACCATGACCGGGTTGATAAAACCGAAGATATCCTAAATCTTGGTGATGAGGTTGAAGTAAAAGTTCTTGGTATCGACGATCGGGGCCGTATCGATCTATCCCGGAAAGCCCTGCTTAAAAAGCCCGCCGGTGGAGGTTCAAATAATCCTAAAGGCGGCGGACCTTCAAAAAAACCGTACGATAAAAAAGGTGGTTCCGGAAGGCCCCCGCGGGGCGGCGATAAAAAAGGTGGCAGACCTGATAAAAGGAAATTTTAAAAAAGGTAAAAAACCCTGGCTAACAAGGTTTTTTACCGGTTGTTTACGTCTCAAATTTGACTTTAACTGCTTTTACTAGAAATTTTTTATTAAAAGTGGGTATTTACGCACATCGGTTTAAATATAATTATTGGGATTATTCATTTTACTGGAAATTAAGAGCTGAAGGGAGAAACCGGTTAGTGGAGCAAGAACCTGTGCGGCTGCCGATCAAAAAGGCGGAACATGCAGCTGATATAAAGCTGCCATGCTATATGACCGAAGGAGCCGCCGGGATGGATCTTTATGCCGCTGTGGATCATTGCAAAACGATCCTGCCAGGTGAGGTGGCCCTCATTCCCACCGGTCTTTTTGTAGCAGTTCCATACGGTTATGAACTTCAGATTAGACCCCGTAGCGGTCTTGCTGCCAAAAAAGGAATCGGCATTTTAAACTCTCCCGGTACAATTGATTCCGACTATCGTGGGGAAATTCAGGTTATCATAATCAACCTGGGTCAGAAGCCTTTTACAGTAAAGCGCCATGACCGAATTGCTCAAATGGTCCTTTGTCCTGTGTCGCGCGCTGTTCCATTCGAAACAGAAGCACTGACTTCAACTACCAGGGATAGTGGAGGTTTTGGGCATACTGGAAATACGTAAACAAGATGGCAATTTAAATGGAGGTATATATTGACTAGAAAGCATAAAAAAGGCAAGAAAAGCAATAAATTAAAGTTAATCCCCCTTGGAGGAGCGGGGGAAATTGGAAAAAATATGTTTTTGCTTCAATACGGCAAGGAATGTATCATCATGGATGCAGGGCTTAAATTTCCGGATGAAGCTATGTTGGGCGTGGATGTGGTTATTCCCGATACTTCATACGTGCTCGAACAGGATCTTAATATCCTCGGAATAGTGCTTACCCATGGACACGAAGACCATATCGGGGCTCTTCCGTATATGATTGAAGAGTTGAATGCGCCGATTTACGGAACGCGTTTAACTCTCGGTTTGCTTGAAGCCAAGTTTTTGGATAATCCGGTTAAAGGAACCGAAATGCATGAAATTCACCCGGATAAAACTTTGGAGCTGTCTGCTAATTTCAAACTTGATTTTTTCAGGACCAACCACAGCATTCCGGATTCTGTGGGAGTCTCGGTAGAAACTCCGGAAGGGATTATAGTCTATACCAGCGATTTTAAATTTGATCAGACTCCGGTTGACGGTGAAATTACCGATTATTATAAGCTTGCCGGATTGGGCAAGAAAGGAATTATTGCAGCAATTGTTGATTCGACAAATGCCGACCGGCCGGGGTATACTTTATCGGAAAAAGAAGTCGGTGAAAGTATCAATGAAATTTTTCGGCTTTCGCAAAGCCGAATTATTTTGGCTACCTTTGCTTCCAATATACATCGTATTCAACAGGTGGTTGATGCCGCAGTCCACCATAATCGCAAGGTTTGTGTAGTAGGGCGCAGTCTGGTAAACTCGGTAGATATTTCATCAAAACTCGGGTACTTGAAAATCCCCAAGGGAGTTTTAGTTGATACCGATAAAATAAGCGATTTGCCTCCTGAAATGGTGGCAATGATCACTACCGGCAGCCAGGGAGAACCAATGTCGGCTTTAACCAGAATTTCTCAGTCCGAACATCGCCAGGTTAGGATCAATCCCGGTGATACCGTAATTATTGCCGCCAATCCCATCCCCGGCAACGAAAAGCTGGTAGCCAGGACAGTTAATAATCTATATCAGCTTAAAGCCGAAGTTATTTATCAACCTGTTTCCGGGGTTCATGTTTCCGGTCACGGCAGCGAAGAAGAAATAAAAATGATGTTAAATATGCTCAGCCCGGAATATATTATTCCCGTTCACGGTGAATTCAGGCAGCAGACCAGCTGTTCAAAAATTGCCCAAAAGCTAAGTATTTCTGAAGAAAGAGTATTTCTTACCAAACCCGGTAATGTGATGGAATTTTCCAGAGGCAGGGGACAGATGGCCGGCTCGGTTTCAGCCGGCCGGGTTTTAGTTGACGGTTTCGGAGTCGGCGATGTCGGTGAAATCGTGATTCGCGATCGCCAAACTTTATCGGACGACGGCATTGTTATTATTATTTTGGCAATTGACCCGGAAAGGAACAAGGTGCTGGCTGGTCCGGAAATCATTTCACGTGGTTTTGTCTATGTGAGGGAAGCAACCGATCTTCTTGAAGGCGCCAAGGAATCGTTAAAGAAAACAGTGAAGAAGATTAATAATGAGGAGCTGCAGGAATGGAATAAAATTAAATCAAAAATCAGGGATGCCGCTTCCTCTTATTTTTATGATCACACCGGCCGGCGGCCAATGATTATGCCGATAATTATTGATGTTCCTGATGATAACCATAAAAACAAATAAAAAGTCTTTACCGGTTTTCAATAACGCCACCAGGGCGTTTTCTTTTTTTGCATTTTAATTATTGGGCAAAGATTTTAAATTTCTGGCTACAATGAAGGATTTTAGTTTAGTACAATAGAATTTATTAAAAGGAAAATGTTGAAAGAATTTATGGGAGGGATATTAATGAAGACGACATTAAGTGTAATTAAAGCAGACATCGGTAGTATAGCCGGGCATATTAGACCGAGTCAGGCCCTGGTAGATTCAGTAAAGGATTGTATTGAGAGTGAGCTGGGCAATTTAATTACAGATTACTATATTGGCAGTACCGGCGATGATGTGGCTATATTATTCGCTCATCAACATGGAGCCGGATGCCAGGAACTGCACCAGCTGGCCTGGAACGCTTTCATCTGCGGCACAGAGAAAGCCAAAGAGCAGGGGCTTTACGGCGCCGGCCAGGACCTGCTTGCCGATGCTTTTTCCGGAAATGTTAAAGGATTGGGTCCGGCGGTGGCTGAAATGGAAATTGAAGAACGCAAAGCGGAACCATTTTTGCTATTCACTGCTGACAAAACGGATCCCGGGGCTTATAACCTGCCGTTATATTTGAGTTTTACCGATCCAATGCACTGTTCTGGATTAATTTTGTCGTCGGAAATCAAGCAGGGCTTTAAATTTGTCATTCTTGATGTTGGACATACCAAAGAAGACAGAATTATCGAGCTCTACACTCCCGAAGATACATACGATATTGCCGCATTGTTGCGGGATAATGAACGTTTTGTGGTCCAGGCGATCTATTCCCGGGCCACCGGGGCCCAGGCAACAGTTGCAAGTACTACCCGGTTGCATAATATTGCCGGAACTTATACAGGCAAGGATGATCCGGTGATGTTGGTGCGCTGCCAGGGTGATTTTCCGGCGACCGGCGAGATCCTTTCGCCGTACAGTATCGGCCATTATGTGGCCGGGTTTATGCGCGGCAGTCATACCGGGCCGCTAATGCCGGCAAAAATGGGTTGCAGCATTTCATACTTTGACGGTCCGCCGGTGGTTAGCGCCGTTGGTTTTTGTGTTCATAACGGCAAATTTACTGAACCGGTTGATTGCTTTGATCATCCCTACTGGGATTATGTTAGGAATAAAGTATCCCAGAAAGCTGTTTATATGCGAGAACAGGGCTTTTCCGGTCCGGCAATGCTTCATTATTCAGAATTGGAATATGGAGGCATTGTCGATATTTTAAATACCCTGGATGATAAATTTTCCTGCTAAATCAGGCGAAGTATAAAGAATACTAAGACTAAGATGGAAGAGGCCGGGCTGCCTGATTCAGGCAGCCTTTCCGTTAAAGTAAAAAAATAGCGTTTTTAAATAGGTGAGGACGGACATGGTGCATAGTTATAACTGTGAGTCGGTTTTGATTAGGAATTAAGTATATTTTGACTTAATCGAACAGATGTTTTATAATGCATTAAAAATATTGGAACAAAGGTGGACTGTCGCGCGTGGGCAGGAAGCGTAAGAAAAAAGCAAACCAGGATATGAAAACCCAAATCAAGGGCATTTTGTTAATTGCCCTGGCCGTATTTTGTTACCTGGGGCTGGTTCAGCCCGAGCAAACCGGGGGGATTGGCCTTTTTGTCAGCACAGGTTTACAAACCCTTGCCGGCCAGGTAGCTGTAATCGTGCCTTTTTTTATCGGGATATTCGGTTTGCGTAAGATTTTGCCTGAAGATCGTTTCAATATAAAATTACGCCTGATTGGACTGTTAATTCTTCTCCTTTTGGCCATGACCTGGATTCATTTAAATGTAATGACTGCCCGGATCCCCACTTTTCCTCCAGACAGAGTAGTTATGGAAAGTTTCATGATCGGCTTTAATGGTGATGGGGGGGGAATTATCGGTGCAGCTTTGGCTATCCCGTATTATTTTTTACTCGGCCAACTCGGCTCCCGCATTCTTATTTTTGCCGTAGGCCTGATTGCAATTTTAATGGTCCTTGATGTCTCAATGAAAAGCCTGTTTAACTTTCTGTTTAGGGTGGTAAAGTCTTTGTTTCACTACCTGAAAATTATAGGCATAACTCTGGTGGGTATTGTTACTCAAATTTCTAATTTGTCCAGGCAGAAAATAGAGCAAGCTAAAGCTAATAAAAAAGAAAATGCCGATTTAAAGGCTGGTAAGGCGGAAGAACCACCGGTGGAAACGAAAAAGCCGCCGCAGCTTCCCGGGGAGGTTTCCGCACCAGTCCAATCCTGGCCGGGTCCTACCGGGCAACCTGAAGTGTCTAATAGGGGCGGTTACCAACGTGAAAGACAGATTACCGTATCAGAGGTGCAAGATCCCGAAAAACAGCAGGGTGAAATGCCCTCGGTGGTTTCCCGGAAAGGCAAATCGCCCGCTGATTATATCTTCCCGCCGCTGGACTTGCTTTCCAGGCCGGGCAGCGATAACGGGCAACAGCATTTGAAAAGCAGCAAGGAAAGGGCAAAAAAACTGGAAAACACGCTCCAAAATTTTGGAGTAAGGGCTAAAGTGACCCACGTTCAATCCGGGCCCACGGTGACCCGTTTTGAGGTGCAGCCGGAAGCGGGAGTTAAAGTCAGCAAAATTATTAATCTTTCAGATGATCTGGCTTTGAATATGGCCGCCCCCAGGGTGAGGATCGAGGCCCCGATACCGGGCAAGGCCGCCCTGGGAATAGAAGTTCCCAACAATGTAATTTCCCTGGTGCACCTGCGGGAGGTTCTTGAAGAAAACACCTTTAAAAACAGCACTTCTCCATTGACGGTAGGTTTAGGCAAAGATATAACCGGGGTGCCGGTTATTGCCGATTTGAGCAAAATGCCCCACCTGTTAATAGCCGGGGCCACCGGCGCAGGCAAAAGTGTGTGTTTAAATACGTTGATCGTCAGTATTCTTTACAAAGTGGGCCCTGACCAGCTTCGCTTCATGATGATCGATCCCAAGGTAGTAGAACTTAGTGTATACAACGGCATTCCCCATCTGCTGATGCCGGTACTGACCGAGCCCCGCAAAGCATCACTGGCTTTGCGCAATATGGTTAAAGAAATGGGCAGGCGTTATGATCTCTTCGCCCGGCTGGGGGTCAGGGATATCAACGCTTATAATGAAATGGCGGCGGTAGACCGGGAAATGGAGAAACTGCCCTATATTGTGGTGGTTATTGATGAATTAGCCGACCTGATGCATGTTTCACCGGGAGAAACTGAAGATGCCATCGCCCGGCTTTCGCAAATGTCCAGGGCCGCGGGAATCCACTTGCTTGTGGCTACCCAGAGACCTTCCGTCGATGTTTTAACCGGGATTATTAAAGCTAATATAACTTCCAGGATTGCTTTTAATGTATCTTCCCAGTTTGATTCACGGACAATCCTGGATGCAGCGGGTGCGGAAAAACTGCTCGGCCGCGGCGATATGCTTTTCTATCCGGTTGGAGCTGTAAAGCCTTTTAGGGTGCAGGGGGCTTTCGTTAGTGAAAATGAAGTAAAAAATATTGCCGATTTCATTCAGGAACAAGGGGTGATTGAAGAAGATGACAGCAACACATTTTTGGAAACTCCTGAAGAAGTTGAGGAAGAAGAAGCCGACGCTTTATTTGCCGAAGCGGTTGATGTAATTGTCCGTACCGGCCAGGCTTCTATTTCACTTTTGCAGAGGCGGTTCCGAATCGGTTATACCAGGGCAGCCCGCCTGATTGATGATTTGGAAAGAAGAGGAATTGTGGGGCCCTTTGAAGGAAGCAAGCCCCGGGAGGTTTTAGTTACCCAGGAACAGGCGGAACGGATCTGTGAAGAGCTCAACCAGGAACCGGATTAAACTGTTTAAGCTTTACAGGCTAAATCTTAGCTTATTTCTATTCTAATCATGGTTAGCAGTGAAAGGTTATAAATATGGTGATTAAATGAACAGTGCTGATAAATACCGGCCGGGAGGGCTAAAATTGGCAGCCATATCACTGGGATGCGCTAAAAATAGAATTGACACCGAAGAGATTCTCGGCTATCTTTCCGGAAAAGGTTTTATTTTAACCGACGATTATAAAAGCGCCGACTTAATTATAGTCAATACCTGCAGCTTCATTGAGGAGGCCCAGCAGGAATCGGTTAATACTCTTTTAGAGCTGGTTGAAGAAAAAGATTTTTCAACCGCAAAACGGCCAAAAATTGTGGCCGCAGGCTGCCTGGTTGAAATATTCGGGGACAAGATCACCCGGGAGATGCCCTTTGTTGATGGAGCTATCGGTGTCCACAGTTACTCCTCCCTGGATACATTCGTAAATGATCTTTTCAAGGGTGAGCGGCCGGTAATTAAACAGGAAGCCCCCAAAGAGTACTGTTCACTTGCCCCCCGGGTTTTGACCAGCCCGGTACACAGCGCAAATCTTAAAATTGCCGAAGGCTGTAATAACCGCTGTCATTACTGCCTGATACCTTTAATCAGGGGCCCTTACCGCAGCCGCAATCCTGAAGAAATTGTTAATGAAGCCGCTGAACTGGCAGACCGTGGGGCTAAAGAAATCAATATCATTGCCCAGGATACCACCGCTTATGGCCACGCGCGAGGTGAATATCCGGACTTGTGCGGTTTGATTAAAAAAATCCTGGCAGTTAGGCCCGGTTTTCGTCTGCGGATAATGTATACCTATCCATCACGCATTAATGATGAATTAATTGAACTGGTTGCCGGTGAACCAAGAGTTTGCAACTACCTGGATGTTCCCATTCAACACTGCAGTGATCACATCTTGAAAAAGATGGGCCGTCATTATGACAAAAAAGATCTGGAAGCGCTTTTTTTCAAACTGCGCCGGAGGATACCGGGATTGGCCCTGCGGACAACTGTAATGGTAGGTTATCCCGGGGAAACCGTTGCCGATTTTGAAGAACTGTCCCGGTTTATCGAAGAGTTTTATTTTGAAAGCCTGGGGGCATTTATTCATTCGCCCCAGGAGTCGACGCCTGCCGTAAATAATGCCAGGCAGGTCTCAAAAAGAGTTGGCCGCAGGCGTTACCGCCAATTAATGATCAAACAGCAGCATTTGGTCAGAAGGACCAACGAAAAAAGGATCGGCGAATATTTGAATGTGTTGGTTGAAGGGCCGCTGCCAGGTAAATCAGGGTGGTATTACGGTAAGAGCGAGTATCAGGCCCCGGAAGTGGACGGGGTAACCTATTTTCGTGCAAAAAAACCGCTTGCCCCGGGAACCCCGGTAAAAGTAAAAGTTCGGGCTGTTTCAGCATATAACTTTATTGCGAAGAAATTAGGAACCGCATTCAGTCGTGGAAGCAGGGGTGACTGGATTTGAAAGCAGATCTAATTTGTGTAGGCAATGAAATTTTAACCGGATTAATTGAAAACACCAATGCCGGTTTTTTATCCCGGCGGCTCTGGTCGCATGGCATTATTGTCAGGGAAGCTATTGTGGTTGCCGATGACCGGGACCCAATAGGAGAAGCTTTAAAAAGGGGCCTGGGTAAAAGTGAAATCGTAATAATTACCGGAGGGTTGGGCCCAACCGACGATGATCTCACCCGGGAGGCGGTTGCCTCAGTGCTTGATCTGCCATTGTTCCTTGATCAATACTGGCTGAAACAAATTGAACATTTTTTCAAGCAGCGTGGAATTACCATGCCTGAAAATAATCGCAAGCAGGCGAAACTGGTCAAAGGCAGCAAACTTCTGCCCAACCCGGCAGGGACTGCACCCGGGGCTATACTTGAACATAAAGGTTGTTTGATTGTTATGCTTCCCGGCCCGCCCAACGAGTTGAAGGCAATTTATGATCAGGCGGTAAAGCCTTTTCTTAATGATTATAACCGGGGTAAGGTGTCTAAGCTTAAAACTTTAAAATGTGCCGGAATTGGCGAGTCGAGGCTGGAAGAAAAGATAAAATCCCTTGGCGAGTGGGATTTGCCTCCTTTATCTTACGTAGCCCGGGGTTTGGAAGTTCACCTGCAGCTGAAAGGGGAGGGTGATCCAAAAACAGCTGCCGAAACCATTGAAATAGCTGAGAAAAAGCTGCGGGATCTTTTGGGCAATTGCATATTTGGCAGTGACGACGAAACCCTGGCCGGCAAAGTAGCCGAACTGATCAACGAACAGAGGGCCACTTTAGCCGTGGCCGAATCATGCAGCGGGGGCCTTTTGTCAAGTATGATTACCGATATCCCGGGCAGTTCCAATTTTTACAAGGGAGGCCTGGCCACTTATACCGAAGCGGCTAAAAGGACAATTTTAAATATTGATGAAGAGCTTTTAAATAAAGAAGGGGCAGTTAGTGAAAAGACTACCCTGCAGATGGCTGAAAACGCTCGCAAAATTCTTGGGGCTACAATTGGGCTGGCAGTTACCGGAATTGCCGGTCCCGGCAGTGATAGAACAGGAAAGCCGGTGGGCCTGGTTTATATTGCTTTAGCCGATCAGCATGGATCCCGTTACAAAGAGTTAAATTTAGGCGGCGGCAGGCCCGCCATTAAAGAAAGAGCTTCGCAGGCAGCTTTGAATATGCTGCGGAAATCGCTTCTTAATTATAAGCGAGGGGGGAAATAGGGTTGAGGTTATTTATTGCTCTTGAGTTATCGGGAGAGCAAAAAGATGAGGTCATTTCGTTGCAAGATAAGTTGAAAAGTTATTTGGACGGAGTGCGCTGGGTTAAACCTGCCGGGATGCACCTGACTTTGAAATTCTTGGGCGATACTGAACCGCAAAAGGTAGAGCAGGTAAAAGAGGCAATGGATAACGCTGTTTTAGACCTGGAAAGCTTTGAGGTTTCTTACGGCAGGGGAGGAATATTTCCTTCTCCGGCTAAGGCAAAGGTAATCTGGTTGGGACTAAATGATGGGGAGGATAATGTTATAAAACTGGCTCAAAAGGTTGAACGGGCGCTGCAAGACTACGGCTTTGCCCCTGATAAAAGAGAATTTACCCCTCACTTAACAATCGGCAGAATAAAGAAGCGGATCCCAAAAAATATAATTGAACAATTTATAGACCAGGAGAAAACTTTTCAAACTGCAAAATTTAAAATAGAAGAGGTAGTTTTATTTGAAAGTCAGCTGACCCCACAGGGAGCTATCCATACCCCGCTTCATCAGTCCAGGCTTTAAAGATTGAAGCAGCAATAAATTGCGTTTAGAAGGGTTTTAAAAGGTCTTAAAAATATTTTTTCCTGATCAAAAAAAATGCAGGAAATTATCCAGCTAACCAGAATTTTATGATTAACGGGGGTTAACCCTGCCTAAGGAGGTAAGGCTAATTGGAAAAAGAAAAAGCTTTAGAAACAACCTTATTACAAATTGAAAAACAGTTTGGCAAAGGCTCAATTATGAAACTTGGTCAGGATGCAATTGCCAATGTGGCAGTGATTCCGACCGGTTGTTTGGCTGTGGATTCCGCTCTTGGGGTTGGCGGAGTACCCAGGGGAAGGGTTACCGAAATATATGGGCCGGAATCCTCGGGTAAAACTACAGTAGCCCTGCATATAATTGCTGAAGCACAAAAAAATGGCGGTTACGCAGCATTTATTGATGCTGAAAATGCCCTTGATCCACAGTATGCTACTAATCTTGGAGTAAACCTTGATGACTTGTTGGTTTCCCAGCCTGATACAGGAGAACAGGCCCTGGAAATTGCTGAAGCACTGATTCGCAGTGGCGCAATTGATATCTTAGTGGTTGATTCGGTTGCCGCCCTGGTTCCGCGGGCCGAGATAGAAGGAGAAATGGGCGATGCCCATGTTGGACTGCAGGCCAGGTTAATGTCCCAGGCACTGCGGAAATTGTCCGGGGTAATCAATAAGTCCAAGACCAGTGCGGTATTTATTAATCAGATCCGGGAAAAAGTCGGGGTTATGTTTGGCAATCCGGAAGTTACTCCCGGTGGAAGGGCCCTCAAGTTTTATTCATCGATCCGGATGGAAGTTAGAAGAGTGGAATCCTTAAAAGTTGGTTCTGATCAGGTAATTGGTAATCGGACTAAGATTAAGGTGGTCAAAAACAAGGTTGCCCCGCCTTTTAAAGTTGCAGAATTTGATATTCTTTACGGAAAAGGCATCTCCGCTGAAGGATCCTTGATTGACCTGGGCCTTGATTACAAGGTTCTTACAAAAAGCGGAGCCTGGTATTCATACGGTGAAGAGCGAATTGGCCAGGGCCGGGAAAATGTAAGGGAATATTTGCAGAACAATCCGGAGGTAAGACAGGAGATAGAAGATAAAGTCCGTGACCTGGCCGGACTGTCAAATTCGCCAATGTCAGAGAACAAGACTGAAGATGCAAAAGAGCACAGCGGGTCAGATAACAAACAAAACCCTGGGAAAAAACAACAATAATAGCGGAGCTGAACAAGCTTGGAAAGAGAAGCGGCCTTGAAAAAAGCGCGTAATATGGTCCTGCGTTTTTTAACTTACCGGGCGCACAGCCGTAAAGAAGTCTCAGAATACCTGATGGAGCGCAAAGGCTTTTCTGAAGAAATCAGTGAAGCTGTAATCAATGAAATGGAAAGATATGGATATATAAATGATGAGAACTTTGCCAGGGATTTTGTTTTATACCGGAAAATGCGCGGTTTCGGTTTACTGCGGGTTCGTTACGAACTCGCTCAGAAAGGAATTGATCATCAACTGATTGATCAGGTGATCGAAGAGTTATTTAATCCTGAGGATGATTTGGCAAGGATAAAGGAGATTATTGATAAAAGGGTCTTGAACAGACGGGACAACAAGGATTTCGATGAACGCTGGTTTAAAAAAGAGGCTTCTTTTTTGAAAAGACGCGGATTCCAGGACAGTTTAATTGTGACTGCCCTTAAAGAGTACGACCATTCTGAATAAACTTGTCTTGACATAATATCTTATCCAAGGTAGAATTGTAGAAGGAAAAAGTTTACCTTGTCAAGTGTTCAGTTCATAATTAATAAGAGAAAGTTTTAGGTGCCTTAAGGCACTGTGTATAAATAAAAAATGTATAACTTTTTCGGTTAAGGGTAAAGTGTACCTTTTTCTGACCTTTCTCTTTTAAGCTGTGTCCTGGACACAGCTTATATTTTTAAGTAAGCACTAAATCGTGGCAACAATCAATCAAACGGAGGTGAGCACCATGCTGGAAACGGTATTGATAATTGTCGCCGCCCTGTTAATTGGCATCGGTGGTGGTTATTTTATACGTAAGATGATCGCCGAAGCCAAGATATCATCTGCTGAAGCAGCGGCTAAGAAAATTACCGATGAAGCCGAACAACAAGCCAATTCGATAAAAAGAGAAAAAGAACTGGAAGCCAAAGAAGAGGTCCATCGTTTAAGAAGCGAACTGGACAAGGAAACCAGGGAGAGGCGTTCTGAACTGCAGAGCCTTGAAAAAAGGCTGGTTCAGAAAGAAGAGAGCCTTGATCGGAAACTCAATAACACTGAACGCAAAGAAGAAGAGTTACGAAAAAAGGAAGAAAAAACCCAGGAAACTCAGGAAAAGCTGGATCAACTTTATCAGAAGCAGCTTGCTGAACTGGAAAAAATTTCGGGGATTTCCTCCGAAGAGGCCAAGGATTTGCTCTTGCAAAATGTAAGGGAAGAAATTGAGCATGATATGACAATGATGGCCAAGGAGATTGAAAATCAAGCCAGAGCTGAAGGCGAAAAGAAAGCCAGGGAAATTGTGACCCTTGCTATACAACGCTGTGCGGCCGATCATGTTTCAGAGTCCACAGTTTCGGTTGTAAACTTACCGAACGATGAAATGAAGGGGAGAATTATTGGGAGAGAAGGTAGAAATATCAGGGCCCTTGAAACCCTTACCGGCATCGATTTGATTATTGATGATACCCCGGAAGCGGTAATTATTTCCGGATTTGACCCCATCAGAAGGGAAATAGCCAGATTGGCCCTGGAAAAACTGGTCAGCGATGGACGGATCCACCCGGCCCGGATTGAAGAAATTGTGGAGAAAACCCGCAAAGAAGTTGATGCCCAAATTAAGGAAGAGGGGGAACGGGCTGCTTTTGAGACTAAAGTTCACGGTTTGCATCCCGAAGTAATCCAACTTTTAGGAAAACTTCGTTTCAGGACCAGCTATGGACAAAATGTCCTGCAGCACTCTATCGAGGTTTCCCATTTGGCCGGAATTATGGCCGCCGAACTGGGGCTTGATATAAACTTATCCAAGCGGGCCGGCCTGCTGCATGATATCGGTAAAGCCGTTGATCATGAAACCGAAGGCTCTCATGTGCAGATTGGTGCAGACCTGGCTAAAAAATATAAAGAATCAAATGCTATAGTTAACGCTGTTGCCGCACATCACGGTGATACCGATTTTAATACCCTGGAAGCGGTGTTGATTCAATCTGCCGATGCCATTTCTGCCGTGCGTCCCGGTGCCCGCCGCGAAACTCTGGAGGCTTATATCAAACGACTGGAAAATTTGGAAAATATTGCTGATTCATTCGACGGGGTCGAAAAAGCTTATGCTATTCATGCTGGTCGGGAAATCAGGATCATGGTCAAACCGGAACGCATTGATGACTATAATTCTGTAAAAGTGGCCAGGGATATTGTAAAAAAAGTGGAAAGTGAACTGGAATATCCAGGCCAGATTAAAGTAACTGTAATTAGGGAAACCAGGGCGGTAGATTACGCTAAATAATACCATATTTCCAGGTGGTAAAGGCATAAAAAAAAGCTGCCAGCTTTAAATTAAGCAAATTACCAGGAAAAGTTTTAAAAGGGTGCATGATGGAAAAGGTGCTAAAATGGCACCTTTTTTTGTTTCTGGCAGGAAAATATCACTTTAAAAAAGAATATATAAATATTGAATCTTTACATTGTTAAAGCTTTTTTTTACAGATATTATTTAATTAGTGCTTTTAATCTTGCTGGAGCTGTTGAAATGCGCCTTTTATTAATAGGCGATATTGTGGGAAAGCCCGGGAGAAAATACTTGAAGAAATATCTGGCGGATTTTCGGGCAGAGCACAATATCGATTTAGTAATTGCCAATGCTGAAAATGCTGCCGGTGGAGCCGGACTAACCGAAAAATCATTTAAAGAAGTCCAGCAGGCTGGAGTAGATCTTCTTACCGGCGGTAATCATATTTGGGATCAGAAAGATATTTTCAATTTTATTGATAATGAGCAAACTTTAATCAGGCCGGCTAATTACCCGCCTGGCACAACTCCGGGCAGAGGGTTTGTCGTGGTTGAAACCAAAGGGCAGAAACTTAAAGTGGCAGTGTTAAATTTACTGGGCAGGGTATTTATGGAACAAGTTGATTGCCCTTTTCGGATCGCCGATGAAGTGATTAATCAATTAAGAGAAAAAGTGGAGATAATTATTGTCGATTTCCATGCTGAAGCAACTTCGGAAAAACAGGCTATGGGGTGGTATTTAAATGGCAGAGTAAGTGCTGTAGTCGGGACACACAGCCATGTGCAAACCGCCGACCAGCGCATTTTATCCGGTAAAACCGCTTATATAACCGATGTCGGTATGGTTGGCTTATACGATGCAATCCTGGGGGTTGATAAAGATGGTCCAATAAACAGGTTTCTTACCCGGTTACCTTGCAAGTTAAACGTTTCCGATGCAGGAAAAACCGTTTTTAATGCTGTGCTAATTAACTTAAATGAGAGGAGTGGGACAGCTGATTCAATAGATAGAATCTTTGCAGTAGATTGACCGATTCGAATCAAATTATTCTTATAATTCAGGCAGGATTTTTAAAAAATTGCAAGAATAACTACAGCAAATCCGCAAAGGAGGAACACCCCATAATGGAAGTATTAAAAGTCTCAGCAAAGTCTAATCCCAATTCTGTAGCTGGCGCCCTGGCAGGAGTGCTTAGAGAAAGAGGAGGAGCAGAGATTCAAACAATTGGTGCGGGAGCGCTAAACCAGGCGGTTAAGGCGGTGGCAATAGCACGGGGGTTTGTTGCTCCCGGTGGTATTGATCTGATTTGTATACCAGCCTTTACAGACATCGAGATTGACGGGGAGGAACGCACGGCAATAAAATTGATTATTGAGCCTCGCTGAAGCGATCGATGTATGTTTATGTCTGCAGTATAGATGGTGGAAACGCCCTCAAATCCTTTGTGGTGAGGGTGTTTTTTTGCCCATATTGCTAAATAATTTAAATAACAGGCAGGCGTTTTTAATATGGATAAAGTGGATCTGCACATGCACAGCAATGTTTCCGATGGATTGTACAGTCCTACAAAATTAATGAAATTGGCCGGTGATTTTAATCTGGGCGCAGTCGGTCTGACAGATCATGATAATATTGATGGATTGCCTGAAGCAGAAGAGGCCGCTTCAAAACACGGGGTTGAACTTGTAACTGGGGTAGAAATCAGTATATTGCACGAGGATGAAGAGATCCACATACTCGGTTATTATCCCCGCAAATTGGAGTTATTAAGTGAAGCTCTTAATGAGATCCAAACCGAAAGGTTCAGGGGGATGGAAAAAATGGTTGATAAATTAAAAAAGCTGTCAGTTAAAGTGAGTTTTGATGAAGTTTTAGAAGAAGCAGGAAGTGCCGCCCCGGGCAGGATGCACCTGGCCCGACTGCTTTATAATAAAAAATACGTGCATACTGTTGATGAGGCATTTTCATTGTATTTGACCCGAAACCGGGAAGCTTATGTCCCTCGGGAAACTATGACCTTGAAACAAGCCATGGCTTTGCTGCGGGAAGTAGAAGCCGTTATAGTGGCCGCCCATCCCGGATACAATAAAATTGATATTGTTGGGATGAT
>JAWODD010000031.1:0-133110 GCA_046483445.1 Bacillota bacterium | reverse complement strand
CAGGTTAGCAAGCTAACCCGCATGCTTCGCTCGACTTGCATGTGTTAAGCACGCCGCCAGCGTTCGTCCTGAGCCAGGATCAAACTCTCCAGTTTATAGCTTACCTAAACTTAAAACACCTAATTTATCCCGGCTTCCTTAAAAACACTGATCACAAGGAATCACCTTTTTATCTTTAAAATCTTCGGAGGTGAATCCTGTCTCTTACCCTGTTCAGTTTTCAAAGAACGCGGTCGCAAACTTTGAAGTTTACTCTTCAGTTACCCTCAAGCACGACCTTTTAATATTAGCATGGCACCCTTACTTTGTCAAACATAATTTGCCTGCTTTTTAGGATTTTTTCAAAATGCAAATCCAAATATTTTTTTTTAGGGTTTGCCAATTAAGAAAAACCCTTTTAAATCCTAATTAAAGGCACAAAAAAACCCGGTAAAGCTTTTTTTAACAAAATTAAAGTGGTTTATTAAGAGCTTCCGAGCCTGGATTTATATTATACTATTCTTCCCCTTTAGGTTTCAAGGTGGGAAATAAAATCACATCACGGATAGAGGTATTATCGGTAAAAACCATGACCAGGCGGTCTATCCCGATACCAAGCCCCCCTGCAGGCGGCATCCCGTATTCCAGGGCAGTTATAAACTCTTCGTCCATTACGTGGGCCTCATGATCCCCTGCTTCTCTTTTGCTCAGCTGCTTTTCAAAACGTTCTCTTTGATCGATGGGATCGTTTAATTCTGTAAAAGCGTTGGCAATTTCCCACCCGGCAATAAAGCCTTCAAAGCGTAAAGTTAAGCGCGGATCCGATTCAAGCTTTTTGGCCAGAGGGGAGACTTCTATTGGAAATTCGGTAACAAATATGGGCGATAACAGCTGTTCTTCGCAAAACTCCTCAAAGAACATATAAAGGATTTCGCCCCAGGCAAGCCCCTGGTCAAGATCAAGGCCGGCATCCCGGCCTGCCCGGAAAGCTTCCTCATCACTATTTATGGTCGAAAAGTCTACCCCGGAATATTTCTTGACCACTTCAATCATAGTTTCCCGTGGCCACGGTGGAGTAAGGTCAATTTCTTTGCCCTGAAAAGTAATTACCGGGGAACCAAATACTTTTTTTGCTATTTCATAGCAGAGGTTTTCAGTAATTGCCATCATATCCTCATAGTCGGCATAGTTCTGGTATATTTCCAGGGAAGTAAATTCCGGGTTATGGGTGGTTGAAATCCCCTCATTTCTAAAAATGCGCCCAATTTCATATACTTTATCCAGCCCGCCGACCAGGAGTCTTTTTAAATGCAGTTCAGTGGCAATACGCAAATACAGTTTAATCCCCAGGGTATTGTGGTAAGTGACAAACGGCCTGGCCAAAGCCCCGCCGGCGATAGTCTGCATGATCGGGGTCTCCATTTCTAAAAAGCCCCACTGATTGAGGAGCTCCCGCATAGCCTGGATGATTTGACTGCGTTTAATAAAGGTATCCCTGACTTCCTGGTTAACAATTAAATCAACATAGCGCTGCCGGTAACGCAGATCAACATCCTTTAAGCCGTGCCATTTTTCAGGCAGTGGCCGCAAAGCCTTGGTCAGGTAAGTATAATCGCTTAGATTAACCGTAACTTCCCCCTTGCGGGTTCGAAAAACTTCACCGGTAGCTCCGACAAAATCACCAATATCCACCAATTCAAAGGTTTCGTATTTTTCCTGGCCGAGTTGATCAAGCCGCAAGTAAATCTGGATCTGTCCTTGATAGTCTTGCAAATGGGCGAATGTAGCTTTACCATGGGACCTAATACTGGTCAATCTACCGGCAACAGTCACCTTTTTTCCTTCAAGAGCTGCAAAATTATTGATTATCTCGGTAGAATAATGGTCTGTTTCAAACTTATAGCCAAAGGGTTCAATTCCCCTTTTTTTAAGTTCCTCGAGCTTACGATACCTGACAAACATTAACTCATTAAAGTCCTGTTCCGTTTCCATTGACAAAACCCCCGTCTATTGCTGAATATTATTATTAGCGCACTGATTCAATTTTATACTTTATTGTGCCGGCGGGTACTTTAACCTCTACTTCGTCGCCGATATAAAGACCAAGAATTGCTTTGCCTACCGGTGATTCATTGGAAATCTTTTTTTCACTGGGATCAGCTTCAGCAGTGCTTACAATGGTGTATTCGTGCTCTTTATCAGTATTTAAGTCTCTTAATTTTACAGTCGAGCCGAGCTCAACCTGGTGATCATCCCCACTTTTTTCCAGCAAACGAGCCCGGCGCAGCATTTTTTCCAGGGTGATTATCCTGCCCTCGATAAAGGCCTGTTCATTTTTCGCGTCTTCATATTCGGCATTGTCGGTTATATCTCCGTAGGAAATAGCTTCCCTGATCCGATCGGCCACTTCTTTGCGTTTAACCGATTTTAGGTGTTTTAATTCGTTTTCCAGTTTTTCCATACCATCCTTGGTTAATAGCAATTCTTCATTATTCTCCATGTTTTCCATTTCTTCCACTTATTCCTGCCTCCTTGGCTGGCAAAATTATCTTGCCCGTTCTTAGAATATAATAATCTTACCATTCGTGTGGTCAAATCATTTTTCGCACAAAAATAAAATGCAGCTCCGGACTGCTAACGAAGCCAATAAAGAGAGTGTCAAGGATTACCCCGACACTTGCTTGCCTGATTGCCTTTAATTTTTGCTATATTATAAGGTGTCCTTCCCGGGTTGTCAAGAAATAAAAAGCGCCGTTGAAAAGTTTTTCTAATATATTTAATATTTTATTTTTCTTCCGGGTACCGGCCGCACGATTTAAGGTAATTACCGGTCTAATTGATCAAAGCTCAAGCACCCTTGGCTTTAGAGCAATTTCTTCTAACAGCTGATAATAGTGTGCTTCACTCAATTCTTGCCTGCCTTCGCCCATGCAGACAAGCAGGGCTTCCATAACATTAGTGCCAAAAGAACGCCCTTCCATTTCCGGAGTAGTGGTAATCAGGGTTTTAAGGCCCCGCTCTCGCAAAAATTCAACATCGTCTTTAGTCACCGTATTGGTTACAATGATCTTTCCGGGCAGCTCTTCCGGCATGTAGCGATGGATAAAGTGAAAATCACCGGCAATTATATCACTTTCATGAAAATAACGGGGATAGCGCGACTTGCTGGACACCTGTTTGCTGCCGGTGGGATAAACCATGGAAAAGGGTAGCTGCCCGACCAGGGGGGCCAGCACCCTTGCTATCGCTGCCAGGGTTTTCAAAGAATAAAGCGGAATAGGCAGGCCCAGCACATAAAGCAAATCTCCGTAGATCATTTTACAGCCTGCTTTTTCAAAAGCCTGAGCCATGCCGAGGCGATCCATGGCCGACATTAATAAAACTTTTTTGGGTTCCTTGAATATAGCGGTTTCCTCATTTAGCTGCTCAATAGATCGGCGCTCCAGGGTATTCTTCAACCCGGAACCATCAACAATCGGGGTTTTTTCCGCCGCCCGGGAAATCCGCCGGGCATCCCGAAATTCATAGCGGCGATCAACGGCATAAATATAAAGGTCCATGCCGCCCAGGCCAAACGCATCAACTTTACCGTCGAGTTCCTTGATTATTTCGATCATTTTATTCATATCGCCATCAGTGCCGATGCGCTCTATTTTATATTGTTCATTTTTAAGTTCAACTGTAACCACATGGTTTCTTTTTGAAGAGCCGAGGCTAATTCCCACTATGTGTTTCAATTTGCCGGTTCTCCTTTCGCTTTTTTTCCAGGACCATTTCTAAGGTTTCCCTTAATTGTTTCGGGTCAAAATAGCGATCTTCTTGAATCGGCGTCGGTCCAAGGTCAATATAAATGATTTGAAGATCAAGCAGGACTTCTGCCAGGTGATACCATTTTTCAGAAGAGATCATCACCAGGGTATCGAATTCACGCAGGCGGGCAATCATTTCAAAAATATGGTTAAAAAAATCAAGCGCCTGGCGGTCCTTGACCAGATCCCAGCGCTGCCGATTGTCAAGCAATAAAAAATAATCAAGTCCGTAAGAATGACAGAGATCGGCAAGTTCGGCAGCATTAGACAGGGGGAAACCAATCACCGCAACCTTGCTGCCTTTGCGTATTTCACCGCTAGCTTCAATCCTTGATATAAAACTGCGGTCGAGATTGAGCCGCCTGGCTGCTTCCTGTTGAGAAAAACCCTGTTCCCGCAGCTCCATAGCTCTTTCAATCAGGTGAGCAGCCTTGTCCAGACTGATTATTTTTTCACCAATCCTAAAAGTACGTTCTTTCATCACAAAATGTCCCTCAACATGGTTGTGCACAAAGATGTGCCCATTGTCATTTTACTATTAAAGCAATTAAGTAGCAACAAGCTTCGAGATTAAAAATGACAATAAAATTAATTATTTATTATCTTCTTGTTCGGCGGAACGGAGATAAAGGGAATATTCCCGCAGTATATTTACCATTTCCATTTTTGTTTTTGCCTGCACCAGCTTCTTTCTTGCCATCGCGGCTCCCGGAAAACTTTTAATATACCATGAAGCATGGGTGCGCATTTCTCTAACAGCTGCTGTTTCCCCTTTTAAATTAATAAGCAGATTCAAATGTTGACAGGCCATTTCCGTCACTTCGGCTCTAGAAGGTTTTTTTGGCGCGCTTTCCCCTTCAAGCCTGGCCCTTACTGCCTTAAAAATCCAGGGATTGCCCCTGGCCGCCCGGCCAATCATAATCCCGTCACAGTTACAATATGAAAACATCGCCTCTGCAGCATCCGCGGAGTCAACATCGCCATTGCCAATAACCGGAATTGCAACAGTTTCTTTTACCTGGCGAATTATACCCCAGTCCGCCAGGCCACTGTAACCCTGTTTTACTGTGCGCCCGTGCACAGTAATTGCCTGCAACCCTGCTTCTTCAGCCCTGGCGGCAATCTCCAGTACAGTTGCCGCTTGCTCGTCCCAGCCTTTGCGCATTTTCACGGTTACCGGGCACTTAACGGCACCGGCCACCGCTTTAAAAATTTCCCAGGCCAGCTCAGGATCGCGCATCAGGGCGCCGCCGTCCCCGTTGCGAATCACTTTCGGGGTGGGACAACCAAGGTTGAGATCAATGCAGTCCGGGCCTACCTCTTCAAGCTTACGTGCCGCTTCGGCCATTACCTGAGGTTCGGAGCCAAAGAGCTGAAAACCGATCGGTCTTTCTTCTTCAGTAAAATGCAGTAAATAGCGCTGCCGGCCGGGGTTGTAGTAGAGCCCCCTGGCGCTGATCATTTCCGAATAAACCAAAGGGCAGCCTTGTTGTCTGGCCAGGATTCGAAAGGGGTGATCGCTGATACCTGCCATTGGAGCTAAGGCCAGTCCGGGAGAAACATTAATCGGGCCTATTTTAAGCAGCAAATTAAGATTTCACTCCATTTGCAGTGAGAAAGCACTCTGTCATCTTTAAACAGGTCAATATCAATAACAGGGGTGTTTAAGCAAGGTTGGCCTCGGTTTTTACATTACCTGAGCGCCGCTGTTCCATCATGTTTTAAGGGCTTTTTACTTTCATCAACCTTTACTTTTTCCATTAAGCCACGGAGCTCTTTACCAGCCGACTCGAATTGCGGATCTGCTTTTGCCGGAGCCATAATCGCCATGGCCCAACTCTTCCGCCAGCAGTTCTATAATCAGGGTAAGTGTGCCCATATGCGCAAAGGTCACTTTCATTTAACTTAAACCTTCGGGGAAGCCCAAAAGTTACGCTTAAGTCTTTTCTTTGACGAGGTGACAGGAAACATAATGGTCAGTGCCGACCTTTCTTAACGCAGGCACTTCCTGAGAACAAATTTCTTCAGCCCAGGGACAGCGAGGATGAAAGGGGCAGCCCGGCGGTGGGTTTGCGGGACTGGGAACATCACCTTTTAAGATGATCCTGTCTTTTTTCACTTTAGGCTGCATGGTGGGCACGGCAGACAAAAGAGCCTGGGAATAAGGATGCAGCGGTGAACTGTATAGTTCCCCTTTAGGGGCATCTTCGACGATACGCCCTAAGTACATCACCCCGACCCGATCGGAAATATGCTTGACCACGCTTAAATCATGGGAGATAAATAGAAAGGTGAGGCCATATTTTTCCTGCAACCTTTCAAGCAGGTTGATAATTTGTGATTGAATCGAAACATCAAGAGCAGAAACCGGCTCATCGGCAACGATAAATTCTGGCTCCATGACCAGGGCCCTGGCAACGCCAATGCGCTGCCGCTGCCCCCCGGAAAATTCATGCGGATAACGTCTAAATTGGTACTCATCAAGGCCGCACTCTTTCAGGACGGTAACCACCCGATCTCTTCTTTCTTTGCCGCTGGCAATCCCGTGCACTTCCAGCGGTTCGCCAATTGCTTCTCCCACGCTCATCCTGGGATTTAAGGAACTGTAGGGGTCTTGATATATAATCTGCATTTCCCTGCGCAATTTTCGCAGTTCATCTTTACCCATAGAATTTAAGTCTTTATCTTTAAATAATACTTTTCCGCCTGTAGGCTCAAGCAGCCTTAAGATAGTCATCCCGGCCGTGGATTTACCGCAACCGGATTCTCCAACCAGTCCGTAAGCTTCCCCCGATTTAACATTAAAATCAATACCGTCTACCGCCTTTACATGTCCGGTTACCCGGGAGAATACCCCGGCCCTGATCGGGAAATATTTTTTTAAGCCCTCTACTGCGAGTATTTGTTGAGGGGTTGCCATTTATTTCACCCCTTTTGCTTCCTGTTTCTGGTAAAGCCAACACCTGACCTGGTGCCCCGGGGTTTCTTCAATTAGTTCAGGTGCCTCCCGTTGACAGATATCCATCACTTCTTTACAGCGTGGATGAAAAGCGCAGCCTTCAGGCATAGCCATGGGATTGGGAACGTTACCCGGGATAAAGTCCAAAATTTCTTTTTCTTCTTCAAGCTTCGGTTTTGAATCAATTAAACCGGCAGTGTAAGGATGCAGGGGATTGTTGAAAAGCGTTTCCACATCCGCTTTTTCGACAATCTTGCCGGTATACATGACCACTACGTACTGGGCCATTTCGGCAATTACCCCCAGGTCGTGGGTAATAAAAATAATGGCCGTGTTTATTTTTTCTTTTAAATCTCGCATCAATTCTAAAATCTGGGCCTGGATAGTAACATCCAGGGCAGTGGTCGGTTCGTCGGCAATTAAAAGCTTTGGATTGCAGGAAAGGGCCATCGCGATCATCGCCCGCTGCCGCATACCGCCGCTTAACTGGTGAGGGTAGTTATCAAGAATTTCTTTTGGCCTGGGGATACCGACCAGCTCCAACATCCTCCCGGCTTCTTCCCAGGCGGCAGACTTTTCAAGCCCCTGGTGGAGGCGGATAGCCTCACTGACCTGGTCACCTATTTTGTAAACCGGGTTTAGCGAGGTCATTGGCTCCTGAAAGATCATGGCAATTTCGTTGCCCCTGACACTGCGCATTTCCCTTTCACTGAGAGCCAGCAAATTGCGATCGTTTAATAAAACCCTGCCTCCCTCTATTTTTCCGGGAGGATAGTAAATCAACCTCATGATACTTAAAGAGGCTACGCTTTTGCCGCAGCCCGATTCGCCAACCAATCCGACTACTTCACCTGGTTTAACATTGAATGATATTCCATCGACAGCTTTGATCACTGCTTCATCGGTATAAAAAGTAGTTTGTAAATTCTCCACCCGTAAAAGCTCGTCCATTTAGTTACCTTCCTTTAAATAAATTAGCCTGTTCAAAAGTTTATAAGTTAAAACAATTACTGATACACTACTTATCCGTATCTACGTGAGCGAGGATCTAATGCGTCCCGTAAACCATCGCCTAAAAGGTTAAACCCTAATACCATCAGAAATATTGCCAAACCGGGAAAAGTGGTAAGGAAAGGAGCCGCGCGCATATATTCCCTGCCATTGCTTAACATGGCTCCCCATTCGGGATCCGGTGGCTGCGCTCCCAATCCCAAAAAGCCAAGACCCGCTGCCCAAAGAATAGAGGTGGCAATCCTAAATGTGGACATTACAATAATCGGACCCAGGCAGTTGGGCAAAATGTGACGCAGAATGATCCTGGCATCGCCAATCCCGAGTGATTTGGCAGCGGTTACATATCCCTCTTCTTTAACAGAAAGGACTGATCCCCGCACCAAACGGGTATATATCGGTATCGTGGAAATACCTACCGCAATCATCACCTGTTCCACCCCGACACCCAGCACTGCTACCACCACTATAGCTAAGAGGATCCCGGGGAAAGCAAGCATGATGTCAATAAGACGCTGAACAAACAAATCGAACTTGCCTCCGAAATAACCGGATAGAGTGCCCACCGGAATACCCACTGCCAGGCCGATAATTACAGTAATAAAACCGATGGCCAGGGAAATCCTGCCCCCGTAGAGAATTCGGGTAAAAACATCCCGCCCCTGCCAGTCAGTGCCCATCAGGTTCTCACTGTTGGGAACCTCTATAGCATTGATCAGATCGAGCTTAATTGGATCATGCGGTGTAATAAATGGGGCAAATATGGAAGAGATCATGAATATAAAAAGTATCGCCAGACCAATCATGGCCATGCGGTTTTTTCGCAAATGCCGCCATACCTGGCGCATTTCCGAATCACTTTTCGGAGTATCAACCAGGCTTATTTGATCTAATTTTTCTTTATTCAAAATCAGTCCCCCTCTTGCGAACCATAAGTGATCCGGGGATCGAGCAGGGCGTAGATAATATCTACAACCAGGTTAATCAAGACAAAAAATAACGCCAGAACAAGGACGGCGCCCTGCACTACCGGATAATCACGGGTGAGGATCGAATCAACCAGGAGGCGGCCGACCCCCGGCCAGGAAAAAACAGATTCAGTCAAAACAGCGCCGCCAAGCAAAATCCCAAACTGCAAACCCATCACCGTAACCACGGGAATCAGCGCATTTTTCAGGGCATGCTTGTAGATAACCACCCGCTCGACCAAACCTTTTGAACGGGCTGTACTAATGTAATCCTGGCCTAATACATCAAGCATACTTGAGCGAGTAATCCGGGCAATCAGGGCAGTCGTAGCCAGCCCAAGAGTCATCGCCGGTAAGATCAAATGCCACCAGGTACCCATACCGCTCGATGGCAGCCAGCCGAGGTAAACCGAAAACAAGAGCTGCAGCATCAATCCCAGCCAAAATACAGGAATCGCAATGCCGGCCAGGGCAAATAGCATGGTGAAATTGTCAAATAAGGAATAGCGCCTGGTAGCAGAAATAATGCCGGCACTCATACCAAAGATGGTAGCTATGCCCATTGCTGCCACGGTTAAGATCAGGGTATTGGGAAAGCGCTCATACAGTTCCACTGCCACTGGCCTGCGGGTATAGGCAGATCTCCCCATATCTCCCTGGAGAACATTGCTCATATAAGCATAATACTGTATATGCACTGGCTGATCTAAGAGAAGTTCCGATCGAACTCTTTCCACGTAAGATTCACTGGCATGAACCCCTGCTATAATCCGGGCCGGATCGCCCGGTATAAAACGGACAATGGAAAAGACAAGAATAGAAACCCCGATCAGAACGGGAACAGCAAGTAAAAGTCTCCTGACTATGTAACTATACACTTATAGTTAACCCCCAAAATATATTCAAACAGAAGCTTAACTTCAATAATTATAAAACATATTTAAAAATAAATAAATAGATAAATACAGTCGAAGTAAAATTCCAATTAGAACCATTAAATATTAAGGGACAGGGCAATTGGAAAATTAACTCTTACCTTTCACCCTGCCCCTTCTCGACTAACCAGTTAACAGCTAAACCGGCATTCAAACTGCCGGCGTTAGCAAATATACAGCTTTTTTATTCTACTACGTAAGCATCCCAGGCTGAAATGTTTTCCAGGGGATGGTGGATTAACCCTTCAACCCGGTCAGTCTCGGCATTAACCTGGACCTGGTCATAAAGGAAAATCCACGGTGCGTCATCCCAGATTATTTCAATCGCATCTGCATACAATTCTTCACGCACATCAGGATCCATTTCTTTTCTAGCATCTTCCAGCAGGGCGTCTACTTCTTCATTTGCATAGTAGGTCCGGTTACTTGCCGGGGGCCACTCTCCGGAATGCAGTAAGGAATAAAGCCCATAATCAGCATCCCAGGTAACAGTGCCCCAGCCGAGCATAAAGGCATCGTGCTCAGCATCAGCAGGGTCTTCCTGGTTAATCACTTCAAGGTAAGTGCCCCAGTCATAGGTAGTCAGGTTGGCCTCAATCCCTACTTCTGCCAGCATACCCTGCACTGTTTCAGCCACGGTTTCATCCATCGGGTAACGGCCGCTCGGATGGTAAAGCTCCATTTCAAAGCCGTCTTCATAACCGGCTTCAGCCATCAACTCCTGGGCTCTATCCGGATCGTACTCGTAAGGGCCAACTTCGTTGTACCCAAAGACAGCCGGTACAATCGGTGCACTAGAAGGCTCATATGCTCCCGCAAAAATGGTATCACAAATAGCTTGCTTGTCGACAGCATAGTTTAATGCCTGGCGTAGTTCCTTGTTATCTTTAAACAGTTCGCTTTCATTATTGAAGCCAATGTAAATATTGCGGACACTTTCTTCGTATACAATTTCGATTCCTTCTTCTCCTTCAAGCCGTTCAACCTCGGCAAAAGGTATGTCCATAACCGCATCTACTTCGCCAGTTTCAATCATTATTACCCGGGAACTGCCTTCGGGGACAAACTTAAAGGTTACTTGCTCAAGCTCCGGAGCATCGCCCCAGTAATCTTCGTTCCTTTCCATGGCTATCTGCTCCCCGCGATCCCAACCGGCATAGGTGAACGGACCGGTGCCCACGGGAGCCTGAATATCTTCTCCTTCATCCAGCGCTTCTATCGAGGCCGGACTGTGCATGGCAATAAAGGAGTGTGATAGATGGGTAATTAGTGGTGCAAATCGCTCTTCCATGTGGATACGAATAGTGTAATCATCAACCACTTCCACCTCGTCTACTTCGCCAAGGAGAAATTCAAATACAGCTGTTTCTTCTCCCTCGAATTCACCTTTGCCCATGAATCGGTCAAGATTGTACTTTACCGCCTCGGCATTGAAAGGTTCACCATCGTGAAAAGTAACCCCTTCTCGCAGCTCGATCAAGTAAGACTCCCCATCTTCTTCTGCTTCCCAGTTTGTGGCCAGGGCGGGTTCTAATTCCCCGTCCTCGTTCAGGTAAATAAGATTTTCTGCCATGTGTTCGGAAACAGTAGCGGCAGGAGCTGAAGTCATCTTCAGTGGATCAAGACTTTCCGGCTCTGCTCCTATGGCTATCGCTATTTCCTGTTCAACCGGTTCTTCCGACTCTTCCGGCTCTTCCGACTCTTCTGACTCTTCCGGCTCTTCTTCTGGTTCTTCTTCAACCGGCTCACAACCGGCAAACAGCAAGCCCAAAAGTAAAACCGGGACGATCAACAATACTAAAAATCTCTTCATTACTACAATACCCCCTTAGTTTTTTTAATCTTTTTTACCGGTGGTTCTCTCTACTTCCCTCGTTTTTACATTTACCACCACCTTTACAGGTCTTTCCCAATAATTCTGTTTCCATATTATTTTACCTTATAAGTACTACAAAGGCAATATTTGAAAAATCATAAACTAAACAATATTTTTTTGACAGTGAACCCTGCTCTTACATTCTGCAATAAATGCAAAATATCCTGCATTACTCTCCCTTGAAAACCTAAAAAAATAACCCAGCAATGCTCCATCCAGTAAAAGGTTGATAATTTCGCATATATTGAGGCAGCCGTCGCACTCGAAAATACTGTCCTGGTATTCCAGTTCACTTAAGACAAAACCGCGAAAAGAAGTTTCTGGTTTTTCCTTCATGGCCAGCCTGACCAAAATAACCGCTTCAATAGCATCCATTTCCAAACCTATTGTTCTTTAAAATGCTCTATGCTATAATCATGTCAAAATTAGCGATAGCGGGGCGTAGCGCAGTTTGGTAGCGCGCTTGGTTCGGGACCAAGAGGTCGTGGGTTCAAATCCCGCCGCTCCGACCACTATAAACAAAGGGTTTTCGGGGAACAACAACTTCCTGAAAACCCTTAATTTATGCTCTGGTACGACAACGGTCCAGCTCCAGAAATTAATAAAGAGTAGAAAACTGGGTGCGCATTCCGGGCAGTAACACAATTATTAGAAGATGGCTATTTGGATGTGTCTTTACGTGGCTTGATGATTTTGAATGGTAATATCCTTTCATGTCTTTAAAAAGCTAACAAGGCTTGGATGTCAAAGTTGGTAATAGTTATATAAATTACCGCCTCGGGAAGGGGCAGATAGGGGCCCAGACCTTATGAGAAGCATACTAATAATGAAGGGTAATTGTGAACTGCATAAAGCTTTAGGCTTGATTACCGAATAGAATATAATTGCCAGTGATGATCAAAAACAGGATGGTAGCGCCGCCTAAACCATGACAAACCTTTTACGGAAAAATTTGGCCTTGATCTTCTTATTAAAGAAGGATTTTGAAGAAAGATAACGAAAAAATTAAAATATGGCCGTTTGCATTACTTGCAAACAGTAATATATACAAAATAACTGCATATTTGCCGGGTCCTTGGATTCACCTGCATCTGAAATATTTGGGCGAACCTCCTTCAATAAAGTTTTTCAATTTTAATCTTCCAGCCTAGCACTTACCCGCGCAAAATGCAGGATTAATTTGGAAAGGAATTACCATACGCCGGAAAAATGCCTTTTTTTTTAGCCATGCTTAAGGCAAAACCATATGAAGGAAGCGGCAGGTAACTACCTGTGCACCGTTTAAAAAGCCTACTGTTACTTAAGTTGCTAATATTGTAATTGAATTATATATTTATAAATGTGATTAATATAATTTTTTGATTTATGATATGGGCTCTTGCTTATGAAAGGGGGTTAGAAAAATAATTGAAAAACAATAGTAAAAACATATAAGAATGACAGATTTTAAGTAAATGTTTAGGTTACCCAAGTGTAGGAGTAAAGATGATTAGAAACGCTAAATTTGTGAACAAGGAGGTCAATTCATTGGATAATAATATGCAAAACCATAAAGGCAGTACTTATTCCAGGCCAACATTTGTTATTTCCTTAATTATAATGATTATCTTTTTGGTGATTGGTGCCGGATTTACTGAAGTATTTGCCGATGTCACCAGTTCTGTATTTGATTACATGACTTCCCAATGGGGCTGGTCTTTTATCCTGGGTGTGAGCATCTTTTTATTTATGGCTATTTACCTGCTTCTAAGCCCGCTGGGCCAGATTAAGCTGGGTAAGGATGATGAAGAACCGGAATATAAATTTTCTACCTGGTTTGCTATGCTTTTTTTCAGCGGAATGGGCATTGGGCTTGTTTTTTGGGGTGTTTCAGAGCCAATCTGGCATTATATGTGGCCTGCTTACGGCGAAGCCAATACAGTTGAAGCGCTGCATTTGTCAATGCGTTATACCTTCTTTCACTGGGGTCTGCATCCCTGGGCAGTATATGCAATAACTGCAGGCAGCCTTGCTTACTTCTCTTATCGTAAAGGCCTGCCCATGCTACTTAGTTCCTGTCTGGAACCAATATTGGGGCGTAAGGGGATTGAAGGCCCCCTGGGCAATTTGATCAATATAATCGGTGTTTTTGCCACAATTTTTGGACTGGCTACTTCCCTTGGTCTTGGAGCGATGCAGATTGCATCAGGACTGGATATGCTCTTTGGTATTCCCAGCAACTCTGTCTCCTGGGTGGTTATAATTTCAGTGATAACCATTGCCGCGGTTATTTCCACTTACACCGGTATTGACCGCGGTATTAAATGGTTAAGCCTGTTCAATTTTTTTATTGCATTTACATTAATGCTACTGGTTTTTATCCTTGGACCCACGCTGTTTATCCTCGATGTCTTTACCCACTCTGTCGGGAATTACTTGCAAAATATTGTTTCCATGTCTTTTGCGCTTGATCCAGCGGGAGACGGGACTGAAGGATGGACTGAAGCCTGGACCGTTTTCTACTGGGCCTGGTGGATTGCCTGGGCACCTTTTGTGGGAACATTTATTGCTCGTATTTCTCGTGGCAGGACTATCCGTAGTTTTGTTATCGGCGTGCTCCTGGCCCCGGTTGTTGTTAGCATAGTATGGCTTTCCGTCTTTGGGGGCGCTGCTCTTTACCATGAGCACTTTGGCCCCGGTGGATTGAGTGACCCTGTTGCCGCCGATGAAGCCCAGGGCTTCTTTATGCTGTTTTCGCAGTTTCCCGCCTCGACCCTGCTAATTGTGCTGGGAGTCTTTTCGGTTGCAGCGTTCTTCATCACCTCTTCTGACTCCGGCACCTATGTTAACGGGATGCTTACCTCCGGGGGGAATATCAATCCGCCTTACCAGCTGCGAATTACCTGGGGAGTTATTGAAGGTGCGGTGGCCGCAATTCTTCTTTTTGCTGGAGGTTTAGGAGCACTGCAAACTGCCTCAGTTGTGGGTGGCTTTCCCTTTATGATTATCTTGCTCCTGATGCTTTACTGCTTAATAAAATCATTGGTGGAAGAAAGAGAAGCAGGTTCCCTGCCCCTGGAGAAACAACGCATCTATTATGCTTTAGAGGAACTAAAATCTGAAAAGGGAAAATAGAGCCCGCTTGTCAATTCTAACTGTATAAAAAGCTGCCGCCGGATGATTGATTGATCCGGCGGCAGCTTTCATGTTTCTTTTACAAAAAGTTTTGGTGATTGCAACACTTTGTTAATTAATTCATTAATTCATTTCCTGTTTTTGCATTTGCAACTATTATAATTTTCAAGGCCAATGCTTGGCTTTCCTACAGATTTCCTTTTTATAGCAGGTATTATAAATTTAATTGCGAATATATTAAATAAAATTGCTGACACTGCCGGTGTAAATGCTTACCTGCTTGCTCCCTGGCCGGATAAACCATGGCAGTAATCCTTCATGCCAATCAATAAACAATTGCTGCAGACTTAAGCCAAACCTGCAAAGTGGTGGACAATTACAAGCGGGAACGTTAAGAACACGCTCCCGCCATCATTAAGCTTTCGTTATAGCAATTTGCTAATTTATAATTGGTGTTTTAGCTTTGCCCGGCTATAAAACCGCTTCTTTTGGCGGCAATCCAGCCAAGAAAGAAGAGAACAGCTGCCGCAGCTATCCAGGCTGCAGCAGTGAGAAATGGAAGCTCGGCTCCATGACGCACCCCTATACCAACCAGGGCCCAGATGATCACAGCGGCATAGACGTAGTCCTGGCGCAGGTAAAAAACGGCAAGAGCAAGCAAAACGGCAATAACAAGCATCAATATGGTGAAAAACACGCCGCCTGCACCGGTCCCCAGCCAGCCGATGCTGTAAAGCCAGGAATTAAAATTGACAATGGTAGCAGCGGTTATCCAGCCCAGGTACAGGCTGAAGGGAAACTTAACCAGAAACCGATCATAAACACTTTTCTCTGTAGTCACCGCTCCCAGGCGCAAGTAAATAATCACCAGGGTGGCAAGAAGTAAAAGCATGATAATAAGTGACCACCCAGCATACTGGTAATGCCAGGAGAAAAGCCAAAGCACGTTAAAAAGCGAACTAACAGCAAACAAAATCCCTACCGCTTTTACCGCCGGATTCTCCCGGTAGCCAGGCAGGGCCTGGTAAACAATAAAGGCAATTAAAGCAAGATAAATCAAACCCCAGATCGAAAAAGCATAAGGTGCCGGGGTAATTAATACCGGATACTCGGCAGACAGCTCCTGCTGGGTCATATTATTCAAAGGCAAAGCATTGGATAAAAAGTTGATTATCAACACTACTACCAGGGTCCCGATATTAATGTAGGCCCTAAGATCACTCCTAATCATTATAATCATCCTCCCTCAAACAAAATTATATTAAACTGTCAGTTAAAAATAATTTTCACTTTGGGCCAACAATTACCATTAATGTTGGACAATAAGCGGTGCACCCGGAAACCGGAGGGTCGAAAAATAGTCATCGATTGTCTCCGCCCGCCGGATTAACTGAATAGAACCGTCTTCTTTAAGCAATAGCTCGGCAGAACGCAATTTTCCATTATAATTAAAACCCATGGCATAACCGTGGGCCCCGGTATCGTGGATCACCACCGGGTCACCGGGTTCCAGCGCGGGCAAATTCCGGTCTATGGCAAATTTGTCGTTATTCTCACAAAGTGACCCGGTTACATCGTAAACCCGATCAGCAGGCATATTTTCTTTTCCAGGGATGGTAATATGATGGTAAGCCCCATATATGGCCGGGCGCATTAAATGGGCCATACAGGCATCAAGTCCCGCGTAATCTTTATACTTCCCGGTCAGATGACGCACCCTGCTTACCAGGTACCCATGGGGACCGGTAACCATGCGGCCGCACTCAAATACTATTTTTACCGGATCAAGTCCTTCACCGACAATAAACTTCTCATAAAGCTTTTTGATCTCACCAGAAACATAATTTAAGTCTACAGCCCGCTCTTCCGGATGATAGGGAATGCCGATCCCGCCACCCATGTTGACCATCTCCATCTTTATCCCTGTCTCCCGGTTTATTTTTACGGCAAGTTCAAAAAGCATCCGGGCTGTTTCCACAAAATAACTGTCTTCTAATTCGTTGGAAGCAACCATGGTGTGGAGGGCGAACCTTTTCACTCCCTTATCGCGGGCCAACTTATATGCTTCAATAATCTGATCACGGGGCACCCCGTACTTGGCTTCCCGGGGATCGCCGATTAAAACATTGCCGCTTCTTAAATCTCCCGGGTTGTAGCGAAAAGAAAGCAGATCCGGTATCCCGGTACTTCGCTTCAGGGTTTCAAGATGAGTGATATCGTCTAAATTGATTACCGCACCCAGGCGGGAAGCCTCCTTGAACTCTTCCGGAGGAGTGTCATTGGAAGTAAACATAATCTCTTCATTGCTGAAGCCTGCCTTTTCAGAAAGCAGTAGCTCCGGTAGAGAGCTGCAGTCAACCCCCATTCCTTCTTCATGTAAAATTCTGAGGATAACGGGATTGGGACAGGCCTTAACGGCAAAATGATTCGTAAAGCCAGCCACCCAGGAAAAAGCGCGGTAAAAATTTCTGGCGCTTTCCCTAATAGCCTTTTCGTCATAAAGATGAAAAGGAGTGGGATATTGTTCAATTATTTGCACCAATTCATTTTTAGAAAGGGGAAAGGATTTCTTGTTCATGCCAACCTCCGTAGCAAGTTATCCCTGGTTAATCTCACAGGTAACGGGCTAATCCGGTTTCCTCCGAATAACCAATAACTTTAATTTCTTTAATGATTTTACCAAAAACACCGGCTAAAAAATATAACCACCTTCACCGAAAAAACAGTCCACAGCAACCTATAACTGTAAATTTTTCTTAATGCTTTGCACTGCTGCCTCGATATTGCCGCGGTGACCAAAAGCGCTTAAGCGAAAATAACCCTCCCCGGAGGGGCCAAAACCGGAACCGGGGGTGCCAACTACCCCGGTTTCATTAAGCAACTTGTCAAAGAAATCCCAGGAAGAAAGCCCGTTAGGGGTTTTCAGCCACAGGTAAGGAGCATTTACCCCGCCGTAAATTTTAAGACCAAGGGACTGCAGCCCTTCCCTAATTATGCGAGCATTCTCCATGTAAAAATCAATTAATAAGCGGCACTCTTGTAGGCCCTCTGCAGATAACACAGCAAGGCCGCCACGCTGAGAAATATTGGAGGCCCCGTTAAAGAAAGTAGTCTGCCGCCTAAACCAGAGCCGGTTTACTTCACCGGGTTCACTATCTTCTGCAAGCAAGTCCCGAGGCACAACCGACCAGCCCAGGCGCACCCCGGTAAAGCCGGCAAATTTGGAAAAACTGTTTATTTCAATAGCGCATTCTTTAGCCCCGTCAATTTCGTAAATCGAGCGGGGCAGTAAAGGATCGGAAATGTATTCCGCATAAGCGGCGTCAAAAATAATTACAGCCCGGTTTTTCCTGGCATAATCGACAAATTTCTGCAGTTCACTGTGCCTGGCTACTGCTCCGGTGGGATTATTGGGACTGCATAAATAGATAAGATCGACATGTTCATCCGGGGGATCGGGGATAAAATTGTTCTCCAGGCTGCAGGGCATATAGACAAAGCCGAAATAATTGCCGGCATCTGAGTTAAACTCACCCGAGCGGCCGGCGATTACATTGGTATCAACATAAACCGGGTAAGCCGGGTCTTGAAAAGCAACCCGGTTGTCTGTGCTGAAAATAGACTGGATATTGCCGGCATCAGGCTTGGCTCCGTCACTGACGAAAACTTCGTTTGCTTCAAGGGATACCCCTCGGTCTTTATAAAATTTAACTAAAGCCTCACGCAGCTCTTCTTCTCCCTGTTCATCACCGTATCCGGTATATGTATCAGCGGAGCCAAGGCGGCCGGCCCCGTCAAGTAAGCCATCAACCACCGTGGGCGTAAGCGGTTCGGTGGTATTGCCGATCCCGAGCCGGTGGACTGCAGCTTGCGGATTTTGCTCCCGGTATTGTTTAACCCGCCTGCCGATTTCAGGAAACAAGTAACCGGCGCTTAATTTGTGATAATTCGAGTTGATCTTGGCCATAATTTCACCTGCTATCGTTAAATAATAGGATTACTAACTTTCATCTTTAAAGATAACTGTCTGCATCGGGAACATCTAAAGCAGAAACCGCATCCTTGATTACATTGTAGTTTTCTTCACTGGAAACAGAACACATTGGCAGGCGAAAAACTTCCTGGCACCAGCCTTTCATGGCCAAGGCAGTTTTAATCGGAATCGGGTTGGTCTCCACAAAACAGGCCTTAAAAAATGGCATTAGTTTTTCTTCTATCTCCCTGGCCTTTTCCAGGTTCCCTTCCAGGGCAAAGTGGACCATTTCTTTCATTTGCCCGGGAATCAGGTTTGCCCCCACCGAGACGACTCCGTTACCCCCGGCTTCAATTAAATCCACCGTCATATTGTCGTCTCCGCAGAGGAGATAAAACTGCTCATGGCGCAGCTTGATTAAATTTTTCATCTGATTTAAATCGCCTGACGCTTCCTTAACCCCAACAATGTTATCATGTTCACTCATCAACCGGTGCAGGGTTTCATTTTCCAGGTTCACCCCGCTGCGGCTTTTTATGTTATAGGGAATACAGGGGATTGAAACCGACTCGGCAACGGCCTTGAAGTGGTGGTAAAGCCCTTTCTGGGTAGGCTTTACATAATAGGGATTAACCAGCAAAACCGCATCAACCCCGGACTCTTCGGCATGCTGGGATAACTGAACTGCTTCGTGCGTGGCATTGCTTCCCGTCCCGGCAATAACCGGCACCCGCCCGTCTGCATACTGCACGGTTAAGGCGATAACCCGGTCATGTTCGTCGTGTGAAAGGGTTGAACTTTCGCCGGTAGTCCCGCAGGGCACCAGGCCGTCTATACCGGAGGCAATCTGAAACTCCACCAAACGCTTAAATGCGCCGATATCTACGGCCCCGGTGGAGGTAAACGGGGTAATCAGGGCGGTGTGAACCCCTTTAAAAATATGCTCCATTACTCTCACTCCTTAAATAAATGACTCTATCCTTATTTACTCTCCTTTAATAATTGACTGCATCATATCGTCAATATTATAAAAACCTTTCCTGTTTTTAATCCACTCCGCCGCCATTATCGCGCCTTTGGCAAACCCGGTGCGGTTCCTGGCGCAGTGCTCTAAAGCAATCGTGTCCACTTCACTGTCGAAAATAACCTGGTGCGTACCGGGAATAAACCCGCCCCGGGTGGAAGAGATCTGTAACTCACAGTCTTTGAGCTTTCTATGCGGCTCCTTACTTAATGGTAATGTCTTCCAATCAAATGAATCCACCAGGATATCGCCAATCATCTGAGCTGTTCCCGAAGGACTGTCAGCTTTTTGGCGATGATGGTATTCATGGACCATAACATCATATTCAGGAAAACGGTTGATCAGATTTCCGGCAGCTTTTACCAGCTGGAAAAAAAGATTAACCCCCAGGGAAAAGTTGCCCGACCAGATCAGGCCAATTCCGCAGTCTTTCACAATTCGAGCAACCTGTTCCATCTGATCATACCAGCCGGTTGTGCCGATTACCGCCGGCAGTTCAAACTGACCGTAGTCTTTTATATTATCCAGCACCGTCTCCGGAGTAGTAAAATCAATTATAACATCAAGCTGAGGCGATGTGGAGTCTAATTTACGGGCGGTTACTTCTTCTTCAGTGCTTTGAGGGTCTATAATTAATGGCACCTCATGACCTTTTTCCCTGGCCAGCTGATAAATCATTTTACCCATTTTACCATAACCGGCAATCCCTATTTGCATCATCGATCAACTCCTTTATTTTTTAAATTCTTTACTGCCTTAAAATATTCCTTCAAGCAATTTTAAACAGGCAATTACAAACATTTGAGCGCCTATCTTTACAAAAGTTGACTGCCAGATTAAATAATCGCTATAATAAGCACAGCATATTTTCCCGGGAGTGAACAGATGAATTCTGAGCAACAAAATAACCACTTTTATGGCACCGGCTTGTCCGGGTTAGGTTGATTAAATAATGCAAATAAAAAAGAGTAATTTACAGCAGCAAGAACAATTTTACAGCACTCCTCTAAACTGGGTGTTTTTTTTCGGATCGGTTTTTTTCTTTATGGTAAACCTGTTTGCCGCTATTTCTGTATTTCCCGGTTACAGCCTGGCCATTGGCGCAAGCCCTTTTTTAGCCGGCCTGCAAAACACAGTTTTTGGAGTGGCCGCGGTCTTGCTGCGCTTCTTTCTCGGACCTTTAATGGACAAAAAAGGGCCTCGGCCTTTAATGCTTGTGGGCACCTTTGCCTTTGCCACTACTCCCCTGCTTTTAATCCTCAGTCCCTCTTATGCAATGCTTGTTACCGCCAGAATTTACCAGTCAATCGGCCTGGCCGTCTACCTGCCCGGAGTATCAACCCTCGCTGCGGAAATGGCTCCTAAAGATAAAATAGGCACCTACCTGGGAGCTTCCCGGATATTTTTCAACCTGGGTTTACTGGCCGGCCCTTCCGGTGCATTGTTAATTATCGATCATTATGGTTACACCAACTGGTTCATAGTGAGCGCTCTGACCAGTGCCTTCGCGCTGGTATTTCTTTTGGTAGTTAAAACCCCGGCGGCAAAAACCAGGGCCGATCAGGTCATTACTTCACTGGGTCAGATTACCAGGGCGCTTGCCGAAAAGCAGGTCTACCCGGTAATGGCCGGGATTGCTATATACTCTTTTACTTACAGTGGAGTAGTCTCTTTTGCCGCCGTTCATATTGAAACGGCCGCTCCGGGGATTGAAGCGGCCTACTTTTTTGTAATACATGGAATTGCCGGCATTATTGGTTGTCTCGGAGCAGGAGCCTTATCAGACCGTTTCGGCCGAAAAAAAGTAGCATGGCCGATATTGACTGCCGTAGGAGTAGGCGCGGCTGCATTCTATTTTCTCCCTTTTTGGCCGGCCCTGGCAGTAATTTGCGGAATCATCCTTGGCCTCGGTATCCAGGGGAGCTCCCTGGTCTTTGCCGCCTGGTTGATTGATGTAAGCAAACCGGAGTTGCGGGCCACCACCATAAGCCTCCAGGAAAATACCATCGATATCTTCTTTGCCTTGAGCGCCCTCTTTTTTGGCGCAGCAGCCCAGGGGCCGGGGTTGGGCAGCGCTTTCTTAATTTCAGGTATACTCACCATAGCCGCTGTATTCCCACTCAGCAGAAAAACAGCAAAAATTATTGCCCGTCAAAATCAATAATCAAAAAGAACCAGGTAAACCTGGTCTCCTTCTTTGCGGCCTTTAACCAGCTCGCAGTGTCTTAAAATGGCAATCTGTTTGTTTAACTCCCATTCAGGCAGGTCAAATGCTTCCATCAATTCTTCCCGGGTAGCCTTACCTTTTTCTTTGATATAATCATGGATATTTTTTTGAATTTCCAGCAGTCCTTCTGTCCCTTTTTGGCCAGCGGCCTGGCGGTGTTTTTTGGCAAGCTGGGTTGCCGCCACGTCACAGGTTTTAGGCTGCTGTAAAGCCTCCATATAGCAATCTTCGCAAAGATCTTTTCCGCGATGTTGATAAACATCCTCTTCATTTTCGATTTTCACCTGGCATCTTGCGCATTCAAAAGCCATCTTGTTAACACCTCCTGCAAGTTAAAGAATTTGCAATCATTTGGCCTCCTTTTTCTTCTTGTGACGCTGCAGGTATTCAACAATCGCCTGCCGCAAAGCTTCTACCCCTAGATTGGAGCAATGAACTTTCGATTCGGGCAGTCCTTTTAGAGCCTTTAAAACATCGTCTTCAGTAATTGCCAGCGCTTCATTCAGGGATTTGCCTGAGGCCATTTCTGTTAAAACACTGGTAGTTGCAATAGAAGCGGGACAACCGCAAATTTCAAAGGCAATACCGCAAAGCCGATCTGCTCTTACCCGGATATAAATACGCACAAAATCGCCACATTCAGGATCACCGATAGTCCCTATGCCGTCAGCATCGGGAATTTGTCCGGCATTACGGGGATTGATAAAATGATCAATAACTAGTGCAGTATACAACCGGTTCACCTCTTGTTTATAGCACTTTTTCCCCTTATCAGAAACATTTTATCACTTAATTTTCCTTTAGGCAAAATTATCCTTAAAAGCAATTTTACCTTCATAAACACCCTCAATTCCGGAATCATTATTATTTAGCAAAATTATCTTTGTTTATCAAAAGGAAGTTTGTCTTTTATGGAGAATATATAAATAAGTCTAAAATACAAAACAAAAAGGAGGATTATTAATGAGCTATATTGGCGATCATATCCAATCTGCCGATTGGAAAGCTGAAAAACACGTTCCTGTAATTGAAGTAAAAAAACCCGGGGAAAAAGGGGAACCGTTCGAAGTTGCCTTAAGCGTAGGCGCCGAAATTCCCCACCCGCATACTACTGAGCATCATATCCGCTATATCCAGCTGTTTTTCAAGCCAGAAGATGAAAAGTTCCTGGTCCACCTGGGCACATTCCAGTTCGAAGCCCACGGGGAATCAGTCCAGGGCGCCAATGCCGGAAACGCAAAATGTGAACCAAAGGCAACCGCTACAATAACCCTGGAAAAACCGGGTGAACTGGTTGCCCTCAGCTATTGCAATATCCACGGCCTCTGGGACAACACCCAGAAAGTTGATCTTAGTTAAAAAAGGTTTAAAAAACCTGTTTACAATTAGGGTCTAAACATTTTACAAGAACCATTAACAAGCCGGAGTTAGTCAAAGCCTCTCCGGCTTGTTTACCATTATCACTAAAACTGTTAAAAAATAACTTAGCTCAACTACAAAAACGGGTGATCAATACAATGAGTTGGTTTGCAATCGGGTTACTGGGCATGTTAGCCGGAGTGCTTGGTACCGGAGCCGGGGGGTTGCTTTCTGTCTTTGTGAAAAAACCAACTCCCCGCTTAACCGGAACCATCCTTGCCTTTGCTGCCGGTATAATGCTTGTCATAGTTTTTTTAGAATTAATCGAAGAATCGATAGAATTTAGCGGTTACGGGACTGCAATTACAGGCTTATCGTTAGGTATGCTGGTCCTTTATATAATAGACCATTTCCTTCCCCATCATCACAGTGTTACTGTGGAAGAAGCTCATCTTAAAGGCTATTTAAAAAAAGGAACTATGCTTGCCCTGGGCATTGGATTACATAATTTTCCCGAAGGGTTGGCTATTGGCACCGGCTTTATCGGTTCCACAGAACTTGGAACCACCCTTGCTATTCTGATTGGCCTGCACAATATCCCGGAAGGTATGGCGGTAGCAGCACCGCTCACTCACGGGGGCTACACTTATTACAAGGTCATTGGTATTACCGCGCTAACCGGTATCCCCATGGGTTTGGGCGCTTTTCTTGGCGCCCTTATTGGAAGCATATCACCCTTAATCCTGGGCATGTCATTTGGTTTTGCCGCAGGGGCTATGCTTTATATTGTTTGTGATGAATTGATCCCGGATGCTTATGAAAGCGCCGGAGCCCATCTTTCCATCCTTGGTATATTTCTGGGAACAGTAGTGGGCCTTCTTTTCATTGCCTGGTTTTAAAAAGAATATATCATATTTAGGGCAAAAAATGTTATTTAGAAAAACCACTTGACCTTTAAACAAATAATAGATATGATTATTATTAGTAATACCATTAGTAATATCAAAGGATGGTCACCAACTATGAATAGACACAAGTATAAACGCAGCAGGCAGCGAGAACAAATTTTAAATACCGTACGCAATACTGATACCCACCCAACGGCCAGTTGGATTTATGATGAGCTGAAAAAAGAATTCAACAACCTGAGCATGGGTACCGTTTATCGCAATATCAATATTTTAATCGATCAAAACCTGGTTACAAAAATTGAGTCAGGAAGCAGTTTTGATCGCTTCGATGCCAACATAGAGCCGCATTATCACTTTATTTGCCGGGAATGCAGTTCTGTTTACGATCTTGAGCAACCGGTGATGACCGACCTGGATCACAAAGCAAATGAATCAACGGAACACGAAGTCGAAGAACACTGGATTAATTTTTACGGAAGGTGTAAATCCTGCAAAGAAAAAATAAGCCACAATCAAAACTAAGATACAGGTGAAGCCAATTTGCCTACCATTGACAGCATAGTCGAATATTTAAAAGAATATAACCTAAACCGGGAGCAGCAAGTCTCTCTATTCGATAGCGAAGTCACGACTACCACCGTTGAGGATTATGCTCCCGGGGGAATAAGCGTGCCGTTTTTTATTAACGAATTCTGGACTGCCCGCCAAAGGCAGTCTTCTTCTATTCAGGAAATTTCCTACCGGGCCTGTTTTAAACCGCAGCTACCCCGCTTTTTTATAGAACTGCTCACACAACCGACGGATCTTGTCTACGATCCTTTTTCCGGTAGGGGGACAACTCCAATAGAAGCAGCCCTTTTGGGGCGCCAGGTTATTGCCAATGATATTAATCCTTTAAGCAAAATCTTGGCCGAGCCCAGGCTTTCCATCCCCTCTTTAGAAGAGATAAAAAACCGCCTCTTGAGTATTCCTTTCCAGGAGCCACCAGCACAAGAACTTGATCTTTCAATGTTTTATCATCCCCAAACCGAAAGTGAGCTGCTCTCGCTGCGGGAGAATTTAAAAAGTAAACGCGACAGCGGCACTGAAGATAAAATAGACCGCTGGATCAGGATGGTAGCCACCAACCGCCTGACCGGTCATTCCAGGGGTTTTTTTTCTGTTTACACCATGCCCCCAAACCAGGCCGTCTCGGCTGAACGGCAGATAAAAATCAACCGCAAACTCAACCAAAAACCCGAGTACCGCGATATCCGTGCTATCATTATAAAAAAGAGTCGCCAGCTTATGCGCAATTTATCTGAAACACAGCTAAATTTACTCCGCCAAGCTGCAGTTGAAGCGGTTTTTTTGGAGAAAGAATCTTTTCAAACTGAAGAAATTCCTGGTGAAAGTGTGGCCCTAACTGTAACTTCCCCTCCGTTTTTGGATGTAGTGCAATACTCTTCGGATAACTGGCTGCGGAGCTGGTTCAACGATATTGATATGGAAAAAGTGGAACAAAAAATGACCATGGCTTCTACCTTAAACGAATGGTCCTCCGCTATGGGTAAAGTCTTTAAAGAGCTGTACCGCATTACCAAACCGGGCGGCTGGGTTGCCTTCGAAGTAGGAGAAGTAAAAGGGGGGAAAATCAATTTAGAAGAAGCGATTGTTCCCTTAGGGGCACAGTGCGGCTTTAAGTGTGCCGGGGTTATAATTAACCGGCAGGAATTTACTAAAACCTCCAACATCTGGGGTGTAAAAAATAACAAAAGCGGCACTAACAGCAACCGCATTGTTTTATTCAACAAGCATTAAATTAATCGCCTTTATTTTTAGCTGCTCGTTTTAAGCACCCTCTTACCTCTTTAATAGCTTCTAATCGGACAAGGCTTGCTGCTTATTTTCCATAATAAATTTTGTATCTGCTAGCAGAGTTTTCATTTCAGGCCTGCCGGATTTAATTAAAAAAGGCTATACAGTCACTAAATTTTTTGAATTAGCCCGGCTAAGCATTATCAAGTAAGGATTATTATTTAAGTTTTAAAACGGGGTGGTGATGTTTTCCGAATCAAGACTTGATTCATTTCGGTTCATGGCCCGGGCCTGCCGGGCTGAATCATACATTACCCATAAGTAGACGGCAATTAAACCAAGTCCCCGAGCAAAGAACCAGGCCAAAACGGCCACTAAAAACCAAAAAAGCCCTTTTCCAAATAGTCCAAGGTACATGTAACCGGCTCCGGGGAAAAGCAGGTTTAAAAGGCTGGTTAAAATCGGATCTTTTCTGAATGCTGAAACAGCACCCCTGGCATTCCTTGCAAATGAAGATTCACTGTTTAATTGCCCGGCAGGCTCAAGCGAAGAACGGCAGTATCTACATTTAACAGCAAAACTGATTATTTCTTCACCGCAGAAGGGGCAGCGTTTGTAAGCCACCGGATCGCCATCACTGTTAATTTCAGGCTTACCGGAACAACCATAAGTAGTACAGCCCCCGGTCTTTTCCCAACAGCGGGCATGGTAATTACACATACACAACCGGCAGCGCACTGAAAGTTCCCCGGGTTTCAGTTCTTCTCCGCAGGTACTACAGAAATTTTCTCTCATTAAGCTAACAACCTCCGTGTAGATTATAACATAGATCAAAGCGGTAAAAACTGCCGCTTAAAATAATTTTTACTTGCTCTTTAATCGTTAAAAGTAGATAATTGAAACAGTATTATTCTGGGGGCGATATGTATGGAAAGCCGTGATATTGCACAGGCCGCAATCTGCATAGCGATGACCAAAACAAGAGAAGAAGAGATAGAATTAAAAGAAAAACACCGCGAAGAAGGAATTCAATCACTTGCTGTAGATTATGGCGGTGAGTTTTTAAGCTCACTGCAAAAAGTAGTCGAAAGAGCGGTGGTCGCTTCGAAACGGGAAGAGATCATCGACGATTCCAGTCATTCCGACGGCGCTGTAGCCGGAGCGACCCGTGAAGCTTTATCGCAAATTATGCCCAAGGCCCTCGGCCTCAACGTCGGAGGCAAGGTAGGCATTGCCCGCGGCGGCACACACCTTGCAGTGGCTATCTTTTTCGGGATCGGGTTGCTGCACAGAAACGATATTGCCATTGGTCTGGGACACAGGGCCATATAAAAAACAAAGGGAACCATCTGCAAGTACTGCTTGTCTTTACAGTTAAAGGAGGGTGAAGCAGATGGACAAGCAAAGAAGCACGGCTAAAAAAGGATTGCTAATTTCTACAGTGATTGTTTTGGCTCTTACACTGGGTTTTAGTTTAATCTCTTGCAGCTCCGCCGGTTATCTGGAACCAGAAGAAAGCGCTGTCAGGGAAGATGTAGATATGGTGGTGGAAGAAACTGAAATGGCTGCAAGAAAAGAACCGTCTCCTCCAGGACCAGTGGGGGAAGAAGCACCGCAGCGGCATATTATCCGGCGAGGGTCGATAAATCTCGCTGTTGAGGACAGCAGAGCCAAGGCAGAAGAAATTAGAGATATCGTCCGGGAAATCGACGGGCTCATTGACAGTTCTTCAATTTACGAAATCAGGGAAGGGCAGTATGGGGCGCGAATGACCATTCGGGTCCCGGAAGAATCTTTCGAAGAAGTGATGGGGAAACTGGAAACCCTGGGCAAAGCAACAGATGTACGCACCGAACTTGAAGATGTAACCGACCGTTACATTGATCTTCAATCACGCCTTAAAAACTTAGAAGCCCAGGAAAGCCGGTTGACCGAAATTCTGGATATGGCAGAAACTGTAGAAGAAGTGCTGGAGGTGGAAAAAGAACTCCAGCGGGTCAGGGGTGAAATAGAATCTATGAGCGCCCGCCTGGATCAATTAAAAGATCAAATTACTTACTCCACTATTGATATCTCTTTACGGGAAGAAGCAGTTCCTACCGGGGCGGTCTCACCCTACGTTTTTGATAACCTGGGAAAAAGAATTGCCGAAGCCTTCACCGGAGGAATTAACTTCCTGTTAAACGCTGCTTCAATGATGATCATCGTTTTTTCAGCGATCATGCCGGCCCTGATTATCCTGGCTGTCATTGCCTTAGTTATCTGGCTGTTAATCCGCAGGCAGATCAGGCGCAAAAATGCCGCCTTAGAACAAGACGGCGGTCAAGAAACAAAGGAATCGGTCTAAATAAATTACTGTTCTGGAAAGGGATCTCCTTCAAGGAGATCCCTTTCCAGGATATCATCCCTTTCAAACAGGCTGCGTGTCCGGCGCAGCAGTTCAAGCAGTTGTTCCCTTTCCTGTTCCGGCAAATTCGAAAGATAGACGGCCAGCAAAAGATTACGCTTTTCTTCCACCTCTTTTAAAACTTGTTCACCCCTGGAAGTAATCGTAATCCATACCTGGCGGCGGTCCTTTTCCTGCCTTTCCCTGGTCACCAACTCCATCTTGTGCAGGCGGTTGATCAGCGCAGTGACCGCACTGAGGGTAACTCCCAGCATGTGGGCTAAAAAAGAGGTATTGCAGGGCCCCTTGCGCAGGGCCCGAAGCACGACAAATTGGGTATCGGTTATTTCATCTGCCGTATAACGGTTGTGTAAAACCCTTACCCGGTAAACCAACCGGCTAAAGACATAGTCAAGTTCTTTGATATATTCAATCAGATCGTCGCTTTGAATGTTAATTCTCTCCCTAACGGTTTAATTTATGTAGTTAATATTTTAACAGGTAAAATATTACCTTATTTATATCAGTTATTCAAGGGGCGGTCAAGGTTGGTAGCCTTTAATTACAGAAGGAACCAGTAGGAAAGATAAAAGCCTTATTTTAAAAAAAATCGGCAAACTTACAGGCGGCTACAGGAATTTTTTACCTTAAAAGGCCTGTGTTAGAATACGAATAAACAAAAAGCTGCAAAAGATTTAAAAACCGTACCCAGGAGCATCGCAAATGAGATTAAATAAAATAATAAATCAGATCACGGAAAAAAGGCACGGATATTTGCTGCCACCCCTGGTTTCCGGAATTCTTTTGATCTTTGCCTTTCCCCGGTTTGACCAGGGCTACCTGGCCTGGGCAGCCCTGGTTCCAATGCTATGGATCTGCCTGCAGGTTAAGCCTGGTCAAGCTTTTCGGGCCGGTTTTGTTTTTGGATTGCCTTTTACCATCTATTTGAACATGTATCTGGCGGTAGTCCTTTATCCTTACCTGCCGGATTACCTGGCTTCCCTGGCCATGATTCTACTTTTTGCCTATATCAGCTTATTTTATGCCGTTTTTGCCCTGGGGGCAAATCTGGCCGGACGCCCTGGCAATCCCTGGTATACAGCCCTGGCCGTACCTTCCCTTTGGCTTTTAGTGGAATATATCCGCTCATTCGGCCTGCTCGGTTATAACGTGGGCTACCTTGGTTATACCCAGTGGGGCTACCCCTTCTTGCTCAACATTGCTTCAGTTTATGGTTACTGGGGTCTGCCCTTTTTAATGGTTTTGTTGCAAGCCCTCCTGGTTTTATATCTACAGGGTAAACTGCGGCACAATAGCCTTTACGCTGCTGCTGCAGTTTTTACCGGCCTACTTGCCGCCGGTCTCCTGCTACCCCTGGCGCAAACAGTAGAAAGAAAAGCAGAACCCTTGCAAACCGGGCTGATCCAGGGCAATACTCATCCGGAAGAAGTTGTTGATTACAGCAGAGATGAAGTGCTCACGCACTACCTGGATTTAACCAGGGAAGCCTTGGATAATGAACCGGAACTGGACCTGGTTGTCTGGCCGGAAACCGTAGTTCACCTGGACTACGGTGATGAGAAAAAACACCTGCCGCAGATGACTGGACTGGCAAAAGAACATAAAATAGACCTTCTTTACGGGGTCCGGGTCAGGGAAGAAGGCCATCTTTACAACTCAATTACCCTTTACAGCAAAAACCAGGCCGAAATTCCAGTTTATCACAAACAGCGCCTGGTACCTTTTGCCGAATATTTCCCGGCAGAAGACTTATTAAACCGGATCCTGCAGCTGGACCTTCTCCTCGGCAGCTATACTCCGGGAGAAAAAATCACCCTGTTTGATCTAAACGGCACAAAAGTGGCCGGAGTGGTTTGCTTTGAATCATACTTCGGCAACCACATGCGCCTATTCGCAAATAAAGGCGCCCGCCATCTATTCGTTGTCACCAACGACGCCTGGTTCGGCGAATCGATTGGCCTTGAACAACATGCCCAGGCCGCTGCAATCAGGGCAGCAGAAGCCGGAGTAGGGGTCACCCAGGCAGCTAACAGCGGAATCACCATCTCCTTTGATTACCAGGGCCGGGAACTGCTGCGCTCAGGTAAAAATAAGCAGGCCATTTTTAATTTGCCGCTGGATATGGCCTACAGAAAAACGATCTATTCCCGTTTCGGCGAGTATTTCCCGGCTGCCTGGGCGGCATTTTTAGTAATTGCCTCCCCCGCTATCCTGGTTAAAGCTAGACGAGAAAGTTCTTGACCAGGACTACCGGTGTCCCGGCATCCGCCGAGCCGCTGACCAGATCGGCCAGGCTGGCCAAAACATCCTCCATTCGCCGCGGAGTAGTGCCTTCTCTTTCCTGGCAGTCTTTGGCTACTTTCCGTTTTGCCTCTTTTGAAATAAACGATTCGATTTCATCAGTATTGCTGTGCCCCTCATAAAAAAACTGATCGGCAAGATACTTATATTTAACCCCTTCACGGAAACAGTCCAGACCATCGGTAGCGGCAAAGGCAGCTTTGGGATCGGCAAGCTCATAAATCCCGCTGGTAGGATCAAGATAGGCTCCATCTCCATAAATCATAACCTCCACCGTCAGGCCAAAGTCTTGTTTCACCCTGGCCTGCAGTTCTTTAACCACCTGCTTGCCTTCGCGCGGGGCCAATTTAAGCCTTTCTCCCGATGATAAATTACTGCCCAGAAGACCCCACTCTGAATACTTATCTCCTTCGTTGCAGATCTGCTCGAGAGTGATGCAGTTTGAAAAATGTTTTTTGATCACTTTAATTGTTTCTGCCCTGGTATGGATGTCAGCAACCACTACTCCATCGGGCTGTGCCTCTAGAGCCTGCACCGGATCATTGGAAAGGATAATATTAGGGCGGGCCCCCTCTTCTTCAATAAGGCTCCGGTAGAGGTTAATATAATCCACCCCGGTTACCGGATGTTTGAACTGATAACCTTTCAGCTCATTAAAAGTAATCACTTTATTATCCAGTTTCTCTACAAATTCTGGAGAAATCACCTGGTTTCCAACCTCATCCGATGGGCAGGAAAGCTGAACCAGCACTTCCCCTTCGGGCACAGCACGGGCCAGGCCTTTTAAGATCATGGAAAACCGGTTGCGGCTGGCAATGGGAAAAACCACAGCTAGCTTAGCATCCTTGGCTAAATTTAATTTTTCTTTTATTTCCCGAGCAATATCATCAACAGTAATATAGTTGTTCTGAGCCCGAGCTACAATAGATTCAGTAATGCAAATCACGTCGCCGCTATCCAAAAGACTGTCCCGGTTACACTTGGAAAGAGGCTTTAAGATTTCTTCTACAATATCCATTCCTGGCAGGATAACCCCCATTTTCACGCCAAAGGCCAGGGAACCGATATATTCGGGTATTTTCATTTTCTCCATCTCCTCCTTGATCAACTGGTTTCCCGCTTACCGTTCATAAGTGCCAGTGTTTTCTTGTAATCTTCCCAGGTGTTGATGTTTATAAAAGATTTCTGCTCCGGATCAAAAAGGGTTATTTCAGATAAACTAATAAACCTTATCTTTAGATACTCATAAAAATCTGTTACCTTATAATCCCCCTCGTTAACCTGCTTCTCAATTATACCAATACATGAACGCCGGTAAAAGGCATGCAACGGTTGATAATATCTGCCAACCCGGGGGACTACCGCGTCATAAGAACCAGCAAAACTTGCCATATATTTAATCAATTCCAGGTTTAAGAAGGGCATATCACAGGCTGCCACAAATTGATAAGGCAAGTTAGAGACGCTTAATCCGGCGTGGATCCCCCGCAGGGGGCTTTTTTGATCAGCTTTCAGCAAATCCCCGGTTACCCTTACCGGCAGGGAATCATACAGTTCGGGGCGATCAGTAACTACTGTCAACTCCTGGAAGTAACTGCTTAAGATCCCCACAACCAGCTCAATTAAGCTTTGACCATTAATTTCCAGCAAAGCCTTGGGATGACCCAGTCGTTTGCTGTCACCGCCGGCTAAAATTATAGCTCCCTTTAAATTGTTGTTTTCCTGTTTTATATCGGCCAAACTCCCACTCCTATAGCAGGATAACCACAGCCCAGTTCTTTTTTAAGTGTAAACCCAAATAGTTTGTAATCGTCGCCATTAAAATAAAACATACCACGAGTTATTAATAATCACAACTGATTGATTAGTTACAGGATTATCATGATTACCTGACGGATTTTCAACTATTAGCGAAATTTCAGCGCTGCCGGCTGCCGCTTAATCCTAATCAGAAAGCGCATCTAATTGCTTCCTTTCACTGATCATCACCATAAAAATACCCAATTCATAAAGAAAGAGCAAGGGTAAAATCATAATTGCCTGGGAAATAATATCCGGGGGGGTAATAATCGAGGCCATAATCAACATAATTAAGATGGCTATTTTTCTGTGACGCCGTAAAAAGCTTGTGCTCAGAAGACCTATTTTGCCAAGAGCCCAGGTCAAAAGTGGCAGCTGAAATACCGCCCCAAAAGCAATGTGGAAGGATAGAACAAAGGCTAAATAATCGCTGATTGTTAAATGGGGTTCAAGTTGAGCATCGGCAAATTGGAGAAAAAAGCTCAGTGTATATGGAAATACTACATGAAAAGCAAAAATGACCCCGGCGCTAAAAAGCACGATTATGCCGGCCAGGACCGCCAGGTAAAACTTTTTTTCACCACTAGTCAGACCGGGGAAGATATAAGCGGATAACTCATACAGAAGTACAGGCAAAGCTAAAACCAGCCCGGTAAACAAAGACAACTTTAAATTAGCCGTAAAAGCTTCCGGAGGAGAAAGATAGATGAGTGGCATATCTCCGAGGGGACGGGTTAGTATACCACGAAACAATTCAACGTTGGCAAAACTGATCCCTACGGCTACAAGTAAAGCGCCTGCTGAAATTACCAGGCGCAGGCGCAATTCTGAAATATGTTCTAGTATGGGCATAGTACCGTTTTTATTATTGCTCAAAAGTACTGATTACCCCCCGGCATTCCCGGCACTGTTTTAACCCCCTGTTAAAAACAATGTTTCATAAGCCCTTACTGTTTATCAGGCTCTGAATTCGGGGAAGTCGATTCGTCAGATGATGTACTATCTTTTAATCCTCGTTTTAATTCAACCACGCTTTGCCCGATAGATTTTGCCAGCTGCGGAAGCTTGGTAGAACCAAATATCAAAAGGATTACCGCCAAAATGGCAATAATTTCAGGCATTCCTATTCTTCCTAACATTGTAAATCCTCCTCAGGTTGAGAATAAAAACATTTTGTGTTTGCATTCTTATTTTACCACACAAGCCCGGACAAAGAAACTTTAACCACTTTTGTGGTCAGACTCATTATCCTCGAGGCTAATAGTTTCCTTCAGATCCCGGGTTGCTTTTCTAAATTCTTTCAAACCATTACCGATGGAACGTCCCATTTCAGGCAATTTTGTCGGGCCAAAAATAACCAGAGCTACCACAAGAACAAGCAGTATTTCCCAAAGGCCGATTTTTCCACCAATCAACTCACTTCACCTCCGAATAATACGCAATTCTATTGCTAATCTATTATAACTTATTTTGTCCACAAATGCGATAACCAGGTTTACTCTTTCTTAGAAAGTTTAAGTTTTATAAACAAAGCGGGAGCTGCAAGAGTTACCCAAACCCCGCCTAAAGCATAACGAATGAACCCAAGCGGTGCTACAGCCGAAGGCAAAATTCCTCCCAGGCCGGCGATGATCCCGAATAGGACTGTTACTCCCAAAAGCACTTTTAGTATTTGCTTCCCCAGGGGGGCTGATACCGTGGCCCGTATTTTATCTTGTTCAATTACATAACCAAAAGAAGCGCCGGCCAGATAGCCCAGTATTTTGGGGGGATCTACTCCCGGAAGAACCGCCGCTAAAATTACCGGGACCACTATGGCAAGAACCGCCAGAAGGGAAGTTGAAAAGCGTTCAATCCAGCCTTTTTCATAAAACAATATACTTAACCAGAGAAATCCAAGGATAAAAGAAATCCCAAAGGCAACACCGCCGAGAATATCAGCCAAATAATGGTAGCCCAGGACCATGCGCGAAAGAGCAATTATAGTTATAACCAAAATTGTCCATACCCAAAAACCGGTACTTTTAATTCTTACCGCCAGGTAAAACCACACTGTTACAGCTGTTAAAGTGTGGCCGCTTGGGAAAGCATAACTGCCCGGCGGATGTTCAACTCCTTTCACCGGTGGCCGCTCAAGCAGGGTGATGTCTTTAATCAGGTTGCTGCAGGTTGCTGAACTTAAAAGAACAAAAGCGCTCCAAAAACCCAGGGACTTGCTTACACACCAAATCAAAAAACTGAACAGGATCATAAAAAATTCATCATCACCAATAAACGTAAAAGTGCGGAATATAAATTCCACCCCGGGAACTGCCCGCCATGCCTGCAGGGCTTCAATCAATTCCAGGCTGCGGGTAAAAGGCCAGGCAAAAATTAAGAGTAGCGCAGAAATTACGGTTAAAGCCAAAAGAAATAGCAGCCAGAATGATTCATATTTTGGGTGATCAGAAAAAACAGGCCTGGTCACCGGTGGGAATCTCATAATTTAAACCTCCCTGAAAAGTTATTCTTCAAAATCTTCCGGGTCCCACTCAAAGCTTGATTCAAATTCATGCAGGAGGTTTTCCGCCTGGTTTAAATATGGTTCCGGAACCAGCACCTGAACCTCCAGGGCCTGTCCACCAATTACCCGCATTGCCCCGGTATAAGGACTGCTGTCTGATTTCCTGGCGGGAATGCCCTTTTCCCAGAGAAACCCGCAAATAATATCCGCTTCCACGTCATTGCTGACCTCTGTTAAAAATACCCAGTTGTTTTCCACAGCCACCACTTCCACTCCTGCGCAGATTATCTCCGAAATATATTTCTTCCAACCTTGTGCTTATTCCTGCTCCAAAAAATATGATTTGACGTAATTTTAAAAGCCGCTTATGATCAAAAAGCCAGGTAAAAGCACAAGGAGAAAGATCATTAGAAAATTGGAGAATCTATAATGGCAATCAATAACGAATTGTTAAAACAGATGGCGAGTGCCTGTAATATTGAGCAGACGGGTGTAGTCACTACTGATCCCCTTACTTATATGCAGCCACGCTTAAAGCGGCGCATTGATGAAAAAAGAATTACTCCTTTTGAAGAAAAAGATCCGGCCAGGCGAATTTCTGCAAAACATCTTTTTAATAGTTGTCAAAGCATTATTGTCATAGCGCTTCCCTATGCAGCCCCGAAAAAAGATCCGCCCCTGCGAACAGCAGAACCACGCGGTACAGTAGCGCGCTGTGCCCGCAGTGTCGACTATCACAAATTAATCGAAGCCAGGGCTGCAAAGCTTGCCGGGCTGCTTGAAAAAAACACAACAGGAAATATTAACCCCAAAATCTATTGTGACCGCAGTCCGCTGCTCGAAAGAGAGCTGGCTTTTAAAGCAGGACTGGGCCTTATCGGTGAAAACTGCACCCTGATTAACCGGCATTATGGATCATATATCACTATTGGCACCATTTTGCTGGACAAAAAGATAGAACCGGAAAAGCAAACTCCTTTAAAAAAACACTGTCTGCGCTGTGGCAAATGCCAAAAAGCTTGCCCGACAGGAGCTATCACTGAACCATATATTCTTAATCCATACCGGTGTTTATCTTACCTGACCCAGGCTAAAGAGACCTTTCCCCGCAACCTGCGTTCAAGCCTGGGCAAGAGGATTTATGGGTGCGATACCTGCCAGGAAGTATGCCCCCTCAATCAAAATAGACAAAGTTCACCTCACCCGGAAGCAGCGTTTTCATTTTTTCCGGCAGAACCCCTTCTGTTTCCTCTGCTTGAGATAAGCCAAAAAGAATTCAAATTGAGCATCGAATTGACCTCAGCCGGATGGCGCGGAAAAACCACTTTGCAAAGAAATGCCGTGATCGCTCTCGGCAACAGTGGCGATCAAGCTGCTGTCCCCCTGCTTGCCCGGTTTTTAAAAAACGATCCTCGCCCGGTAATCCGGGTTCACGCTGCCTGGTCCCTGGGCCGTTTAGGGGGCAACAAAGCCTGTTTCGCCCTTGATAAATCCCTTATAAACGATCCCGAAGCAGAAGTAAAAAAGGAAGCCCGCCTGGCCCTGTCGGAGCAGGATAACCAATAGGCTTTAGCCAATATAATATAAAAGGAAAAATTATAAAGCTACTTGTCCCGGGAGGAGGCCGGAACTGGAATGAACAGTGCATTTCGATTAATGTATATCAGGGAAATACCGGTAGAAATTCATATCAGCTGGCTGCTGATTTTTTTCCTGTTCAGTTTAAGCCTGGCCCAGGGTTATTTCCCCGTCATGGTGGAGGGCTTAAGCCCTCAAGTTTACTGGACAGCGGGAATAATTACTTCCTTGTTGATTTTTGCCTCGGTGTTAACCCACGAATTGGGCCATTCTTTTGTCGCTATAAACGAAGGAATTCCCATTAAAAAAATTACCCTGTTTATTTTTGGCGGGGTGGCCCAAATGGAAACAGAGCCAAAAAGCCCGCGCTCCGAGTTTAAAGTAACCGCAGCCGGTCCTTTAACCAGCCTGATACTTGCCGCACTTTCAGGCGCTATTTACTACCTGTTCTTAACTCCGGGAGAGCTTATCGGGGAAGCGATTTTTTTCGTAGCCAGGGTCAATATGATTATGGCCGTTTTTAACCTGGTTCCGGCCTTTCCTTTAGACGGGGGAAGACTTTTCCGCTCTATAATCTGGCTTTTTGGCAGTAATATATTAAAGGCAACCCGCATTGCCGTTATGGTTGGCAGCGCTCTTTCGTTCATGGCCATGGCCCTGGGATTTATGATTGTCTTTTTCCAGGAAGACCTCTGGGGTATCTGGCTGATTTTTCTCGGCTGGATGATCTACCAGGCCGGGCAATCCAGCTATTCCCAGCTTGTCTTTAAAGAAACTTTCTCTGGAATGAAAGTTTCTGAATTGATGAGCCGGAACCTGCAAACGATTTCACCTGATGCCACTTTAGATCAGTTGGCCGATTATTTCCTGCACTATAAGTACGGAGCATTTCCTGTGGTCTACGGTTCGACCACCCACGGACTGGTAACCCTGCAAAATTTAAAAGAGGTGCCGCGGGAAAAATGGTCCCACACTACTGTAGCCCATATCTTGACCCCGCTTAAAGAGGTCATGGTCACCAGCCCTGATAGTGACGCAGCTGAAGTAATGATGAAAATGGCCAATCAAAACGCCGGACGGGCCCTGGTAATGGAAAATAATGGTGAGCTGGTTGGATTGCTCAGCCGGACCGACATGATGCGGTTTATGCAGATGCACATGGTTCTTGGAGATGAATAAATAGCAGGCAGCTCTAATTTAAACTAATTAAGGTGGTATTAAAAATGTACGCCCTTGCAGAACCGATTAAAAAAGGACTGCTGAAGAGTGCAAAACTGCTCTGGCTCCTCACAAAAATTATTGTCCCTGTTTCTTGCGCGGTAGCCGTTCTCAATTACTATGGCATCATTGAATTTATTGCCGGTTTTTTTACTCCGGCAATGTCCCTGTTTGGACTGCCCGGTGAAGCCACAATTGCATTATTGCTCAGCTTTACAGTAAATTTTTTCGCCGCTTTAGGAGTCTTGTCGGCAATGACTTTAAGCCCGCAGCAAATTACTGTGTTAGCGATCATGATAGGAATCTGCCATGAACTACCGGTGGAAACCGTTGTCTGCAGATATACCGGCCTGCGCATTCCGGCGGCTGCCGCCTTGCGCATATCAGTCGCCCTGTTTGCCGGTTTAACCGTAAACTTGTTCTACAACTTAATCCCGTAAGGAGATAGGATCGGACATGGAAATAATTTCCCTCCTGGTCACAACCATTACCGACACCCTGCTAAACATTGCCAAGCTGGCTTTACTTTTAGTCCCGGTGATGATTTTAATTGAATTTGCCCGGCACTACCAGTTAATCGAAAAGATAACGGGCAAGGTAAAAGGCTTACTTGATTTTTTAACCTTACCCCAGGAAGCAGCCTTTCCCCTGCTGGCCGGACTGTTTTTTGGCATTGTCCTGGGATCGGCGCTGATCATAGACTACGCCAGGGAAGGGATTTTAAAAAAACGCGATTTAATGCTTATTGGTATTTTCTTGTGCATATCCCACTCAGTTGTGGAAGATACCCTGATTTTTGCCGTTTTTGGCGCCAATCCCATTGTTTTATTAGTTACCCGCACAATACTGGCCATAGTAATTACCCGGATAGCTGCTTCTTTAATTGATCGTTCATCGCCCGCTGAAGCCTGAGAAAAATCGATTCTTTGGTTTAGAAAAACCAATTACCGCCGGCAAGCTTAACCGGCGGTAATTGGATCGATTACTAAAATTAAACAGAAAAATATTTAAAGATTATAGGCCTGGAATTCTTCAAAGACTTTAGCCACCTCACTGCTCCAGGACAGCAGCAATTCATCCCCCATGAAGGGGGCTATCAACTGCAGGCCCAGGGGAAGGCCCTCTTTTGATCTGCCCGAAGGGACGGTCAGCGAGGGCATACCGGTATTGGTCCAGGGTAAATTCATAATCGGATCCCCCGTTGATTGCAAGCCTTTTGGAGCCGGACCGGTCGCAGCCGGGGTTACCCATAATCCCAGGTTGGCCGGCCACATGGTGGCTTCAATTTCCTCCCTTAATTCTTTCCTTTGTTTTCGCACCTCTTCGAGCTCTTTTTCAGTCACATTTATACCTTCTTCGATCAGTTCAACCGTTTGGCTGCTGTAGAGATCTGAATATTTGGCATAAAGATCTTCATGTTCAATAGCCATTTCAGCAGCAATTAACTTGCGGTGATTTTTATTAATCTGTTCAATATTATCAAAAACATTAATTTCCCTGATACTATAGCCCGCCTTCTCCAGCCTTTTGAGCTGAGCATTAAATGCTTCCAGGGCTTCGGGCGAGGCCTGCTCCAGGTAGGGCCCTTTGGGCACACCCAAAATTGGTTTATAGGTAACATCTATCTCCTGCCAATTATGACAAATAGTCTCTGCGGCTATAATCATGCCCTCGATATCCTGGGTAAAAAATCCAACGTGATCCACAGAAGGAGAAAAGTTAATTAAACCGGCCCTGGATATACGATTGTAACTTGGCTTAAACCCAATCACGCCGCAAAAAGCGGCAGGACGGTTTATTGAACCGATAGTTTGCGTACCAAGTGTCAGAGGACTAAATCCGGCTGCAACTGCCGCTGCAGAACCGCTGCTGGAACCTCCCGGAGTATGTTCTAAATTATGAGGATTGCGGGTTGGCCCCGGAACAAAATAAGCAAACTCAGTGGTAACAGTTTTGCCCAGGATTAAAGCGCCACACTGGCGTAAAAGCCAGACAGATTCCGCTTCCGGACCGGCAAGCGCTGCCGGATCAAGTCTTGAGCCTGCTCTTGTGGGAAAGTCGTCCACCTGGTAAATATCTTTAACCCCAATCAAGGCACCGTAAAGTGCAGGCCGTTTAGCCGGATCCGGATAGGTTTCCTGCAGTACTTCAGCTTCTTTCAACAACCTTTCTCTTCGCCCGGATTCAGGCAGTAAAGCTTTAACATCATAATCATACTTTTCAATCCGGTCGCAGCATTCATTTATATGCTCTTTTAGATCCATCTTTTCTTCTTTGAGATCGCTGACAATTCTGGCCAGAGAGGCCGGATGCAGGTACACAGGCAATTCCTCCTTTACGCATATTATTTACCCTTAAATTTCATTTATTTTTCTTCCACAACATTTATTAAATAGGCCTTTAACTGCGGGGCCAGGTTTTCCCGCCTGAGAGCAAATTCAATAGTCGCTTCCAGAAAGCCAAACCGGTCTCCAAGATCATACCGCTTGCCTTCGAATGTATAGGCCCACACCGGTTTTTTCCCAGCCAGAGTATTCAAGGCGTCGGTTAATTGAACTTCGCCACCCGAACCGGGAGCCGTATTTTCCAGGATCTCAAAAATGTCGGGAGCGATTATATAGCGGCCCAGAACAGCAAGATCAGTTTTTGCTTCTTCCCGGGAAGGTTTTTCGGTAAGTTTTGTCACCTGAACCACTGCACCTGTGGGATCTTCTGATTCAACCGCACCGTATTTGTGAATGTTCTCCCAGCCAACTCTCTGAACCCCCAGGATCGTGTTTTCTTTTTGAGCATAAACTTCCGCCATTTGTCCAATACAGGGCATCCGGGCATGGATAATATCATCGCCAAGCAGAACAGCAAACGGCTCATTACCGACAAACTTTTTGGCGCAAAGGACAGCATGACCAAGTCCCAGGGGTTCTTTTTGCCGAACATAAAATATATTGGCCAGGTTGCTAATTCTTTGCATTTCCAGCAAATCATCATTCTTTCGTTTTTCCTTAAGCACTTGCTCCAATTCTATGCTGCGGTCAAAATGATCTTCAATTGCCTGCTTGTTGCGCCCGGTAATAATCAGGATGTCTTCTATTCCCGCCTCCACCGCTTCTTCGATTACATACTGAATGGTTGGCTTATCCACAATCGGCAGCATTTCTTTTGGCTGTGCTTTGGTAACCGGCAAAAAACGGGTCCCCAACCCGGCTGCCGGTATAACCGCTTTTCTAATTTTCATCTACCCGGCCACCACCTTAAGTAGGAATAATATACTGTAATCCTGAATTATAGATGTCAAATAATTCTACAATAGTTGTCTGTTCCCCTGCCTTTTTTATTCAATAATTAAGTTTGCCTTCAATTTAGAGTTAAACCGGCAAATTTTTTGCTGCAACAGCTCTTATTCAGAAGGGATTGCCTCCATTGTAAAAGAATAATTATAATCCAACCTTAATATTGGCAGAGCAGGCATAAAAACAAATTTGCGATGGATCTTGATGGGAGGGTATTTTCATGAAAACTATGCGAGCGGCACAACTAAAAGAACAAGGCAAACCTTTGGAGCTGGTAGAATTACCAATACCCAGCCCGGGAAAAGAAGAGGTCCTGGTTAAAGTTAAAGCTGCGGGTATTTGCAGTTCCGATTTACACTACCAGGAGGGCAGGAGCGAGGTCACAAAGCTGCCAATCACCCTGGGACACGAAATTGCCGGCGAAGTAGCAGAGTGCGGTGAAGCAGTGCAGGGGCTGGCGGTGGGAGATAGAGTCTGCCTGTTTTACCTGATAACCTGCGGCAAATGTCCCGCATGCACCAGTGGAAATGACAACTACTGCAGTGAAGCAAAAATGCTTGGTAAAAATATAGACGGGGGGTTTGCAGAATATGTATCCGTTCCAGCTCGAAATGCCTATCCGTTTCCAGGATCAATTCCCTTTACCCATGCCGCTCTTTTAACCGACGCTGTAGCCACCCCTTTCCATGCTTTAAGCAGAGCCGGTGTGAAAACCGGGGAAAGCGTGCTTGTTATAGGAATAGGCGGACTGGGCCTTCACGCAGTCCAGCTTGCTAAAATAATGGGAGCAGGAAAAGTTATTGCCATGGACCTGGACCCGGAAAAACTTTCCCTGGCAAGCCGGGTTGGGGCAACCATGACCGTAAATCCCGGAGAGACTAAAGCAGTTGAAAAAGTAATAGAGCTCAGCGGCGGTGGAGCCGATTTGGCTATAGAATTAATTGGCTTGCCCCAGACAATACGCCAGGCGATTGATTGTACAGCTACAGGGGGCCGCACAGTAGTAGTTGGCATTTGTCCCGAAGAAATTGCCCTTAATCCATACCATGACCTTTTACTTAAGGAAAGAACACTTATGGGAAGTGCAGATCAAAGCAGGGCTGATTTCCCGGTAATTATTGAACTAACCGATCAAAAACGCCTGGATATGAGCCTTTCAGTTACAAAAGAACTACCCCTGGCAGAGATAAACCGGGGCCTTGAAATGTTAAAAGAGAAAGAAATAAACCTGGTCAGGCTGGTGGTTACATTTCCATAAGTAACCTAACCGGCGTCGGTTTCCCAGTGCAGCCCTTCACCTTTTTCTACGGTGACCAGCGCCGGGAATTCCGACCTAACTTTGGCATCAACATCTGGCGGAACAATCGGTTCCGAGGGTTCATGGAGAATTTGGGCCGCCAGTTCTTCCGCCCTTTTCCAGCTATCTTTACTGCCGGCATCGATCCAACGCTGATAAGGCTGGCGATCACTGGCCCTGGGGGCAAAACTTTCAGTACGCATATATTTAATGGTGTGTTCTTCACTGAGATAGTTTCCACCCGGACCCACTTTGGCAATAGTATCATAAGCCAGGGTATCCTGGTTTATTTCAATACCCCTGAGGGTTCGCAAACAGCTGCCGACAATATCATTGTCAATTATATACTGGGCATAGGAAACAGTGAGGGCTCCATCGAGCATGCCAAAAGCTTCATGAATATAATTGCCTCCAGCCAGTGCAGCAAGCATTGCCGTAGTCGCGCCTTCATGGGCAGCCTGGGCATCGGGAAGCTTGGAATCAGTGGTGCCAACAGTAAGATAACAGGGTAAGCGATAATAGTGCGCCATCTGGGTGATCGCCGCATTCATTAAGCCTGACTCGATGCTGCCCATTAAAAAGGACATGGTGCGCATATCCATGGTAATCGGCACCGCGCTGTAAAAAACAGGGGTGCCCGGGTTAACCAGCTGGGTTAGAATTACTCCCATCAGCGCTTCGGCATTCTGCTGGACCAGCGTCCCGGCCAGGGTTATCGGGGCAGTCGCTCCCGCCGCCGGGGCAGTCGATGTAGCAAGCGGCAGGCCGTAACGGGCTACCTCCATAATATATTCTGCATGTTCCGCACCGAGCTTAAGCGGGCTGGAAATTGAGGAAATAAAGCCGATAAATGGGCGACGCTGTAAATTTTCCAGGCCACCGGCAATAATGGAGGCAATTTTAATTGAATCCTCCATTCCCTGCTTGCTAAAGATTCCCCCCATTACCGGCTTACTGGTATTGAGGAAAGCCTGGTACTTGGTATTAATATCAACTGTTTCTATATTAATATCGTGCGGGTAAAGAGGATTGATGAAAAAGTCAAGATATTCCAACCGGTCGGCAAGCCTGGCCAATTCAGCAACATCATGGATTTCACCGGGGCGCTTGTTACGTTCGAGGTCCAATACATAGAGGGCCAGGCCACCGGAGCCAAAATTTACTTTTTTCCCGCCAACAGTGATATCTCTGCCTTCCCGGCGTCCGTAAAAAACAAATTCGGCCGGAGCCTGTTTAATACAGCGAGAAATTAATTCCCTGGAAAGATAAACTCTTTTTTGGTCATAATCCACTTTAGCGCCATTTTTCTCCAACAACTCCAGGGCCGGGGGATAATGGATTTCAAAGCCCACGTTCTGCAAGACCTTGATTGAGGTTTCATGAATCTGGCTTATTTCTTTTTCGGAAAGGACATTATAGCCTCCGCCCTCATAAATCGGTTTTTCCATCTGGCCTACCCCCCCCACTAATTGGTGGTTTCATTGTTGCTAAATAATATTCTAATTAATCACTGGTAAACTGGTCCCAATTTTTAACCATTGCCGAAATCAAGTCCGCCCGGGAAATAATGCCCGATAGTTGATTTTTATCGTTAACTACCGGTATTCGATTAATATTATTATCTTCCATCAGCTTGCTCACTTTATAAACCGGGGTGTCCTCGGTCACAGAAATAACCTCGGTGGTCATTAAAGTTTCCACCGTAGTAGAAGCAACCAGTTCAATCACTTCCACTCCCCGGTGGGTAATATCTACATGCAGCACATCCTTGCTTTTCGTAAATACCTGGTGGGGATCCCTCAACGGCTGCCCAATAATTTGCTGAGAATAACGCCAGATATCAGTTTCAGAAATGATGCCAATCAATTTATTATCTTCATCAACTACCGGCATCCCGCTGAAATGATTTTCATCTAAGATTTCAGCGGCCCTTTTCAGGGTGGTTCCGGGTGTTATGCTGACCACCGGGGTGGTCATAATTTCTTTTGCCATTATCGCCATCTTAATCCCTCCTTACATGCTTGTCAATACAATTAAAGCCCCTGCTACAGAACTTTAATAAATAATTTTAGCTGCTTAACTAACTTCGAACGCTTACGACTTAACCACAATCAAATATGTAGCTTTCTGGCAAACTTTAACAGATAGACAACCCTTCTTATAAAAAAGAGGCAAGCAAGATTGATCCTGCTTGCCTTTCTACTTAATAGCTGTTTTTCCTTTTCTCCACAATTACTATGCTTTTTTCTTTCACAGATAGCATCATTTACTTACGTGCGCTTTACTCCTCGATGAAACCTTTTTCTTGAAGCCATTGTGCAGCTGCTTCATCGGCTTCCATACCTTCAACATCAACCATCAGATTCATAGAAGACATTTCTTCCGGGGTTAACTCTTCTGCTATCGGATTAAGGATATCCGCAATTTCAGGAAATTCATCCAGGGTTTCCTGGCGCACAACCGGGGCACAGTTATAAACCGGGTGAAATCCCTGATCGTCTTCCAGGTTAACCAGGTTAAATTCGGCAATGCGGGCATCTGTGGCAAAACCCAATGCGGTAGCATGCTCGCCTTCATCCAAAGCACCGTAGGTGATTCCCAGGTCCATCACTTCGTAATCGTCAAATTCAAAACCATAATGCTCCTGCAACTGTTCAAGTCCATCGTCACGGGCTTCGTATTCATGGTCGGTAGCAAAGGTCCATTCGCCTGGTTCCGGTGCCTCCCTACCTTCATTGATAGCTTCAGCCAAATCACTGAGGGTTTCTATACCCATCTCTTCGGAATCTTCCTGGCGCATCATTATCGTATAGGTGTTGTTAAACGGTGTTTTTTGCAGCCAGACCAGTTCATTTTCTGACTCGTCCCATTCGGCTATAGTAGCATAAGCTTCTTCCGGATCGGTAATCACATCATGCTCCATGAACTCAACCAAAGCAGTACCGGTATATTCCCAGTACATGTCAATGTCTCCTTTTTCCAGAGCCTCACGTGCTATTTGGGTCCCGCCAAGGTTGGTTTCATCCTCAGTCGGAATTCCGGCATCTTCCAGGGCTTGAATTGCAACTTGCCCCAAAATCAACTGCTCGGTAAATTCTTTGGACCCGATAGTTACTTCAGGTTCATCCGGTTCACAACCAATAACAAACAACATCCCGACAAATAACATTACCGTTAAAGAAACTGTTAAAATACGTTTGATACTCATAAATTAAATCTACCCCCTTCAATTAAATACTTATTTGTCTTACCAGTGGAAAAACAGCCAAAGTCTCACTCTAGATTATAACATTAATTGTAACCCGTTTACTGCTTTCACTGATTTTTATTTCTTTTTAGGCCCAACGGACAATTTTTTCTTCTATTTTTCCAATCAGGTAATCAAGTATAATAGCGGTCACAGCAGCAATAACCGCGCCATTAAGGATAATCAAATCCCGGTTGACTGAAAGCCCGGTAACAATGAGGTCACCCAAGCCTCCACCGCCAATAAAGGTTGCCAGAGTAGCCGCTCCAACATTGATTACAATTGCTGTCCTGAGCCCGGCCACAATAATTGGAAAGGCTATGGGTAGTTCAATCCTGGTCAAAATGCGCAGAGGGCGCATCCCCATACCACGGGCCGCTTCAATAATACTATATTCAACGCCATCGATCCCAGCAAAAGTATTCCTTAAAACAGGCAAGATTGAGTAAAGAAATAATGCAAAAACAGCCACATTAAAACCAAGCCCTAAAATAGTATAAAAAAGAGCCAATACAGCCAGGCTGGGAACAGTTTGTCCAATATTGACCGCGGTTTCCATAACCCGGCCTATCTGGTAAAGGCTGGGTCGGGAAAGCATAATTCCTCCGCCAACCCCGACAATAGTTGCTCCAGTCATGGAAACTATTAGCAGACCCATGTGTTCACGGATAACCCTAAATACCCTTTCGTAGGTAAGCATCCGTTCGACGATAGAATCAGGCGGATTGTTAACAGAATAAATCACAACTACCGCAGCGATCGCAATCATAATAAAAGGAATGCCTATCCATTTCCAAAGAGTCTTGGCCATTGTTAACTATCCTCCTTGACCACATTGAGCAGATCACCCAGGGTAATTGTGCCTTCGTATTGATCGTCTTCATTGACCACGGCAACATAACCTTCCCCACACTCAAGCATAACCGATAAGGCATCATTTAAAGTAGCGTTACTGGTTATCGTATCGGCAACTTCCTGGTAGTAATCACCAGCCACTTCACCGCTTTTCCTCTTCAAATCCTGTACTCCTATAACCCCTTTAAGCTTATTGTCTTTATCAACAACTATTACCGACCTGATATCGCTTTCATCAAGCATTTTTTCAACTTCACCTGCTTTTGCATCCTCGCTGGCCGGCTTAGCCCTGCCCACTTCGTCTAAAATTTCATTAATGCGAATTAAGTGCAGTCGTTTGATAGAACGATTACGTCCAACCAGGTTTGAAACAAACTCGTCAGCCGGGGCGCTAAGCAGATCGCTTGGGGTGGCGTGCTGAATCAGTTTGCCTTCTCTCATTACGGCAATAGTATCGCTCATTTTGATCGCTTCATCAATATCATGGGTAACAAAGACAATTGTTTTTCCCATCCGTTCCTGAATCCTTAAAAATTCGTTTTGCAGGCGGGCCCTGGTAATCGGGTCCACTGCTCCAAACGGTTCATCCATCAGCATAATCGGGGGACCGGAAACCATAGCCCGGGCCACACCGACTCTCTGGCGCTGCCCGCCACTGAGGGCTGAAGGATAGCGCGCTTTAAAAACTTTCGGGTCCAACCCCACAAGGATCATCACTTCATCGACCTTTTTTTTGATCTTATCTTTGGGCCAGTGTTGCTCATTGGGAACCGTGGCAATGTTTTCTTCAATAGTCATATGCGGAAATAACCCGATTTCCTGAATAACATAACCAATATCCAGGCGTAATTTTATCGGATCCATCTGCAGGGCATCTTCACCCCGAATGTATATTTTACCTCCGGTTGGTTCATAAAGACGGTTAATCATTTTCATGGTCGTGGTTTTCCCACACCCTGACGGGCCGACCAAAACGCAAACATCCCCCTCGTTAACTTCCAAAGTTAAATCTTTAACCGCGGGTACAGTGTGTCCCGGAAAAACTTTAGTTAATCCTTCCAATTTGATCATTTTTATTATCCCTCCTTAGTCCTGCCCTCAACGGAAAATCGTTTTTCACCATAGTACAGAAGATAATCAAAAGCAACCGCTATAATAGACACTCCAATTGCGCCGGCGATAATCATCGGTTGATTTCCCCGGGATATTCCGGAAAAAATTAACTCTCCCAAACCTCCGGCCCCGACATAAGCAGCAATTGCAGCAATCCCAATCATCATCACCGCGGCGGTGCGGATACCCGCCATAATCACCGGCCTGGCCAGAGGAATTTTGATTTTAAGCAACACTCGCTTTTCTGTCATTCCCATTCCTTTGGCCGCTTCCACAATTGCCGGGTCAAGTTCCCTGATACCCGTGTAAGTATTGCGCACAATCGGCAGCAAGCTGTAAAGGACCAGGGCTGCTACTCCTGTAGTAAACCCGATGCCAAATAAAGGCACCATAAAAGCAAGCATAGCCATACTGGGAATAACCATTAAAATCTGACAAATACTCAAAACTGTCTGTGCAGTAGATTCATAATAGCTGATAATAATACCTACTGTTACTGAAGCGGTTACTGCGATTATAAGGGTAAAGACCACCAGCCATAGGTGTTCGACCATTAGCTCTAAAATCAAGTCGCTGTGCCGGGAAATCCAGTCTCCTGTTTCTTTAATTAATCCCGGCTCATATTCCACATCTGGACCTTGCGCTGATAGTATAAGGAAATTTCCCGCATTTCTATACAGGTCACCTATAGTTCCTAAAAGTTGCTCCATATTTTAGCAATCACCTTTCCCCTGCTTATTTATTTTTCTAATTTTTTAATGAGGCAGAGAAGCCTCGTGCAGGCATGATATCAGAATACCCAGGCAAACTATACTGCGGAGCTTTTACCCATCAACATAATAAAATTAAACTAATTTTCAGTATAACAATCTCATGGTAATTATTTCACACAAAGAAATTACATACAAATAATAGTTGTACCCGTAATTTGGCAATAACTCACCTAATCATCAGCTCTAGCGAGCTAAATTAAACTGAGGCGAGTTGAGCTTGTTTTAAAAGCATAAAACAATACATATTCGCAGTACAGCTGCCTGGATCTACTCGCAACCTCACATTACTTAACAATTTGAATTATCCCGATCAAACCGTGACCAAGACCATGCCCGCGTTGCAGATTCATCTCCAGGCTGCGAATGGCATAGCCAAGCTGAGCCTCAATCAGGTCCGCCCTGATATCGCCATAAAGTCCCTTGCTGCCTTCCAGGGATTGCCTCATAACCCGGTAAGCTTTCTCCAGGGGCTTTACATTTGTTTGAGGCGGATAGGGAAGCAATTCTTCATCGCTGTCGTAATGTTCCATTAAGGTCATCGTATAATCGACCAGGGCATTCCAGCTTTCCGTCAGGGTTTGCAGGGCTTCGTTCTGCCAGTCAAATCCTTCCCGGGGCCTATAATCCACTTTCAGATCGGGGAAGTAAGTGCGCAGGCCACGTTCGAACAGGGAAGAAACCATCAAACGAAGAGGCTGGGCATTACCATTATAGGTTCCTGTTTCAATATGCCGTCCCACAAAGAGGGAACGGTCGAAGAAACGTAAAACCTTCAGCTCTACTCCGGCTTTCTGAGCTGCACTTTCCAGGATTTTAAAGACCTCGGCAGGGGTCATCAGCCGCAGGGGAAACGAAGACAGTTCCACATTGTCCCTTTCCTCTTCCGAATAAAGGTAGTTAATCAAATAATCAATATAGGAAATTTCTTCCGGATCGTGAGTCCATAAATTTTGCCACTCGTAAGAATAACGCCCTAAAAAGTCAGCCAGGATTAAACTGCCATTTTTACCGTGTTTACCCATATCAGTGAATAGCTTTTCCAGTTCTTCATTGGTACAATGGGATAAAGTACCGTACGAAGTGAAGTAAAGGTCATATGGATCTTCGCCTTCATCCAGTGGCAGGCCGTTGGAAAAATCACCTTTGCAAAAATCCACATGCTCGTAATCGCCAAAAAGGTTATCTGCTTCCTTAAGCAGCTCAACACTTAAATCAATACCCTTATACTGATCCATCATATCCTTATCAATCAAACGGGTATCAAACTGTGAAAGCCTTGCTTCCTTGGTCATCCTGGTTAACAGGTCATACCCGTCACCGGTGCCACATCCCAAATCATAAAATCGCAGCCCTTCCTCACTGGTCCCAAGTTTATTTTTCACACTTTCCTCCAGGTAAGGCCTGAGGTAATAAGTTGTAATAAAATCTTCAAACTGAATCCGCACATGGTCATACTTACAGCGCAGTCCCCTCACCTGTTCGCTGTATCGACCGTGTCGGATGGCCTCTTGATATGCTTTATCAGCATCCATACTAACGATTCCCTCCTGCTTGCAATAATTGTTCCGCCACTTTAATGGCGGCAAAAGCATCTTTGCCGTAAGCATCGGCACCAATTTCCTGGGCAAAATCCTCTGAAGTAGGCGCTCCGCCGATAATAACTTTAACTTTGTTTCTCATTCCTTTTTGCTCCAGTTCCTTGACGACGTCTTCCATATTGGTCATCGTGGTATTAAGTAAAGCGGAAAGGCCCACCATTTCAGCGCTCTCTTCTTCCGCCGCTTCGGCTATGCGGGAAGCAGGAACGTCAATACCCAGGTCTACCACATTAAACCCGGCGCCTTTGAGCATAATACAAACCAGGTTTTTACCAATATCATGGAGGTCTTTTTCCACCGTGGCCATGATAACCTTGCCTTTACCTTCACTTTCACCTTCACCACCCAGGTACGGCTCCATCACTTTCATACCCGCTTCCACAGCTTCAGCTGCGGTCAGCATATCGGGAATAAAATACTCGCCCGTTTCATATTTTTGACCGACCATCTCCATTCCCTTGCTCAGGCCTTCAAGCAAAATGGTATTGGTTTCAACTCCCTCATCAAGGGCTTGTTGAACCAATTCTGCCACCCCAGGTTTTCCGGCATAATCTTCTTCGATTCCTTCATCTTCCTGATTGCGCCGCCCCTGCAGGACGTTGTCAACAATCTTATCGATCAGTTCTTCTTTCAAAGTTTTTCCTCCTTAATGTAAACGTCTTAATTTGTAATCGCGCTTGTTAATTTCAAGATATCCTGTCTGGATCCTTTTTTACCCTGGCACCCGCAAACAAAAACTTTCCCGGTATAAAAAGGCAACTTTTCATAAGTTCTATGCTGAAGGCAGAAATAAGCCCTTGTTTTAACAGGTACCAACTGCACAGCAATGGTATCCGGTTATAGGGCAGCAGCAACTATTTCTGTAAAAGGTAAAATCCTAATGTCAGCATATTTGCGAGATTACTTGTTATATGGATTTAGGCGGGATACCAGGCCCGGGGTTTGCTCAAAAATCTTTTTGCATAAATCTTCAGGCAGATATTGTGGCTCTCTGCCTTCAAGCTCTTTGAGCTGCTTGTTTATCATCAGCAGTGATTGATCCTGGTCATCTAATTCCCCTTCAAATGGAAATCCTTCAAATATACCGCCCTTGCGCAGCATTTTCCGGGCATAACGGGCATACATCCGGTAAGGGCTGTCCATCACCTCGCCAATCATTTTTACCACCCGGTCTTTTTCTTCCGGTTTGATTCCGCTCTCACGCTGCAGAAATTTGGACATGCCGATCATGTGGTTGTCAAGAACGGCCTGATCGGGGGAGAAAGTCATGGTTTTCTCCAGCAGGCCAAAAGCATAGTGAATTAAATCAGGAGCGGCAAAAGGCACAGCGGTATAGGTGTACATTTTTTCAACGGCCGCCTGCATGCCCGGAACCTTGGCATCGCCGACCCCGGCAGTAGAATAGCAGGGCACCTTGTAATAACGGGCCATCTGCGCACAGGCCATTGTATAGTGACAAAATTCAGGCACACCATACATGTCGTGCAAGTCATCCATCCTGGCCCGCACCGGAACCGCGCCATAAATAACCGGAGCTCCTGGATTGGCCAGCTGGTTGATTACTATACCGGTAAGCGCTTCGGCATTTACCTGGGTTACCATGCCCATTTCATCAATGGGTGCAGTTGAGCCACCCTGCGGCGAAGTGGAAATCACCACGGGTAAGTTCAATCTGGCTATATTAACCAATTTTTCAGCAGTTTCTCCCACTACCTGCAGAGGGCTTTTTATAACACTGGTAATAAATGAAACAATCGGATTCTTAATTAGTTCTTCGCGGCCGCCGGCGATAACTTCAGCCATCCCGACAACTTTTTCCAGTTGATTAAAATCAGCAATGCCGCCAATAACCGGTTTGGTAATATTGTTTAGGCAAGAAAAAAAGACGTTAACATCCTTGTTTTCGGTTGTAATGTCTTCATCCTGGACATTTACATTACGGATAAAGAAATCTAAGTGTTCAAGCTGTTCCGCCAAATGAGCAGAGCGGCACAGGTAGTCAAGATTACCGCGCTTACGCTTGATCAACGGGAATACTCTTTCGTGGCCGTCCTGCTTTGCAGTAAAGGTTTCCGGTTCTACTTCCAACCAGTAGTTCGTTTCTGAACCGCTTCCAAAGTGAATTCTACTGCCCTCTGCATCAAGGACCACTTTATTTTCCGGCTTACGCGCACCAAGAGTGATTTTTGAAGGGACAGTTTCAAGAGCTTTTTTTACTACCTTTTCCGGGATGCTCACCCACCAGGCTTCATGCTCTCCTTCACGGGTAGGCTTTACTTTGGCCCCGGCCTTTTCCAGAAGGGAAACACTTTCCTCATGGAAGCATAATACCCCCGGATTCTCTAAAATTTCCAAGGATGCCTTGTTGATCAGTTCAATTTGCTCCCGGCTTAACCGGGCATACGGCTTATCTACTATTACTCCTCTTTCGCTCAATCTTCCAGCCTGGGTTCATTCATTCCAGGCTGTTCACCTCCTTTGTTTTCTTTTAAAATAAAAAAAAACCGTATTGAATCGTCCAGGTCGAGCCTGATCCTGATTATGATACGGGATTAAGCAAGATAATAACAATTAATCCAGCCCGTTTGTCAGAGTCATTTTAGTGCTGCTATTAAGCAACCTTAAATTTACTCTTGACATATCTCACTATATATTATGTCATATTTTCTGTGATTTCGCAAAAGGCAGTAGCTGCAGTGAAATGAAGCATAACAATGATAAGATGAACTTTAACCGGTTAACCCAAACTTTTATAAATAATTAAGCCTCAAGCACACTTAAACTTCGAGGCGCACCATTATAACTGTTTCCAAGCATGAAGAAATTATTTTCCTATGTTATAATGAGGTGAAATTTTGGACACGCAACAAGCAAAGGTAGGGCATTATGAAATTTTTAGCAACTAATCTGGCTCAAAAAATAATTGCAAACCGCGACCTTTACAAACCCGCCGAAAGACACCGGGTCGGTTTAATTGTTAGCTGGACCAGCATAGGCAGCAACCTTTTTTTGACCCTGCTAAAAGTTGTTTTCGGTTTGCTCACCAACAGCATCGCTCTAATAGCCGATGCTGTCCACAGTATTTCAGATATTCTATCATCTCTTGTGGTATTTTTAGGCTTTTCTCTGGCCAAAAAAAAGCCGGACCGGGAACATCCACATGGCCACGGCCGAACTGAATATTTAGCCGGTCTGGTTATTGCTTTAATGCTGATTGGTTTAAGCGGCACCCTCATCCACAATGCCTACACCCGGTATTTCGAAAATGTCCTTTTCACCCCGAGCGTACCAGCCATAATTGCTATAATAACCGTTATCCTGATCAAGGAATTTTTATACTTCTTTTCCACCCACCTGGGTAATTTAATCAAATCGGATACTATTGCCGGGGATGCCTGGCATCACCGCAGTGACTCACTTTCCTCTGCCCTGGCCCTGGTTGCTTTAATTGGCGGTTATTTTGGACTTTACCAGTTAGATGCTATCTTTGGTTTTGCTATTGCCCTCTTAATCCTGTACGTGGGTTTGAAAATCGCCCGAAATTCAAGCAGCCGGCTTTTGGGCGCTGCCCCTAACAAAGAGCTTGAGGAAAAGGTGGTAAACAGCGCCAAAGAAGTAGAGGGAGTTATCAATGCTCACAATCTTGAAATCCATGATTACGGTTCCTGGAAAGTAATCACCATGCACATTGAAGTGAGCGGAAATTTAAGTTTGGACAAGGCTCATCAGATGGCTCACCAGGTTGAAGATCACATCAGCAAAGAATGCCACTGTGAAACGATTGTGCACCTGGACCCCTCCTGATGAATATAGCCGCTCACGGCGGCTTTTATTTTAAATGCCTCAACCACCACCGCCAAAACCAATACTCTGGACCTCACCATTTTCAACCAGGACCGGAACTTTATCAGCTTTGTATTCCTCACGAGCTTTCCTAAGCGCTTCTGAATCAGCGCTCACATTGTAAGGTTTGTATTCCACCCCTTTTTTCTTCAATACTTCAAGCTGTTTTTCACAGTAAGGGCAGCCATCTTTGACATATACCTCGAGCATCGAAGCACCTCCTATTTTTTGTGCTACCTTAAGCCCTCAACATCCATTAAAGCAGCCGTTTATAGTAATATTATAAAAATAAACCTCAACAAAAGCAATGCAAACAGCAGCATCGGACAATCATGGATAAATAACTTCCGCCAGGTTTTCAAGGCCTAAAATTTCAGCAATTAGGTTTTCATCAATCATGGTTTTACTTGACTTTCAAACAACCCTTGATTATAATGCATCCAGAATAACTGCTTTCTAGGGGAAAACGCTCACGGGAAAATGCTTTCCCGTGAGTATTTTATTGTTTGGAGGGATCATTTTCATGCGCATTGCCCTGGCCCAGCTAAACCCCACCATCGGAGCATTAGATGAAAACCTGGCAAGGATAAAAGAATATTACCGGCGGGCGGTTGCAGAAAAAGCCGATTTAGTTGTTTTTACTGAACTGGCGCTAATTGGCTATCCCCCCAGAGACCTTTTGACTTACCAGCATTTTTTAGATAAAGAAAGAAAATTGATCACTGATGATTTAGTCCCCTTGACCGCCAAAAGCGGCATTCCTATTATAATCGGAGCCAACCATCAGCAAAATAACAGGCTTTATAACGCAGCCCTGGTGTTAGAAAAAGGAGAAATTAAATCAATTCACTTAAAAACACTGCTGCCTTTCTTCGATGTGTTTGATGAGGAAAGACACTTCACGAGGTATTTTGACCGCAAGATAGAGATACTTGATCATTTGCCTACAGCACTCACAATTTGTGAAGACATTTGGAACGACAATGACTATTTTTCCATCCCCATTTATGATAGCGACCCATTAGAAAAATTATTTGACCAGGGGGCTAAGCTTTTGCTTAATCTTTCCGCTTCGCCTTACCATTTAGGCAAACACGCTCTGCGGGAAGATATGCTACCCTTTTTGGCAAAAAAATATAACACGGCCGTCATCTACCTAAATCAAGTAGGCGCCAATGACGAACTTATTTTTGACGGCTCAAGCCTGGTTTACAACACCAGGGGAGAGCTGCTTTACCGCTCCTCTGCGGTTGAAGAAGAACTCTTTTATGTTGATACAGAAGAACTTTTCAAGCCGGCCGCAAAAATCGTCCCGTCTGACCGGGACGACATCAGCACTGTTCACCAATTATTAAAACTGGGCACCCGGGATTTTCTTAAAAAGACCGGGTTTAAAAAAGCAGCCCTGGGCTTAAGCGGTGGGATTGATTCATCAGTAGTAGCTGCTATAGCTGCTGAAGCCCTGGGACCGGAGAATGTTTTAGGAGTGCTGATGCCTTCTCCCTATTCATCCGAACACAGTAAAAAAGATGCTGTAACCTTAGCTGAAAACTTAGGCATAAAATATCGAACCATTGCAATCGAACAACCTTATTATGCTTTTACCGGCATCCTCAATGAAGAAGGCACCCCCATTTTGGATTTGGCCGAAGAAAACCTCCAGGCCCGCCTGCGCGGCAATATTATGATGCATATCGCCAACCGGGAAAAATATATGGTCTTAGCAGCCGGGAACAAATCGGAGCTGGCCGTCAGCTATTGTACTCTTTACGGAGATATGGCCGGCGGTTTTGCTATGATATCTGACATCCCCAAAATGAAAGTTTACGAATTGGCCCACTACATCAATGAAATTAAAGGAGAAAAAGTGATTCCGGAAAGTATACTTACCAAGCCACCATCAGCAGAACTGCGCCCCGATCAAAAAGACGAGGATTCGCTGCCTCCCTATGATCTTCTTGACCCCATTTTAAAAATGTACCTGGAAGAAACCCGTTCACCGGAAGAAATCATCGCTGAAGGTTACGATAGAAAAACCGTGGAAAGGGTGGTCCATATGGTTGACACCTCTGAATTCAAACGAAAACAGGCCGCGCCGGGCTTGCGGTTTACACCCAATTCTTTCGGCCGGGGCAGGCGGATGCCTATTGCTCGCGGCTATCAACACTGGTAAATTATAGTTGGTGAAAAAAATATGAGTAAACCAATCAATAGCATAAATCCTTCCGACAGTTACGATATCATCGTAATTGGTGCAGGCCATGCCGGCTGTGAAGCGGCTCTGGCCGCATCCCGACTTGGCTGTCGCACCCTTCTTTTGAGTTTAAACCTGGACATGGTTGCTTTTATGGCCTGTAACCCTTCTTTGGGCGGACCCGGTAAAGGACATCTGGTAAAAGAAATCGACGCCCTGGGCGGAGAAATGCCCCGGATCGCCGATCAAAACACCTTACAGGTGCGGATCCTGAATACCGGTAAAGGACCGGCTGTCCAGGCAATGCGGGCCCAGATCAACAAGTGGGGCTACCAGCGCTCTATGCGGACAACCCTGGAAAAACAACCGGGTCTCACCATGCGTGAAGATATGGCCGAAAAAATCGAGATAGACGAAAAGGGCATTAGCGGCGTCCGCGGCCGCAGCAGCGCTTTCTACCCGGCAAAAGCTGTAGTCATTTGCAGCGGTGTTTACCTGTCGGCCAGGCTTTTCCTTGGTGACCACCAATATGATGCTGCTCCGGGCAGTTTAACTCCTTCGATTAACCTGGCAAAATGTTTGCAAAATCTGGGGCTCACCCTGGAACGGTTTAAAACAGATACTCCTCCGCGCGTTTACCACCGCAGTATAGATTTTTCAAACTTAAGCCCGGTGTACGGAAGTCCCGATGCTCCCGGCTTTTCGATTATTACCAAAAAAGCACCCGACCAGCAGATCCCCTGCTGGATGACCTATACCAACCCAAAAACCCACGAGATAATCAAGAACAATTTTTCACAGGCCCCCCTCTACAGCGGCTTGATCAAGGGGTCCGGGCCCCGCTACTGCCCCTCAATAGAAGACAAAATATACAGGTTTACTGATCGCGACCGCCATCCTATTTTTATCGAGCCCGAAGGTCCCGATACAGATGAAGCTTACTTGCAGGGGATTTCCACGGGACTCCCCCCGGAAATCCAAACCGAATTCCTGCGCACTATTGAAGGCCTGGAAAATGTAGAAATGATGAGACCCGCTTATGCAATTGAATACGATTTCGCTCCCCCCACCCAGCTAAAATTAACCCTGGAAACCAAAGCTGTTCCGGGGCTCTTCCTGGCCGGACAGATCAATGGCACTACCGGTTACGAAGAAGCCGGGGCTCAAGGGTTAATAGCCGGAATAAATGCCGCCATGTATATAAAAAATAATGAACCCCTGGTATTAAAACGCAGCGAGGCATATATCGGGGTGATGATTGATGATCTTGTCACCAGGGGAGTGCTGGAACCTTACCGTATTTTTACTTCCAGGGGTGAATATCGTCTGCTCTTACGTAAAGATAATGCCGATTTAAGACTGAGCGAAAAAAGCAGGCAGATTGGGTTGATTGACGAAGAGCGCTACCAAAAACATCTGACCAAAAAAGTTTTTATTGAGACAGAACTAACTCGCCTGGAAAATACAAAATACAATCCCGGAGGACCGATCGAAGACTTTCTAACCAAACACAATTCTTCCTTGCCCAGGCAACCGGCAAGTGCCCTGGAATTAATTCGCAGGCCGGAAATTAGCTACCCGGCCTACCTGGAATGGGAAAACAGGACTGTCCCTGATTTGCCCCAGGGCACCCTGGAAGAACTGGAAAATCAAATTAAATATGCCGGCTATATTGCCAAGCAGGGGTTGGCAATCGAAAAAACCGCCCGCATGCATGATAAAAAAATACCGGATAATTTTGATTATAGCAAGGCCAGGCATTTGTCTGTAGAAGCACGCCAAAAATTGGAGGAAATTCGCCCGGCTACTATCGGCCAGGCTTCCCGCATGGAAGGAGTCACCCCGGCGGATCTATCAGTATTATTGCTTTACCTGGAACGTCCGGAAATAATGGAACAGGCAAATGGAAACAACAATAATCACTCCCAGAATAGGGAAACAAAAAACAAATAAAACTTGAACTTAAATAGATGCTTAAGACAAATTTTGCAATTAAAATTCCATAAGGAAGGATTTGAACCGATCCTATGCTCAAAGTTGTTGACAGGACCTTGGAAATACTGGAATACATATGTTCCAGCAATAAAAAAGAGTTCACCCTGGCCGAACTGAGCGAAGCGTTTAACCTCAATAAAACAGTAATGTACCGTTCATTAAGAGTGCTTACCGAAAGAGGATATTTACGACAACTTAACAATAGGGGATCTTATTCTATCGGCTTAAAACTTATGGAATTAGGTTCCCAGGCAAATAAAAAACTGGATATATTACAAGAAGTTGTCCCTTACATGAAAAAAATGTCCGAAGAATTCAAAGAAACAATAAGCCTGGGCATTCTAAAAGATAAAGAGGTTGTTTATATCTACAAGATCGACAGTCCTCATTTCCTGAAAACTGATTTGCAGGTAGGTGCCAGCGTTCCCTCTTATTGCACAGCATTGGGTAAATCAATACTGGCCTGGCTTTCAAAAGGCCAGTTAGAAAATATCCTTGGAGGAGAAAACAAAGAAGGAGAAAACCATTTTGCCAGCTACACAAAAAATACAATAACCACCTATGATCAGATAATTGAGGAATTAAGACGAGTTAAAGAACAGGGATATGCTGTTGACAATGAAGAATACATAACAGGCATTACCTGTATTGCTGTCCCGATATTCAGTCAGGATGGCTTCCCTACCTGTGCCATAAGTGTCTCAGGCCCCAGTACCAGGATAAGAGGACAAGAAATGGAAGATATTATTGAATACCTTAAAGCTATAAGTCCAATCTTGACCATTTAAAAATTAAGCGCAACTTTTGCCTTATAATCGGTTTCACGTCAAGTTAAGAATCTGCCTTGCCTCATCGGGCGTAGCAACCGGGCGCTGATGGACCTGAGCTACCCTGGCCACTCTTTCTACAAGCTGAGCGTTGCTTTTTGCCAGAACTCCTTTTTCAAAATAGATATTATCCTCAAACCCAACTCGGACATGTCCGCCCATTAAGATAGCGGCAGTACCAAGAGTCAGCTCGTGACGGCCAATTCCAGCCGCAGTCCAGGTTGAACCCGGAAGGATACTATCAACCAGGAACACCAGTTCACGAATTCCGGCGCTTATTCCACCGGGAACGCCCATAACAAAGTCATAGTGCAGCGGTTTATTAAGCAAATCCTTTCTAACCAGGTACCCGGCACTGGAAATCATACCGGCATCAAATACTTCAACCTCCGGCTTTACTCCTTGCTTCTGCATCATCCCGGCCAACTCTTCAACCAAAGGCATGGGGTTGGAAAAAACTTCTTTGCCAAAATTAACCGTTCCGGTAGTTAAACTGGCCATTTCAGGATTAAGATCCAATGGAGCGGCCCGTTCCGCAGCGCTCATCCCAACTGCGCCTCCGGTTGATACTTGCAAAATAGCGGAGCAACGTGATTTTATCTTCTCCATCACTTCACCAAATATTTCTGCCGATTGGGTAGGATTGCCATCCCGGTCCCGCACATGGAGGTGAATAATTGAAGCCCCGGCCTGGCAAGCTTCTACCGCAGCTTCAACAATTTCTTCAGGGGTTACCGGTAAGTTGGGGTTATCATCTCGGGTAGTTTCTGCTCCGGTTAAAGCGGCGGTAATAATCAATTTATCCATTAATCCAACCTCCCTGCCGGCGCTTAATATTTATGGGCAACTATTTCTAATCCTTCTTTAATTGTTTTTAAGGCATACTCCAGGTCTTCAGCTGTATGACGGTAAGAAATATACCAGTGATGATAGGGCTGGATAAAAAGCCCCCGGCGAATAGTTTCGGTATAAAATTGCTTACGGCGCTGTTTATACTGGTCGTCAACCCGGTCAAAGGTTAAAAAAGGCATGGGCGGAATACCGGAAGCTGTTACCGGCACCCCCGAATCAGCTACAATTTTATTAAGTTTATCCAAAAATTCCTGCCCACGTTCCCAAATTCTATCCAGCACCTGCTCACGTTCCAGGATGTCAATACACTTCATCGCTGCAACCATTTCCAGGCTGTTGGGAAAGAAAGTGGAACTGATAAACACATCCTTTTCTGCAACCTTCATAATATCTTCCTTACCAACACAGGCGCTGATAGCATAACCATTGGCCATTGCTTTCCCAATTGCAGTCACATCCGGGGTTACTCCATAGCGTTCCTGGGCTCCCCCCATGGCTACTCGAAACCCGGTGCGGATTTCGTCAAAAATCAACACGCAATCATACTGATCGGCTAATGAGCGCACCCCTTCCAGGTAACCTTCGGGTGGTGCTGTTACCGGTTGACCCAGGGGATGCCCAACCGGAGTGATCATTATTGCCGCCACCTCGCCTTTGTTTTCTTTCAACAATTTTTCCAGGGTTGCCAAATCTCCGTAGGGAAACTCTTCGGTTAAATTCCGCACAGCTTGCGGAACACCGCCCTGCACCTCCACACACCAGTCGTGCCAGCCGTGATAACCATGACGCAAAATCATATCCTTTCCAGTATAACCCCGGGCTAAACGGATTGCCACACTGGTCGCATCGGACCCGGTCTTTACCAACAAAGCCATTTCCGCTGATGGCATAATCTCGATAACCCGTTTAATCAGTTCATTCTGGACCGGCTGGACCAGGGAAAAACAAAACCCTTTGTCCATCCGCTCTATTACAGCCCGGTTAATTTCCGGTTCATTGTAACCCAAAATTATGGGGCCGTAAGCGCACAGCATATCAATATAGTCATTGCCGTCTACATCGACTATATGGCCGTCATACCCGTAGTCGAGGAAAATCGGATATTCACCTTCAACAAAGTTATAGGGGCGCCTGATCCCCATTACCCCACCGGGAGAAATCCGCTTGGCCTCTTCAAACATAGACATTGATTTTTCAAGATTTAATTTTGGCTTTTCCTCCATCCATATTTCACTCCCCTTGGTTGCCTCTTTTACTGAGGTTGCCTCTTTTACTGACGCTTTTATTTTTGAATAACTCGCCGCGATTCACGGCTTTCATAAATAACCGCTTTCCTTTTCACAAATTCTTTCAAGTATGTTTCCGGATCAATGCAGGCTTCCGGGGCCAGCACTCCTTTTTCGGTAACCTCTCCCCTGGCAATCATTTGGGCTCCAATCGAAGCGGGGATGCCTGTTCCTGGCGCTGTATTGCCGGCTAGATCGTAACTGATCGTGACTGCCTCACCACCGCAGGTGCCCTTAACTACCACTTTAACCCCGGAAGTGTAATCATCCAAATCCTCTGCGGGAGGGCGCTGGCGCCACAGTTCCAAGGCCATTTCGCGAGGCGCAATTTCATGCCCTTCCACTTCAAGGGGCTCCGTTCCAGTAAATCCCCACTGGTTTTGCACTTTAATCGCCTCATTTACCCAGTGCGGCAGCAGGCCACCTTTGTTAACCACCCGTTTGATCCCCTTGTCTTTATAATACCGGGGAAAAGTCAGCGGCTCGGGGTGACCGACAAAATGGACTTCACAGGGACCAAATGGTTCAATAAAATCAACTACTTCACCTTCGGAACCAGCCGGCACATCCTGAAGTTTACCATCAATAAACTGGGGAACTATCCCTGTATTCATGTGTAAAACATGCTCCCAAACCGCTTTACCTTTACAATCAGAAGCGCCCAGCACCCAGAAAAAATCCACCGAATCGACCTGGTCCATTTGTTCGCAGGCCAACTTGGCCAGGATATTAGCGGTTCCGGGATCAGCTCCCATAGAATAAAGCACAGTTATGCCCGCTTCTTTAGCCTGTCTGTCCAGCTCCGGATCAAGCATGATTTTAACTGAATCATAATCATCATCAATATCTACATAGTTTACCCCTGCTTTAATTGCTGCCTGAACCACCCGGTAACCGGTAGAATAAAAAGGACCCACGCAGTTTACCACCACGTCAAAACCTTTCAATTCATTAACCAGTTTGTCTGTATCAAGGACATCTACGTTTTTTACCGATACTTTATCACTATTAGCCAGCTTTGGGTGGAGGTTCTCTTTTTTGGCGCTTCGGCTAAGCAGGACAATTTCTTCTGCCCCTTCACTTCTCACCAGATCATAAGAAGCTGCGGAGCCCATTTCCCCGCTGCCGCCAACTACTGCTCCCCGCATTACATATCCGCTCCTTTTTATTTATATTATGCAAATTTTACTCCTGTGAGGAGAAATAAGCGGTGGAAACAAATATTTCCTGAAATGCCCATCAGTCCTTTACAGGTTTAAGTGTAGAGTTGATCGAAAATCTTTCGCAACACCGGGCTTTCACGCATAATTTGCAGGGAAATCTGATCATGGCCTCTCGTATAACCATTTCCAATGATCATATCAACATCTTTGCCCACTCCCTCCGCGCCCAGGGCTGCGGAGGTAAAGTTTGTAGCCATGCTGAAAAAGTAAACCAGCCCCCCATCGCGGGTTGCCAGTATGGAACCAAGTTCCGTATTAGATATATTAACACAGTTGATGGTTAGATCAGCCATCTGTCCACCGGTGGCTTCCTCCACTTTTTTCATGATACCCAGAGCGTCTGAAGCATCCGCTACCAGCACCTGATCGCAGTAACCGGTTGATTCTGCCCTCTTTTTGCTCTTTTCACGCGGAGCAATGCCAATCACCTGCCCGGTAACACCGGCCCGTTTCCTTGCTTCATGCAAACATAAAAGGCCCGATTTACCACCCGCTCCGATAATTACCACCCGGTCTCCCGGTTTGACCAGCTTAGCTGTCTGAGCAGCCGCCCCGGCAACATCAAGCACAGCCAGAGCGAGTGTCTGCGGCAAATCATCGGGCAAAACAGCATATATGCCGCTCTCAAAGAGAATGGCTTTGCCCTCGATTTCCACCTGATCAATATCTTTATGAATTTTCTTGACTCGTTCAATTTTGAGGGGAGTAAGAGATAAGGAAACAAGTGTAGCAAGCCTTTGTCCAACTGTAAGGGGGATTTTGCCTTCTAAATCTTTACCAATTTTTTCTACTCTGCCAATCAGCATCCCCCCGGATCCGGTTACCGGGTTGTGGTGTTTTCCTCTTTTTTCAACCAGACCTGTTACTATTTCAGCAATCTTTGCTTCATCACCGCCGGCTTCTTCTTCAATTTGAGTAAAGCTTGCAGAATCAATATTTAAAACTTCGACATCAATTAAGACTTCATTGTCATAAATTTCGAGATTGTTATCTAGCTTCCAGGCCGGTTGGGGCAGTAAACCTTCCGGTTCCACTACCCGGTGGGTCCCATAAGGGCAGCCTCTGCGCATATCTTTTACCTCCGGTGTTTATAAAATATACTGCTTTAAAATAATGCTGCGCCAATTCCTGGAGTAAAAACTCTTCAATTACAAAATATGTAAACTAACCCTATCTGTAATTTTTTTGCCCATCTCTTATTTTTCAGAGCGCTTCCGCCTCTGCAAACCTTTCGGTTCAATACTTATTTCACTACTGCTCAACAATTTGAAGGGCCCATCTACAGGATATTCATCTTTGTAACATTCAGTGCAATCTGTTTTTCCGCAGCCTCTTTGCCGGTCACTGGGCTCCCGGTAACAACTTATTACTCCTTCATAGTTTCTTAAAATAACCGAATTCGTAGACTGAGTAAGCACGTACTGCGGCATCACCGGGGTTTTACCGCCACCACCCGGCGCATCTACCACAAATGTGGGTACTGCAAAACCGCTGGTATGCCCGCGAAGTGCTTCAATAATTTCCAAGCCTGTAGCTATCGGAGTGCGGAAATGCTCGATCCCTTTAGATAAATCGCACTGGTAAAGGTAATAAGGCCTGATCCTTATTTTAACCAGTTCATGCATCAAATTTTTCATGATCAAAGGACAATCATTGATTCCCTTGAGAAGCACAGTTTGATTGCCCAGAGGAATCCCGGCATCAACAATTTTTTCAGATGCTTCTATGGACTCACCGGTTATTTCTTTGGGGTGATTAAAATGCGTGTTAATCCAGATAGGTTGATATTTTTTCAAAATCGATAACAAATCATCAGTGATTCGTTGGGGCATAACCACGGGGGTGCGAGTGCCAAACCTTATTATCTCTACATGGGGTATATTCCGTAAATTGTGCACTATATATTCGATCATCTCATCGGAAATCAAAAAACCGTCTCCACCGGAAATCAAGACATCCCTGACCTGGGGAGTCTCTTTAATATAATTAATAGAAGCATCGATCTGTTCCCTGGTATAAGCTTTGTCTTTATGGCCGGCTATCCTTCTCCTGGTGCAATGTCTGCAGTACATACTGCACTGGTCGGTAACCAAAAAAAGTACTCTATCCGGATAACGGTGCGTTATACCGGTTACCGGGGAATCGATATCCTCATCGAGGGGATCTTCCAGGTCGGAAGTGCCCATTTTTGTTTCAGAGATAGTGGGTACTGATTGCAGGCGAATGGGGCACCTGGGATTATCTTTATCGATCAGGCTGGCATAATAAGGGGTGATTGCCATCCTTAAATATTTCAATGCTTCCTTTACCCCTTTTTCCTCTTCACTGCTTAAATTAATTACTTCTTTTAAAGTATCAATTTCTGTTATTCTATTTTTTAACTGCCACTTCCAATTTTTCCAATCCTCTGGAGAGGCTTTTTCAATGAAATTATCCTTAACTGTTTTGGTCATATATTAACCCTCCTTGAAATATATGCCAAATAATTCCGGCTAACCTTAGCTAAATTATTCGGCAAAGGTCCTCTTTCAAAGGTCCTCTTTAGCTTACTACATAAAAGCCCGGAAACCTTGACCCTATTATAGCATAGCATGCCAGGGGACGGTTCCATTGTCTTCCCTGCCGGACCTCCGCTCTGCTACGGTGACACTAGAACCGTCCCTAGAACCGGAACCGTCTTAGTAGCGTCTTAGAACCGTATCTACAATATTACTAGAAATTATCCGAAAAATCATTGGTACGAGCGGAAGAAAAATAATATATTTTTATATACATTCTGTACATTTGCAATTCTTGCCTGAACGATCTGCGAGCAGGGTTTTCATTTCAGGCTATTTAACCAACAGCCCGGTAGTGGTCGAGAAGATACTAACCCTCTTTTTACATGAAAATGTTAAACCGCTAGAAAGATTTTAATCTTAGTAGGATTTATTTTAAATTATGTCGAATCAATATAACAATCAGTGCAAACTTATGTTTAAGGTGGTAAAGCATAAATGTCTAAGTTAATCGAAACATTAAACCAGTGGAAAGACGACCCTTCATTTATGAGCAACGTTACCCGCTGGGAAACAGTGCCGGAAAAGGAGGGCAATTACGCGGATTTCCCTGCGGGACTGGATCAGCAACTCCAGGAAGCTTTAAAAAAAAGAGGGATCGAAAAGCTTTACAGTCACCAGACAAAAGCGGTTGACAGCATTTTAAACCACCATTCTCATGTAGTGGTAGTCACTCCTACCGCTTCAGGCAAAACCCTGTGTTACAATCTGCCGGTAGTTAGTTCTTTAATCAATGATCCTACCAGCAGGGCTCTTTATCTTTTTCCTACTAAAGCCCTTTCCCGGGACCAGGTAACCGAACTGCGAGAGTTGGCCTCAGATTTGGAAACACCACTTTACTGCCAAACTTACGACGGGGATACCGATCCCGGTCTGCGCCAAAAGATACGCCGCAGCGGTCACATTATAGTAACCAACCCGGATATGCTCCACTCGGCTATTCTGCCCCATCACACCAAGTGGATCCAGCTTTTTCAAAACCTTAAATATATAGTTATCGACGAGATGCACCAGTACCGAGGGGTTTTCGGCAGTCATGTTGCCAACGTGGTCCGCAGGCTAAAACGCATCTGCGCTTTTTACGGTTCAAACCCCAGGTTTATTCTCTGTTCGGCAACCATCGCCAACCCGGGTGAACTGGCCGGCCAGCTAATTGAAGAACCTTTGGAAGTAATCTCTGAAAACGGGGCTCCCCAGGCAGAAAAACATTTCATTTTTTACAATCCCCCGGTTGTAAACCGGGAATTGGGCTTGCGGCGCAGTTCACTGTTGGAAGCAAAAACCCTGGCCGAGCAACTGATAGCTAAAGAAATCCAAACAATTATATTTACCCGCAGCCGCCTGAACGTGGAAGTACTTCTCACTTACCTAAACCAGGGCCTTAAAAGCCGGCCCGGGGAAAACAGTACCATCAAAGGCTACCGCGGCGGCTACCTGCCAAAAGAACGGCGGGCCATTGAAGAAGGCTTGCGTAATGACTCTGTTAAAGGTGTGATCAGCACCAACGCCCTGGAACTGGGAATTGACATCGGCGCACTTGATGCCTGCCTGATGACCGGCTACCCGGGCAGTATTGCCAGCACCTGGCAGCAGGCCGGCCGCTCGGGGCGAAGGAGCGGGACTTCCCTGGCCGTTCTGATCGCCAACAGCGAACCGCTCAACCAGTATATTGCCTCCAACCCCGATTACTTTTTCGGGCGAACACCGGAACGGGCCCTGGCCGATCCGGATAACCTGATTATTTTAACCAACCACATTCGCTGTGCCGCCTTTGAACTACCATTCAACCAAAACGAAAAGTTCGGCAGAGCGGAGATAGAAGAAATTCTTAATTTCTTAGAGCAAGAAGATGTTCTCTACTTTAGTGACGGACGTTTTCACTGGATGGAGGATACTTACCCGGCTGAAGAAATCAGCCTGCGCAGCGCCACCAGGGAAAATGTGGTAATCATTGATATCACCGATCCAAAAAGACGGGTAATTGGTGAAGTCGACCGTTTCAGCGCCCCGATGCTGGTCCATGAAGAAGCTATTTACATGCACGGGGGAAAGCAGTACCAGGTAGAAGAATTTGATTTTGAGGAAAAAAAAGCTTACGTGCGCGAAGTAGCGGTTAGCTATTTCACCGATGCCAACCTCTCAGTTGACCTAAAAATTCTTGATCTTTACAACCAGGAAAGTGGCCGCGTAAACCGGGCCTGGGGTGATGTGCGCATCAATGCCCTGGTTTCAATGTTTAAAAAAATTCGCTTTAACACCCATGAAAATTTAGGGGCCGGACCGGTTGATCTTCCTGAAACAGAGATGCACACCACCGCTTTTTGGATCTCTCTTACCCGCGAAGCTTACGGAAATATGCCCTTTTCAGCGGTCCAATCCGGGCTGATCGGCCTGGCCAATCTGCTTCCCCAGGTGGCGTCGTTTTTCTTGATGGGTGACCCCAGGGATTTACGAGCCGTTAGCCAGGTGAAAGCACCTTTTACCGAACTGCCCACCCTTTACCTCTACGACAACTTCCCCGGTGGAGTCGGCTACAGTGAAGAAATATACAACAACTACAAAGAAATTTTTGAAGCCGCCCGAAAAGTAATTACAGATTGTCAGTGTTCTGAAGGTTGCCCTTCCTGTATCGGTCCCGCCTCCCAGGGCAGAGAACCGGGCAAAAAACAAGCTCTGGATTTAATCGAGGTGATCCAAAAATGAAGCGAAACCTCGGTTCACGTTTATCCACAATGCAAAAAACCGGCGAGATCAAAACCGCTAGACAGGTTGCCGAAACACATGAAAACAATCAGTTTAAAAGCCTTTTCCCCTGTGAAGACCGGGAAGAAAAAACCCCATTTGGACGCTGTTATCTCCGGGAGTTGTACTTTCCCCTGGATCACTTACATGGTAGAAGTAACCTTTTTGCGGTCTTAAACTGCCGCGGTCCTGGGCTGGCTCTGCCTTCCCGAGACAGCAGCTTTAATGACTTTGATCCCCGAAAAGCAATTTTTCTCGACATTGAAACAACCGGATTAGCAGGCGGCACCGGCACCTGGGCCTTTTTGATCGGACTTGGCAAGATTGAAAAAGATTTTTTTGTTCTACACCAGTATTTTCTGCGTAAGCCCAAAGAAGAAAAAGCAATATTAAGCCATTTCAATAAAACAGTATCCGGTTATTCAACTTTAATTACCTTTAATGGCAAATTATTTGACCTACCCCTGCTGCAAACCCGCCAGCTACTTGCCGGAATAAACTTGTGCGAGCCGGATCAGCATTTGGATTTACTGCAATGTGCAAGAGCCCTTTGGAAAAAACGACTCCCTTCCCGCTCCCTAAGCTCCCTGGAAGAAGCGCTGCTGGGACTGCAGCGCAAAGATGACCTACCGGGAGCAGAAATCCCGGGGGTATATTTTGAATACCTGCGCAAAGGAAAAACCGGACGCTTGAAAAAGGTGTTCGAACATAACGTTCTGGACATCCTTTCCATGGTCACCCTTTTAGAAAAAATTTATCAGACCGCCGGTGGATTCAAGTTGGAACATCCTGCTGAAGCTTTGGCCCTGGGTACTCTCTGCCTGGAAGAAGGCAAAAACGACCGGGGAATTGGCTATCTCCGGGAAGCAGCAGACTGTAATATTAAAGCCCTATCCGAAGAAGCCAGCCTGGAATTATCCCTCTACTTCAAAAAAGAAGGCAGGTGGGAAGAAGCAGCTGCTATCTGGCAGGAAGCTGTAAACAGCAATCAGAGTAATCCGAGAGCATACGTTGAGCTGGCCAAGTATTACGAACACCGCTGCCGTGAGTACCATACCGCTTTAAAATTAACTGAAAAAGCACTGGCCATAACCCGGCTTAACCGGGAGATCAAATTTATAAAAAATAAGGAGCTTCGCCCCGAAGCTCTACAGCACCGGCTCAACCGGCTGAAAAGACGTCTTTGTTCATAACCCCGGGACAAAAGATCTCTTTAAGCAAAATCAAACAACCCTAAAGTTATTGATCAATCTAATTCAATTCTTTCTTTAGCCCGGAATCAACATCCTGATCCTGTAAATATTCCAATAAACGTTCAAAGGTTTCCGCGCTTAAATCATGTTCCATTAAACAGGCATCTTTCTCAGCCGCAGCAGGGGAAACCCCGAGGACTTGAGTAAGAAAACCATAAATAATCTTATGCCTGTGCCTTATTTTTAAAGCATAACGGCGCCCTTTTTCAGTCAACTCCACCGGCCCGTAAGGGTCCTGTTTGATCAAACCTTTCTCTTTGAGCGAAGTAAGCGCCTGAATTACACTGGGCTTGGCAATATTTAGCCGGTCTGCTATATCGGTAACCCGGGCGATTTTTTTCTCCTGGAGGAGATTAAGAATAACCTCAAGATAGTCCTGGAGGGAAGATGTGAAAGGCAAAGAATGGGACAATTTGAACACACACTCCTTTGTTGAGCAAAGTGCAGGATCAATTTACAGCGCTTATGTTAGGCAAATCTAACAATTAAAATATAACATGTCTCTTTTAAGCTGTCAATATCAAAACCCAGAATAATTGATATTTATTCATAACCATGCAGTGTTTTTTCTTTCCCCTAAAAAAGTTATAATGTTTTGAGGGATCGCTAATCCGCCCAAAGATTAACCGGGCCGGGAGGTCAATACCATACTACATAACAACAACCTTAAAAAAATGCTGCTATCACTGTGGCCGGTGTATTTGATTGTTTTCTTCGCCTTTTTTGATACCCACGCCCAGATGCCGATACTGGCCCCATACGCAATATCCCTGGGGGCAACTCCATTCACCCTGGGCCTGGTAGTAGGATTTTATTCTCTCTTTAACATTGTCGGCAATTTTACGGGCGGCCTGATTATTGATACTAAAAGCTGGAAACACCCGCTTATACTGGGCCTGGCCGGGGTTTCTGTTATGCTGCTGCTCTATACCTGCGCTGGCAACGCCTATCACCTGGTTGCAATCCGTGCCGGTCACGGTCTTGCCGGCGGCTTAATGATTCCTGCTACCCTGGCCTGCCTTACCGTTAAAGAAAAAGCAGGTTTTACTGGCGATATCCGCCTCGCTATTTTTGGTGCTACCATAGGCCTGGCTTCAGTTACCGGACCGCCAGCTGCAGGGATAATTGCAAACTTACACGGCTTTCATACTGTTTATTACATGCTGGCAATTTTGATGCTGGCTTCTGCCGGGCTGGCCTTTTGGCTGTTCAAAATTAACCCGGAAAACCGTCCTTGCAATGATATCCCCCATTTCTCCCTCGGACAAATAATGGCTATTCCGGCAATCAAGGCCACATTTATATTTGCCCTGGGGACCACCGGCTCCACGGGAACGCTGGCTTCTTTTTTGCCCGGTCACGCTGAAGCGGCAGGCTTGGACCATACGCAAACCGGTATGCTTTTTGCTTCCTTCGCCCTGGCAGCAATAATTATCCAGGCCAGTTGGCCCGGTATTATAAAACCCAGGGTAAACGGCAATATTTTCGGGTGCACTAACGGGTTACTGTTCATCTGTTTAGCTTTAATCCTGGCTGCGATAGCAACTCGGCCTCCCGGCTTATTTATAGCCCTGATCATCTATGGATGCGGCTTTGGCTTATCTTTTCAAGGCATGCTTGGCATGATCCTGGAACATTCCGACCCAAAATGGCAGGGAAGGGCCATCGGTTTATTTTTCGCCGCCTACTCAGTCGGGATTGCCCTGCTACCGCCACTGAGCGGCTTAATCTGGCAGCATACTTTTCTTTTTCCCTTTTACACCGCAGCAGTTATCGCTTTATTAAGCATGCTCAGTGGGAATAAAACCTACCGGAAAATTTCTTAAGACAAATATTTTATCCCTTAAACAGCAACCAGTTACTGCCACTAATTCGCCTACTGTGAACTATTATTCTTTTCAAAGAGTTCAAGGTACTGCCCGTACCCTTTTTCTTCAAGTGCCTCCTTCGGAATAAATTGTAGGGCCGCCGAGTTAATGCAGTAGCGCAGCCCTGTGGGTTCCGGCCCATCATCAAAAACATGCCCCAGGTGTGAGTCAGCTTCCCGGCTGCGCACTTCAGTGCGCGCCATGCCATAACTGGTATCTTTTTTTTCCACAATACTCTTTTCATCAATTGGCCTGGTAAAACTGGGCCAACCTGTGCCTGAATCATATTTGTCCGTAGAGCTAAACAAGGGCTCCCCGGATACAATGTCAACATAAAGACCTTCTTCTTTGTTATCCCAGTACTCATTATCAAACGCAGGCTCTGTTCCATCTTCCTGGGTAACATAATACTGCATCTTGGTCAAACTTTTTTTCAGATCATCCATATTTTCTGCCTCCCCGGATCCGGTTTTATCACCAGAATAATCTCTCTCCTCTATTTCGCTAACCTCGGCAGGTTCCCCTTTAGAGCAGGTCGCTCTTTCTTCCCCGGAGCAACCGGCTGTTACAAATAAAACAATCGCAATCAACAAGAACAAAGGCATGATTTTCCCAGGCACCTTTCTCCTGCCACAATTATCGTTGCCACTGCTTTTAATCCTCCAGAGCATCGCCAGGCAGAGAATGATAATCGGGGGAGTAAACAAATGGACTGTGGTAAAAAAACCAACGCCCCATGCTTCACTGACATAACCCCACAGCGGCAGAGGATTTAACCGAAAAGTTTCCTCAATCAAACCGCGAAGCAGGGTGTAACCAAGAACAAACGTCCAGAACAAGTAACCCGGCTTCGGGTTAACGCGGCGGGCAAGGTAATTGTGCAAGCCAAGTAAAGCCAATCCGATCAATGCACCATAAATTTGCGCCGGGTGACGCTCAAAGAAAAAAATGGCTGCTCCACGGCCCAGGATTTCCTGGTTAAAAATATTGGCGATGCGGACCAGGGCATAACCCAGGGCAATTCCCGGCACAGCAAGGTCAGCCAGCTCCCAAAGGTTTATTTTTTTAATGCGGCAATATAACCAGCTGCTGAGCAACCCTCCCAGCAACCCACCATGGAATGCAAGCCCACCCTGGTCGATGCGAATGATCAATTCCGGATTTGCCATAAAATACGACCAGTTGGTAGCGACAAAGACCGCTCTTGCCCCGACAAGCAGAGAAATAATGATTACTATAAGCAAGGTCAGGATTGTATCTTCATCAAAGCCTTTTTTTAAACCGTGTTTTCGCAGGTAGTAGAAGCCGGTCATGATGGAAATGGCAAACATTAAACCGTACCAGCGCACTGAAAGCGGACCGATTTCAAATATGATCGGACTTATATCTTCCACATACATAATTTGTCCTCCTTCATGTTTCTAATCATAAATAAGCTATTCGTTAAATTATACCAGGTTACGATTCCTCTCCTGTCAAATAAGAAGAGACCCCGTTTAAACAAGCCCGATGGACAACAAAGCAGAAACAATATAACCAACAATTAAGGCTATACAAACTACAGTCATAACATAAAACACCAGAAAGCGTCCCTTAAAAATGGAGTTCATAAAGATAATGCCATTAATACTAGTACCTGTTCCGGAAATGATAAAGGCTAACCCGGCGCCTACCGCCCCGGTGGCACCAATCAGGGGAGCAACCAGGGCTATCATGGCACAGTCCCCACTGTAAACCGGTATTCCTACCAGGGCGCCAATTAAGACATCAAAAGGCGCTCCCCATTCCAGGGTTTGCTTAATCAAATCCCGGGGAACCAGGTTGGTTAAAAGAGACGAAACGATGATTACAGCACCCAGGTAAGGAGCTATTCTTTTAAGCAGGCTAACTGTGTGAGCCCAGGCCGGACCTGTTATGGCAGCAAGTTCCCTTTTACCTTCTTTGGGTTGATTATTGTCGTTGCCACAACAGCTTTTAGCAGGGTTGGTTTCGCAGCCGGCAAAGCTGGAAACCATGGGAAAAGTGCTGCTTTCCTGTTTCTCTTCACTCACCGCCATCCCTTCTTTAAACATCCCCCACTTCCTGCCGGCCGGTTCAAGCAGCAGCCCGGCAGTCACCGCTGATGCCATAGTAATAAACAAATATATCAGAGCAAGGGGCAAACCGAAAACACCAATCAAGATCATAAAAGCAGGCATGCTAACCACCGGGCTGACCAGAAAAAAGGTCAAAACCGCCCCGGTTGGCACTCCCGCCCGGATTAAACCAAGCATAAACGGAAAAGCCCCACACTCACAAAAAGGGAGGACCGCTCCCAGAACCGCCGCCCGCAGGCGAGCTGTCCATAAACTTCTCCCGGCCAGGTAATATTTTAACTTTTCATCTCCCAGCCAAAGCCTGGCTGATTCTGCCAAAAAGACAGCCGCAATTAAAAGGGGGATAACCCTTAAAACCAGCTGCCCCGCATACAAGGCAATATCTTGAATGGCCCTTACAGTGCCTGGATCATCAAAAAACATGGACAATTTACTTGCTCCTTTCTTTTTTTTCTTCCTGTGAATGCTCCAGGGTCAGCCGAACCAGGGAGGCTATATGTTCATCAGCAAGGCTATAAAAACACATTTTACCCCGCTTTTCACCCTGCACCAACCTCAGGCTGCGCAGATAACGCAGGTGATAAGACACTGCAGCTATCGGCATATCAAGAGCCAAGGCCAGGTCGCATACGCACAGCTCCTCGTGCCAGAGAGCAAAAACAATTTTAAACCGGGTTTGATCTCCAAGAGCCTTGAAGATATCGACTACAACTGCAAGATCCTTCAAATGATTTTTGATCTTGTCCACCTTTGCCGGGTCGCTGCAAAATATATCGCAGCGATCAGGATCAGCCTGCCTGGAATCCACAAAGATCCCCTCCAAACATTCAAGTATTTATATAACTATTATAACGTTATCAAGTAAGTTTGCCAAGCCCTCTCGAATGCTATTTTTAAAATCCAGAAAAAGCAGGTTTAAAATAATAAAAACGAAAAAAGAGCCTGTCTTCTCGACAGACTCTCAATACTTTTCATTTGCAGTTAATATCGCCGGTATTTCTTGTTTTAATCACTATCGGTTTCTTTCTCGCCATTATCTTCTTCGAGATCCTCGGGGATGTTGTCTTCATATGTATTATCGTCCGGGTCGTTTAAGTCTATACTGGCTTCGCCAAAGCCAATAAAGGCCCCGCCACCCTCTTCAGCTTCATTGGCAATAAAATCGTTTTCAGTAAGCGAAACTACGGACTCTTCATAGGCAACCAGCCCTCCGCCAAATTCAGCGGCAATATTTTCGATAAATTCATTGCCAGTAATCGTGGCAGAGGATTGAGCGACAATAATCATGCCTCCGCCTGATTCTGTGCTTGCAATATTACCGGAAATTATATTTTTTTCCATCTCAATAGTGGAATTCTGAACAATAAAACCGCCTCCGGTTCGTTCGGCTTCATTGTTGGAAATAGTATTGTCTGAAAATAAAACGTTACTCTCTTCAGCAACCACGACACCGCCACCGGCTCTTCCAGCGTTATTCTCATCGATCAAATTGCCGGTCAGTATGGGCGAAGAGTTGATCATGATGGCAACGCCACCGCCATCCTGCTGCACTAAATTCCCGGTTATATCGTTGCCGTCAATCGTTGGGGAAGCATTTTTTATATAAATACCGCCACCGCCATATAAAACAGCATTTTCCGATAAAATATTATCGGCCACATTAGGCTCGGAGCCGTCAAGGATGGCTATGCCGCCCCCGCTTTCTTCGGTATAATTCTTCATAACTGTATTGTTGACAATTTCAGGAGTGCCGCCTTCACTTAAGGCTATGCCGCCACCATGGTTTTGGGCTGAATTTTGCGAGACCTCGTTGTTTTCAATAGTTGGACTGGCATTAAATACAGCAATACCGCCTCCAAACCAAATAGCTTCATTATTATGGATGGTATTATTATTAATCAGCGGATCCGCATTCCATACTGCTATTCCGCCGCCGCTGGTACAACTATTGCTGTTAATATTATTACCGTTAACTCTTGGCGAAGAGTCAAAATCAACCAGGATACCCCCTCCAAGATATTGAGCTGCGTTTTCAGCAATGGTATTATCCTCAATTATGGGGCTGGCTTCCAGCACCGTAATCCCTCCGCCATTAAGGGAATTATTGTTTCGAATATTATTGTTTTCAATGACGGGTCTGGAATCGCCCAGCACTGCTATGCCTCCGCCATCCAAATCAGTATCGTTTCCGGTAATTAGATTTTTCGATATGGTCGGCGAACTATTGCTGTTAACATATATCCCGCCGCCATAATGTCCTTCTTCTGTAACTTGTTCACCTTCTTCTTCGTAGGACACTGACTCGCTTGTCCCTATCCCATTGGAAAGAGTGAACCCTTTAAGAACAGCACTATTACTTTCCCCGTTTTGGAAAGTAACCACTGAACCCCTTTTGCGTCCATCTATGACAGTTTCGGCCACGACTTCCTGATTGTCGGGATCTGTACTGCGCACTGTGATATCTTTACCCAAAAAATCAATTTGCTCATAGTAGACGCCCGGTTCAACCACAATTTCTTCACCGTCATCAGCAGCTTCAATCGCCGCCTGAATGGTATGATAATCATCGGGAACAGATATGTAAGGGTTATAAAATAACCAGGCGGCCACTACAGCTACAGCAATTATAACCACCACAGCCGCTCCAATGCCGATCATTTTAAAACTACGCGGCCTGCTTTCCTTTTGATTATTTTGCACTTCAGTATCTTTATTTTGATTGTTACCATTTTGTTCTTTCATTATCAAAAATCCTCCCTTTTAACTGACCTAACCAATTAAACCTTGCCTACTCTTCATATATATCATCGGGAATATTATCATCGTAAGTGTTGTCATCCGGATCATTTAGCTCCAAAACTGAGTCATTCGAAACCCAGAGTGCGCCTCCGCCTTCAGCTTCACTGGCTTCATTGCTTTCAAATAAATTTCCTAAAAGAACAGGTTCGGAATTGTAAATGACAAGAGCTCCTCCTCGTTCAGATTTATTATCCGTAAATGTATTGTCTTCCAGGGTGGGCGAAGACCCTTCCATGTAGAGACCTCCTCCTGCAATAGCAGCAAGATTATCGGAAATCTCGTTATTGGCGATTAACAGTACAGTGCTCATTGAGTCAACCACGAACATACCACCGCCGTGGGCAGCCCGGTTCCCGGCAATAGTATTTTCTTCAATATTGGGTTCCGACTCTTTCACAAGAATACCCCCGCCAGTGCGCTCAGCATGATTATCGGTTATCAAGTTTTTCTTAATTGAAGGGGTTGAATTATCTGCAACCACTATTCCTGCACCAAGATCGTCGGCAGTATTGTCGGTAATAGTATTGTTAAGCAATTCCGGGGCCGAATTCAAAATAACGACCACTCCGCTGCCCCTTTCGGCATGATTCCTGGTAATCTCATTGCCTTCAAGCAAGGGGGAAGATTCTTCCACAAATATCCCTCCCCCGAGAAAGCCTGAATTGCCTGAAATCAGGTTGTCTATAATCTTTGGAGAGGAATCAAATATCGCCAGCCCGGCGCCATATTCGGCTTCATTATTTTCTATAACATTATTCTTAATAATCGGGGTACTACCCCCGGAAACTACTATTCCGCTACCGCGGGTTATTGTAAAACCATTTAAAACTGCTTCTTCACTTTCTCCGCTGTGAAAAGAAACTACAGTCCCGCCTCCGTCGCCATCTATAATGGTCTGGTCAACTATACTTGGATCATCCGGATCGGTACTGCGTAAAATTATATCTTTGCCTTTAAAATCAATACTTTCCTTGTAAATACCCACATCTACTGTAATTTCATCTCCCTCTTCGGCAGCGTCAATTGCTTCCTGTATAGTAGAATATTTATCAGGAACAGTTACTCCGTTATCACTCAAAGCAAAAATAGCCGAGATTGCCACGCCAATTATAATGACAACAGCTATTCCAACGACGGCCAGTTTCAACTTGTTATCAAACATTTTACCTATGCCGGCAAAATCAGGCATTTTTAATTTTTTATCGGATTTTTCCTTTACTTCTTCCCCGGATACTCCCCTGGTTACTTCACCGGCAGACCCTGCTGTCTTTGTTTCTGCCTCTCTCAGATCTTCATCAGCCGCTTCCCCGCAATAGGGACAAATAGCATATTCTTTTTCATTGTAATTCATACCACATTTCTTACAGTCTCTCATAATATACCCCTCTCAAAAACAATAAACTCAATCTTTTTCATTTGACCCCCGAAAAACAAAAAACAGGCTTTCATTATATTAAAACCGGCATTTACAGTTTAGAGCCGTTACAACTTATAAATTAAGGTTAAAATTCTAAAGTTCAAACTATCAACAATCAGCAACCTGTCACTAGTTCCAAAGGTTAATTTATTCTACATTCAAGCATTATTTCCTTCTTCAGTTTAAAAGCCTGTAGACCCGGTATTAAAGCACAGACTCTCATAATAAAAACAACTAAAAACTGCCGTATATTACCAGCATTTATGCCTAATTTTCTATTTAGCGACTTTTATATTAACACGTTATATTCTAACTTAACAAGAGAACAAATTTTCTCTGATAACAACCTGAAAACAGCTTAGAAGCCGTCACCTTTTAGTCTCCCAGGCGATGGCTTCAACTAAATATTATTGCTGCTCTTTAATTACCTGGCATTCAGGGAAACAATTTCCGGGCGATGCGTATCATTATAATAAGTAAAAGAAATTTCAGCCCCGTCTTCAATACCTTCCCTGCTTACTCCAGACCCGAGAGCATAAACCTGGTGATACTCTATCTCCACCGAATTGCTGTCAACCTGGCCAATATAAGTGCCTTGGATTAGCTCACCTTCCAGCGGTTCATCAACTACTTCAATAGTTTCCAATACCGGCCTGTGTTCCTTTTCGGTATAAGTAAAAGCAACTTCCGAGCCATCTTCAATTTCTTCAACACTAATATTTTCGGCCAACTCAAAAACCCGGACGCGGGCAATTTCTACTGACTGGGAATCAACCTGTCCCACCAGGATCCCATTTCCTTCAAGTTTTTTTCCTTCCTCAATTTGATCTTCCTCTTTTCTCTCTGCTTCTTCAATTACCTCTATTGATAATAAAACTGGCCCGTGATCGCTTTCTTTATAAGTAAACCCAATCTTTGAACCTTCAATTAAATGATCAACGCTTAGACCGCTATCAACAGTAAACACCTTGAGCCGACCGTCCAAATCTATCTCAATCGAGCGGCTGTCCGCCTGGCCGTTGTATATTCCTTCTCCTTCTTTTATTTCTTCTGTCTCTTCAAGAGCTTTAATTTCTTTTAAAACCGGGCGGTCTTCTGTTTCATAATAAATAATCGAAACTTCAGTGCCGCTTTTAATATCAGCCACACTAAGGCCTTCTTCCAGAGCAAAAGCCTGCTTCCTTCCATCCACCTCTATCTCTACTGACTGACTGTCTATCTGGCCTTCAAAAACACCAAGGGCCTCAATAGTTTCATCCAAATCCTGATCATCTACTTCTTCTTTATCTGCCTCGGCATTAATTTCTGTTTCCTCATCACCTTGACACCCTGCTCCAATAATAACTACCATCAATAAAACTACCACCAAAAAGAACCAGTTTCTCTTGATTTTCAGCATAACTCACACTCCTTTTTGTTTCTCTACCAGGATAGACTGCTGAACCATACAATTAGTTTCCTTTACTGATAAATATATCGCAAAATAAAGGGTTTGCCCATAGTTTTTTATTTAAAACTTTATTTATTAGGCTGGAAATCTTTTTAGATGTTGCATAGAACGCCAACAGATAATATAATAAGTTCCTGGTCAGGCTTCCGCTATAAAGAAAAATAAGAAAAGTATAGGAGTAGTTAATTATGGCAAAACGTAACATTTACGTTCATGATGAAATGCAGGAGTTATGGGATAAAGCAATCGAACTTGTCGGAGAGGTCAGTTTATCTGAAATACTAACCTCCCACATAGAACAGCTGATTGAAGCGCAAGAAATGGTCACCGATAAGTTTGAGAAGGTTGAACTGCTTGTAGGAGAATGGAATGCAGAACGGATAGTAACATTTCAGGGACGCGCGGTTGGCTGGTCAGCAGACGGCTACCAAGTTACTTATCTAACCCCAAAAGGCAAGCTTGTGATTTACAGGGGAGATGACCTGGAAGGCCCTTATGATGCCGACTATTTTATTTTCAACACGGTGGGAGAAGCAGCGAAAGAAATAGACAGTTACGGGGAATTGGCTTTTGACAAAGAAATGTTGAAACACGTCGGGGAAGAATTAGGCGACCCCTTTATTGAGATACTGGATGGCTAGAAAAAAGTTATTTATAAGTCAACCAATTAATTCACCCCTTCAAACGAACTAAAAATAAAAGGAGTATGCCTATATTTAAGCGAAATATATAGCAAAACCAAACCTGGAGTGGTTATTTTGGATAATAAAATCCGGATAGGCGTTAGTTCATGCCTGCTTGGCCACCCGGTTCGTTATAATGGTGGCCATAAACAGGACCGTTATATCACAAATATTTTATCCGCTTATTTTGAATTTGTTCCTGTCTGTCCGGAAGTTGAATGCGGTCTTCCGGTACCCCGGGAAACCATGCACCTTGCCGGCGACCCGGAAAATCCCCGCCTAGTAACTACCAGTACCGGCATTGATTACACCGAAAAGATGAAATGTTTCTGCGAACAAAGGATTGCCGCTTTGAAAAAAGAAGACCTGGGTGCTTTTATTTTCAAAAAAGACTCTCCCAGCTCCGGTTTGCAACGGGTAAAAGTTTACGACAACTCCGGGAAAGTGCAAAAAAAAGGGCGGGGTCTTTTTGCGGAAGCTTTTGTCAAACACTTCCCTTTGCTTCCGGTAGAAGAAGAGGGGCGTTTAAACGATATCCGCCTGCGTGAAAATTTTATTGAACGGGTCTTTTGCTACTATCGCTGGAAAACATTTTTAAAAACCAATCCAAACTATAAAAAACTGGTTGATTTTCATTCCCGCCACAAACTACAGATTATGGCCCATAGCCCAAAACATCTTTCAAAAATGGGTAAACTGGCTGCGTCAGGAAAAAATTTTGCTCGCGGTGAACTACTTGATCAATATCAAAAAAATTTAATGGAAGCCATGGCTTTAAAGGCAACAGTCAAGAAAAACGTCAACGTGCTGTATCACATCATGGGTCATTTTAAAACTTTGATTTCCGCAGACGAGAAAAAAGAACTACTTGAAGCTATTGATCAATACTCGCGCCCAATTGTCCCCCTGGTTGTTCCTTTAACCCTGGTTAAGCACTATGCTCGCAAATACAATGTCACTTACCTGCATAATCAGGTTTACCTGGAACCGCATCCGGCTGAATTAATGCTGCGCAATCATGTATGAGAAACTTAAAAAATATTAGCCAGGTAGAAAATTCTCTAATATTATGTTATTATTCTGTTTAGTAATACTCAATCTTATTTAAATAGGAGTAAATCATTGTCAAGTATAACCAAAAAAAAGCAGGGATATTTTTTGCACGCAAGCGATTTTAAAAAAATGATCCTCGGCGCCAGTCAATTTTTTGACCGGGAAATCGAAAAGATTAATGCCTTAAATGTCTTCCCGGTCCCAGACGGGGATACCGGTACCAACATGAGCATGACCCTCAATGCTGCTGTTGAAGGAACTCTTACTTATGATGGAGATTCGGTTGGGGAACTGTCAGATGTTATGGCAACGCACGCCCTGCTGGGAGCCAGGGGCAATTCCGGGGTGATTCTTTCCCAGATATTGCGAGGAATAGCCCGTGGATTGCAGAAGAAAAAACATATTTCCCCAGCCGAACTAAGTAAGGCATTTCAATTCGGGGTGGTCTATGCCTACAAAGCGGTATCAACCCCGGTTGAAGGGACCATTTTAACTGTTGCCCGGGAAATGGCCCGCGGCATCAAGAAATCGGTAAGCAAAGGCGAAAACTTGTATGATAGTATGGAAGAAGCGATTAAAAGCGGCAAGACGGCTCTTGAAAAAACTCCCAATATGCTGCCAGCTTTAAAAGAAGCCGGGGTGGTCGATGCCGGCGGATTGGGCTTGCTAGTTTTTTTGGAAGGCTGCCTCTATTCTATGAAACAATCATTTAACGAGATGCTACCGCTAAAAAAATCAAAAAAACCTGCCTCTTTGGCCGAAAATTCAAGCTTAATTTCTCCTGTCCCTGAAAAGAAATATTCATTGCCGACCGAACCACTCAACCTGGAATATCCCTATTGCACCGAAGTGATCATTAAAAATAAAAGCGGGGATTTCTCAGGCTTAAAAGATGAACTTTCCTCTAAAGGAGATTCTTTAATTGTAGCTACTGATAAACAATCAGCAAAAGTGCACATCCACACTGATTCACCGGATCAGGTATTGAGCACAGCTCTTGGTTATGGCTCACTGCATAATATTAAAATTGATAACATGTCCGACCAACATGAAGAAAACCACTCTTCCCCCTCCACGATTGAAGAACCAGCCGTTCTAAAAAATGATCCACAGGTAATTCCGGGGATTACCGGGGTTATTCCAGTTTCCTTCGGAGAAGGATTCCGCAAGATATTTACCAGCCTCGGCGCCCATGAAATAGTTTTTGGTGGTCAAACCATGAACCCCAAAGTTGAGGATTTGATCAATGCTGTCAACAATCTGCCCCATGAATCCATAATTCTTTTACCTAACAACAAAAATATTATTATGGTTGCCGAACAGGCTAAAGAATTATCTGATAAGCGGGTAGAAGTACTTAAAACCAGGACCCTTCCCGAAGGTTTAGCGGCAATGCTGTCTTTTAACCGGGAACAAGAAATAGAGGAAAACTTACAGGCTATGCATGAAGGAGCAGGCCAGGTAAAAACCGGTTTAATCACAAATGCAACCAGGGACACTACAGTAAAAGGACGCGAGGTGAAAAGGGGCCAATACCTGGGACTTTCCGGAGATAATATTTTGACCGCAGGAAAAGATCTCCACCAAACAGCCTTGAGCCTGGCTGAAGAAACAGTTAGTCAAAAACACGACATTATTACCATATTTTATGGCCAATCTCTTTCCCATGAAGAAGCAGCTTTCCTATCTGCCGCCATAGAAGAACAGCACCCCTCTTTAGATGTAGAACTGCAGTATGGCGGACAACCTATTTACCAGTACATTTTTTCCATTGAATAAACTTGCATAAATTTTAGGCAGTTAAACACTTTGGGCATAATCCATATACTTCAAGATTGTGTTCATCAATCTGGAAACGAGTTACCTTTTCGATTTCACCGGCAATTGATTGAAAACTACAGCTGCCAAATTCAACAATTTGCTGGCAGGATTTACAAATCAAATGGTGATGATAATCTTCAGGGTTATTTAATTCATAACGCAGCTGAGAGTTCTTTAAAGTAAGCGCCCGGACAATCCCCAGCCTGAGAAAAAGATCGATGTTGCGATAAACTGTAGCAATCCCTATTCCCGGGTATTCTTGTTTAATCCCTTCATATATTTCTGTGATATCCGGGTGACCTTTTTCCCTGGCCAGGTACTGCAGAATAGCCAGGCGGGGCCCGGTTAATTTATACCCCTTATTTTTTAGCAGTTCTTTTGTTTCCTCCAACAAGCTGTTTTTCATTGCAGACACCCCCGTAATAAACTTCAATTCCCCTTTTTTTTGAAAGGGCGAGCTTTTTCCAGAATAAACCTGGCTGCCATGGCCAGGGCAAAAATAACTGATAGGATCAGAACAATTGCCGCACCGGTAGGAAGTGGGTAAAAATAGGAAATAAACAGGCCTCCCAGGCTGGCCGACAACCCAACTATTAATGATACTATAAGCATTCCCCGGTAATTACTGCTCACCCGAAAAGCCACCGCACCCGGAATAACAACCAGGGCAGAAACAAGCACAACCCCCGCCAACTGGATTGATACCATCACCGTAAGGCCCATTGCTGCCAGGAGACCTAAATATAAAACCCCCACCGGCAAACCCCTGGCTATGGCCATTTCTTCGTCAAAACAGATCATCAGCAGCTCTTTTAAAAATAGAAAAACAAAAAGCATAATCACTACCAGGGATGCCCCCATCACAATCAAATCCTGCACCGAAACAGCTAAGATATTACCAAAAAGCAAAGAAAATAGTTCCGGGTAATATCCTTTAAATCCACTGATCAGGGCTATGCCCAGAGCCATCCCTGAAGCGTAAAAGATACCAATGACAGTATCCTCGCTTATTTTTCCCAGGCGGCTGATCTGGCCGGTGCTCATAGCCGTGCCCACAGCAAAAACACTGCCCGTAAGGACAGGATCAATCCCGGTAACCAGACCCAGGGCAATCCCGCCCAGGGCAGTGTGCGATATTCCGGCTCCCAAAAAGGAGAGCCGCTTTAATACGACAAAAAATGAGATTGTCGAGCACAAAATACCCACCAGCAGGGCAGCCAGCAGCGCTCTCTGCATGAACCCGTAAGCAAAAATTTCGCTCAAATATCCCACCTCACCTTTCGCTCTACTCCACTTAAATAATCAAACTGACAGCGGTAAGCCTGATCCAGGTGAGAGCTTTGCAGCACTTCCGCCGGCTTGCCGTGAACATGCATTGTCCGGTTTATGCAGATCAAATTATCTGCTGCCGGGGCAATCGAAAACAGGTCATGCGAGACAAGAATAATTGTCAAGTTTTCCCTTTCCTTCAGCTCCTTAAGAATATCGAGAAAACTCTGCTGGGCAGGAAAGTCAAGGCCTGCATTGGGTTCATCCAGTAAAAGCAGTCTTGGTTTGCCGGCCAGCGAGCGGGCCAGCAGGACCCGCTGCTGTTCTCCACCGGAGAGATCTTGAAAAGGCTTGCTGTAAAAAGATTCCATTCTTACAGCCCTTAAGGCGTCTCTTATCTTTTTTTCCCTACCGGAAATTTTTCGCAATAAGGTTTGTGAAGAAATTAAACCGGTGGCAACCACATCAGCGACAGAAAGGGGAAACCGGCGCTCGAAAGACTGCCTTTGCGGCATATAGCCGACAGAAGAACGAATCTCTTTCAGCCGCGACATTGGTAACCCAAATATAGAAAATTCCCCCCGCCAGATCGGAACCAGGCCAAGCATCGCTCGCAGCAGGGTAGTTTTACCCGCCCCGTTAGGACCGATAATCCCGGCAAATTCCCCGGCTTTTACGTGAAAGGTGATGTCCTCTAAAACCAGGTTTTGGTTAAGTTTCACATTTAGCTGATCAACTTCCACAGCATTGTCGGTTTTAACTGAATTACTCATATATTTCCCCTCCTTCCTTAATAGATGACCCGGCATCGCATAGTATGTATCTTTCCTGGTCAACATAAGGGCTCAAATTAAACTTCTTTCGGTTTTTCCTTTTTCTTTCTACTTAATTTTCCAACGCTTCTTTAAAAACAGCTAAGTTAAACCTCATCATTTCAAGATATGATTCACGGCCTTCCAAACCTTCTCCTCCCAGCGGGTCTACCACGTAAACTTCAATACCACTTTCCTCGGCAACACTATCAGCCAAACCAGGTGCAAATTGCGGTTCGGTAAATATTGCTCCGATATCTTCCTCCTTAATTAATTCCACCAGTTCGGCTATCCGGCCTGCGGAAGGTTCCTGCCCGGGGAAGCGAGCAATAACTGCCAATTCTTTTAATTCGTATCTCCGGGCAAAGTACTGCCAGGCCGAATGAAATGCTAGAAAGCTGTGCTGGGTAAAACCGGATACAGCGTCTTGAATTTCTTCATGCAAAAGAGTTAATTCTTGCTGATACTCATCGTACCTCTGATCAAAATATGCTTCCTGATCAGGAATTAACTTTACATATTTTTCATGAATAACCGGCAAGACTGAATCGCGCACTATAATCGGATCAAGCCAATAATGAGGGTCGCCTGGCCCGTGATCATGGTCATGATCATGGTTGTGATTTTCATGTTCATCTTCAAAGTGCTCATAATCAGCTGCCTCTATTAACGGCACATTTTCCGAAATATCAGCAATTATTAGATCTTCATCGGCCGCATCAGTCATTTCCAAAGCCCAGTTATCCAAACCCGCGCCAATATAAAAGAACAGATCGGCCTGATCAACTTTCCGGGCTTGTTCTACTGTAGGCTCATAGGTATGCGGGCTGGCTCCTGCAGGGAGAAGATAAGTAACCGCAACCTTATCGCCTCCCAGTTCAGCGGCAATATCCCCCAGGGGGTGAATTGTAGTTACTACTTCGATTATGTCTTGCTCCTCTTCGTCGCTTATATCACTATCACTGCAGCCGGCAGCCATCCATAATAAGGAGATGACCACAAATACTGAAAATAAAAAAACAGGCATTCTTTTTCGCAAAATCAATTCCCCTTCTGAAAAATAATATCAATGATAAAACCTAAATCATTTTAATTCCTTTTATCAAGGCAGTTTTATCTATTCTTAATTGAAAATAACAATCAATTGATGATAGCATTATATCACAACATCAAACTGTTTAACCACAAATTTTAAGGATTCCTGTTTACTTATTGATCCCGATAATATATGATTTAGGCATAAATTACCGGCAAAACAGATGAGCCAGGATTAGTAAATGGAGGTTTTCGCACATGCATCCCAAACCAAAACAAAAACCCGCCCACCCCAATTTTTCTTCCGGACCCTGCGCCAAAAGACCCGGTTACAGCCCGGAAAAGCTTAAAAACGCGCTGCTTGGCCGCTCTCACCGCAGCAGAGCTGGAAAGGCAAAATTAAAGGAAGCCTTAGAAAAAACTAAAACTATCCTTAAAATCCCCGGCGATTACCTGGTTGGCACAGTCCCCGCCTCGGATACGGGGGCTTTCGAAATGGCCATGTGGAATCTGCTGGGAAAGCGGCCGGTGGAAGTGGTCTATTTTGATGCCTTTGGAAAAGCCTGGGCTGATGATATTGAGAAGCAATTGAAGCTGGAAAAAGTTAATTACCACGAAGCCGCTTTTGGCTATCTGCCGGATTTATCAAAGATAAATTTCAGTCATGACTTAATTTTTACCTGGAACGGAACCACCAGCGGAGTGAAAGTGCCCGGTGGCGACTTTATCCCTGCAGACCGCGAAGGTCTCACCATTTGTGATGCCACCTCCGCCGTTTTTGCCATGGATATCCCCTGGGAAAAGCTTGATGTGGCCACTTTTTCCTGGCAAAAAGTTCCCGGCGGGGAAGCAGCCCACGGGATGCTTATTTTATCGCCCCGTGCAGTGGCACGTCTTGAATCATACGAACCGCCCTGGCCCCTGCCTAAAATTTTCCGGATCAAGAAAGAGGGGGCCTTAGATAGAGCTATCTTTGAGGGGGCCACAATCAATACCCCTTCAATGCTTTGCGTCGAAGATTACCTCGATTCTTTGCAGTGGATGGAAAATACAGGCGGTCTTGCTGAACTGATCAGGAAAAGTGAAGAAAACCTGGCGGCAATCGAACAATACGTGGCTGAAAATGATTGGGTTCATTTTCTAGCCGCCGAACCCTCGATCAGGTCAAATACCAGTGTCTGCCTCACCCTGGAACTTGCGCCGGAAAAAGTTAAACAGTTAACCAGTCTGCTCGAACAGGAAGAAGCGGCTTTTGATATCTCTTCTTACAGAGATGCCCCGCCCGGCTTGCGTTTCTGGTGCGGAGCAACTGTAAACAAAAAAGACCTGGAACTGGCAATAGAATGGCTTAAATGGGCATATTCCCAGGTTAACCCTTAAAACATATCATTCTCTTAAATATCAACATCAACCACTAATGAGCTTTCCTTTAGAATAATCCCTGCCTTCTGCTTAACCGTCTATTTTTTTAACCAGCAGCTCATTTACCAGCCGGGGGTTGGCTTTGCCCTTTGTAGCTTTCATCACCTGGCCGACCAAAAACCCAAGCGCTTTTTTCTTGCCTCCGCGGTAACTCTCTATACTGTCCGGGTTTTCATTGATTATCTGTTCCACAATTGCCTCCAGCTCGGACTGATCTGATATCTGCTGCATTCCTTCTTCTTCCACTACCTGGCGGGGAGGCTTGCCGCTTTGGAAAGCTTTTTCCAGAACATCCTTGGCCAGCTTGCCGCTAATTACCTGTTCATCGACCATTTTAAGCAGCTCAGCCATATCTTCCGGTTTAAAAGAGGCTTGGTTCACTTCTATTCCAGCATTCTTTAGATGGGCCGAAAATTCCCCCATTACCCAGTTGCTTACTTCTTTGGGATTGTCGTAAAGATCGATACATGCTTCAAAATAATCGGCCAGGCTGCGAGAAGCGGTCAAGACCCCGGCATCATAGTCCGGCAAACCGTAATCTTTGATAAAGCGAGCCGCTCTTTCCTCGGCCATTTCCGGCAATTCTTCCCGGGCTTTTTCCACATCACTTGCGGTAAGCTCGATCGGGGCCAGTTCGGGATCGGTAAAACAACGGTAATCATGGGCTTCGAGTTTGCCTCGCATTACTATTGTTTCCTGTTTGTTTTCATCCCAGCGCAGGGTCTCGGTAATCACTTCTTCTCCGCGATCCAATATCCGCCTCTGGCGTTCAATTTCATGATCCAGGGATTTTTCCACAGCCCGAAATGAATTCATATTTTTAAGTTCAGTTTTTATGCCAAACGGTTGGTCGCTTCCCGCCCGCAGCGAAATATTAGCATCACAGCGCAGGCTTCCTTCTTCCATCTTGCAGTCGGAAACCCCCGCATACTGCAGAATGCTTTTTAATTTTTCCAGGTAACGGCGCGCCTCTCCGGATGTATTTAAGTTCGGCCCGGTAACAATTTCAATCAGGGGAACTCCGGCCCGGTTATAATCAACCATCGAATATTTAGCTGCCGGGCTTCCGCCCTCACCGTGCACCAGTTTGCCTGCATCTTCTTCCATATGCACTCGATCAATTTCCACTTTTTTGGTGCCACCCTGATCATCTTCAATCTTTAAATAACCGTTACTGCCTAATGGCACATAATACTGCGAGATCTGGTAACCTTTGGGGATATCCGGATAAAAATAATTTTTGCGATCAAAATAACTGTAAAGGGCTACATCACAATTTAAGGCTGCCGCGGCTTTTAGGGCCTGTTTAAGAGCACCGGCGCTCATTTGGGGCAAGGCTCCCGGAAAACCCAAACAAACCGGACAGGTATTAACATTAGGCTCATGAACAAACCGGTTCGGACAGGAACAAAAGAGCTTGCAATCCGTAAGCAACTCAACGTGAACCTCAAGACCAATTACAGCTTCGTATTTCATAATAGTGCTCATTCCCTCTTTCCTTAACCATGTTTTTGCCTGAAATCATTAACGGGCAACCCTGGCGCCTACGGCCAGTAGGGTTTCTTCGCTAAAGGGCGGTCCTACCAGCTGCATGCCCACCGGCAGTGCTTCGATCTGCCCGGCCGGAAGGCACAGCGAAGGCAGGCCGGTCATACTTACCGGGGCGCAAAAGAGATCTTCTTCCCATTCTTCCAGAAAACTTTTTTCTTCATTCAGCAAACGTGGTAATTTTTTTACCGCCGGGAGAAGCAGTAGATCACATTCGCTTAAAGCGGCATTGAATTCTTTCCGGACCACCTGCCATATTTTCAAGGCCTGGCGATAATAACGTTCGTAATTCCCTTCGCTCAGCAAATATGTCCCAAAAATGCTGCGTCTCCTTGCTTCCCTGCCCAGGGTGTTGCCGCGAGACTTGCGGTAAAGATCTTCCAGGTTATCCGCCTCAGCGGCTTTACCGAAGCGAATCCCGTCAAAACGGGCATGATTCGAAGATGCCTCGGCAGAGGAAAGCACATAATAAGCTTGCAGGGCTTCGCGGAACAGACCCAGGTCAATATCCCTAACTTTAAATCCCTGCGTGACATATTCTTCTCGAAGCCGTTCAAACATCTCCCGCAAAGCAGGCTCCAGGTGATCAAATGCCGACACCGGATAACCGATGGTAATCTTGTCAAAATCCGGTTCACTGCCGCCAAAGGAGCTCTCCCGGTTAATAAATGTAGAGGCATCGCGCTGATCTGCTCCCTCTATTATTTCTAAAATAGTTTTTACATTTTCACTGGAAAAAGCAGTAATTCCCAGCTGTCCAAAAGAAGGCGAAAAAGCATTTAGCCCGTGCCGGGAGATCCTTCCGGTGGTTGGACGCAGCCCCACCACCCCGCAATGTGAAGCCCCCTGGCGCAGGGCTCCCCCGCTGTCACTTTCCAGGGCAACCATGCACGCCCCTGAAGCTACTGCGGCAGCTCCCGCGCTTCCGGCTACCCGTTTGCTGCTCCAGGGGCTGATAGAAGCTCCAAAGGGCGATGTCCTGGTAGTCGAACCCAGGCTCATATCATCCAGGTTTGTTTTTCCAATCACTATTGCTCCTGCATCCATTAACCTTTCGACCGCGGTCGCTGTATGAGGAGACATGAATTCCTTAAAGAATCCCGATCCAAAACTAGTCGGTAAAACCCCGAAGCATATATCGTCTTTTAACACGACCGGGATACCGGCGAGAGGCGGTTTTTCACCGCTTTCGATTAAATAATCGACAGCTTTGGCCTGCTCAAAAGCATCAACACCGGCCAGGCTAGTAAAAAGATTAAGCCCTTCATTAAGCACTGAACAGTTTTTTAAAGTCTGCTCAATTAATTGGTAAGCAGTGGTTTCATCACTGTATACGGTATCAACTACTTGACGAACAGACGTCTTTCTTAGCTCCAATGCAAATCTCCCCTTCTTACCCTCAGGTTTACTCGATAATTTTAGGAACCAGGTAATAGCCCCCGGCAAAGTTTGGCGCAGCATCTTGCTGTTCCGCAAGTTCTCCTTGACAGGGTTGATCTTCGCGCAATACATTAACCGCTTCATGGCTGAATACTGTTTGTCCCGAATCAAGAGTATTTAGTTCAAGCACAGGCTCAACCCACTGCAAAAAACTTTTTAATTCTTCCTGCAGCTGCTCCTGCTCAGAAGTGGAAACCTCAATTTTTATGACCTCGATTGCTTTATTCAATTCTTTAGCAATATTACTCACTTTAAACCCCTTCTTTCCCAAATTGTTTCATTAATATTTCACTCCTTATTTAGTTATTCTTTAAAAAGAGGGCAGATACCTGCCCTCTACTTCAAGTCAGTCCACTAACTTACATGTAGCCGAATACATATGGAGCAGCGACAATGCTTACCGTTATGGTAACAATAAATTGACAGATGTCGACTTTATACTCAATACGCTTTCCCCTCGCGGGACAAACGCCATTAAAATCTATAAAACAATGATGAGTAAAGATGACATAACCAATTTTGAGGAACTGAACCTGATTGGCGATGAAAATTTCATAGAAGAACAAAAGCAAAAGATAAGAAAACGAGAAGAAACAGTTTTTGAGGTTAAAAGAAAATCTTTGGATCAAAGCCTAGCGGGAACCGGTGCCGGCAGAGTTGATATCAACTTGATTAAATCAAGTTCCAGGAAAAAAATCTTCGGCCTTATAAGCAGAAATATGCGAAAACAGCGGTGAAAGAGGGATCCACTTTTAGGGAAATAGCTGAATTTATTAATGTTTCCGATGCAGCCGTGGCCAAACTATTAAGTGAGTAAGTTAGAGGACAGGCGCTTAAATCGTTGGGGGGATCTTTTCTACAAAAAAGTAAACCAGGATGGCCATGATAAAACAGTAAGTGGCAAAATAAACCAGGCGGCCCTTTTTTAAAAAATCAATCAGCCAGACGATCCCGATTAAAGAAAAGATAAACGATGCAATAAAAGAAGTAACCAAAGGGAAAGTGCCAACTGCAGCCCATATTTCCAAAGACATTTCTCCTACAGTCAAAACAGTAGAACCTAAAATAGCCGGGATTACCAGGAGGAAGGAATATCGCACCGCCGTATCCCGGTCCAGGCCGGCCCAGAGGGCGACAATTACTGTCGATCCGGAACGGGATATGCCGGGTAAAACGGCCACGGTTTGAGCCAGTCCCACCAGGACGGAATCCAAAAAGCTCATTTGATCTTCTTTGCGGCTGCCGTATTCTTTAAACCGTTCAATCATTACCAGCGCCGCCCCGGTAACGGCCAAAGCTAACGCGATGAAAGTGGGAGTTTTCATAACCTCAGCTACCTGGGCCTTCAAGATTATCCCCAGCACCCCGGTAATAGCCGTCGCCACCATGATATACAATCCGAAAAAGAAATGAACCCTGTTTTCAAATGTTTTTTTGTTAAAATAAGCAAAAAACCCGGCTATTACAGCCCAAAGCTCCTTACGAAAATAAAAGATAACCGCAAAAACTGAAGCGATGTGTAAGTATATTTCAAAAGCCAGACCGGGAAAGTGGTAGCCAAACAAGAGCTCTACAATGACAATGTGCGCGGTACTTGATATGGGAAGAAATTCAGACATTCCCTGGGCAATCCCAAAAATTAATGCTTCGATCCAGTGCATAAGTAATAATCCTTTCTTCACTACCGGTAATTTCTAAATAAGGTCTTAAATTATCTAACCTGACTATCAAAATAGGCTTTTATTTCTTTTCTCTCCACTTTAACAAAACCTATCTGGTTAGTATTATAATATATTTTAGCTTTATCTCCGAGGACCTGAAATTAATACGCCTCATCTCAACCTCTTCCGTTCTTTCACTAAAAAATATAACCCTCCCCCAGTATAGAAAAAGTGCAACCACCCGGGAAAATTAATTCAAGAACACCCGGGCAGCTGCCCTCGTTCATAAAGTTTGTACCAGCCTTTTCTCTTTTTACAAAGTTTAAGTTAAAATTATTTTGGTTGGCAAGATATGGTCAATCATGCTCCGAAATTTTTCTCCAGGTAGTGTTCATGAATTTCTATTGCCTTACCTCCCCTTAAAACAAATCGAATCAGTTTAACTTCTTTCAACCCAGGAATCACTTCTTTCAAAGTTTTAAAGGTGATTTCAGCAGCTTCCTCCATGGGAAATCCGAATGCACCCGTAGAAAGAGCAGGAAAGGCAACAGAATCAATTTTATTTTCTTCAGCCAGTTGTAAAGCATTGCGATAACAATCAGCAAGGTACTTATCTTCCGGTTTATCTACACCATAAACCGGCCCCAAACAGTGAATAACATAACGGTTAGGTAAATTGTGCCCACCGGTGATCACCGCTTCGCCCGGTTTTATCGGCGCAAGAGGTCTGCATTCCTCCTCAAGTCCCGGACCTGCCGCCCGGTGCAGAGCTCCCGCCACCCCGCCGCCAATTCTTAACTGTGCATTAGCGGCATTGACAACCGCAGTCATATCACTCTGTCCGGCAATATCGCCACTGCTGATTTCAATAGTAACTCCAGAAAAAATTTTTTTCACGGTAGGACCCTCCTATTTACCCAAAAATTAAAACCCGGCTAAAAATGACTCAACATACTCCTTAATTGTATTATGACAAAAAGACCGGGTATAATCAAATACCCGGCCTGTGAGGATTAATATTTTTTCCTATAAGCTAGTTCAGGATCCTTCTCCGGTTTAAAACCAATAATTACTTTAGTACTTTAGCCACGCTTTCGCTTTTTGACAAGTTTTTCAGGTTGGGAAGCAATAAAATTTAAACACCGTGGTTTCCTACCGTTTTTAATCCCCGATTTTCCAGGTTTCCCAAACCCGGCCGACAAGATCGGGGCCCGGTTTAAGGGTCTTTTTGCCCGGCTGCCAACCTGCAGGGGTGGGTTCTCCAGTTTTCCTTACATGTTGGAAAGCCTGAACCTGGCGAACCAGTTCGCTAAAGTTTCTTCCTACCGGCGGGGTAAGTACTTCCATTGCCTGGATAACACCATCGGGGTCAATTATAAAGCGGCCCCTGATATTAACTCCGCCTTCTTCATCATATACCCCGTAAAGACTGCCAATCCGGCCTCCCGTATCGGAAAGCATAGGGAAGGGGACTCCTCCATCAACCATCTTTGCAAGTTCTACTTCCTGCCAGATTTTGTGAGTAAACTGGCTGTCAACACTGCATGAAAGCACTTCTACACCCAAATCCTGCAGTTCCTTATACCTGGCGGCAACTGACGCCAATTCAGTAGGTCAGACAAAAGTAAAATCACCCGGGTAGAAACAGAGTACTAACCACTTATCTTTGTAATCCGAAAGTTTAACTTTCTTGAAGCCACCATCCACATAAGCATTGGCTTCAAAATCAGGCGCTTTTTGTCCAACTTTTGCACTCATAATGATCCCTCCCAAAATTTATCGTGGTATCGTTGAATTATATTCTATTTATTAATAATGATTCCTGCCACTATAAATGATATTTATCACTATCTCTACAGTTTTTTAAATATTTTTAATTAATCCAGGCCTTTAAGCTGCTTCCCCTAAATAATAATAGAATTCATAAATAAACCTTAAAAAATTATCCCCCGGCGCTGTAGACCGAAGGATAAATAAACTGTTTTATTTTATTATATTAAAGATATTATTTTGAAGAAAGGTAATCATTCCTTTTGAATATCTTTTTTCCTTTTTACAAGATCGGCAAAAGTTATATTGCCCAAATTATTGCTGATAGATTCTTTTAAGTCCACCCAGACATCACGGACGACACAAACATCTACCCGGTTGCATATGTCCGGGTCATCCACGCAATCTACCGGTGAAAGCGAACCTTCAACACATTCTACTATCTCCAAAACACTGACTTGTTCAGGAGGCTTGGTCAGGACATATCCACCCTGACTCCCTTTGTGGGTTTTGACATAGCCGCTTACTCTTAAAGGAAACATTACCTGTTCAAGGTACTTAAGAGATATGTTCTGTTTATTGGCAATGTCTTTTAACTTTACCGGGGCCTGGCTATAACATATAGCCAACTCCACCAGCGCCCGCACTGCATAGCGAGCTTTTGTTGAAAGCTGCACGGCACTCTGCCTCCATTCCAAAATATAAAATTTAGTTTTCTTTTTCATTAAACAAAACAGTGGAAATATATCTTTCCGCTAAATCCGGAAAAACAGTCAAAACCATTTTCCCTTCATTTTCAGAGCGCTTCGCCACTTTTAAGGCAGCAGCACAAGCTGCCCCCGAAGATATCCCTACAAGCAATCCTTCTTTCCGGATCAAACGCCTGCTTGTTTCTAAAGCTTCCTGATCAGATACAGTTATGATCTCATCAATTAAATCTATTTGTAAAACCTCAGGCACAAAGCCGGCGCCAATTCCTTGAATTTTGTGGGGATTAGGACTGCCTCCGGATAAAACCGGTGAATTTTCAGGTTCCACTGCCACTGATTGGACTGCGGGCTTTCTTTGTTTTAATATCTGCGAAACACCGGTGATAGTTCCCCCGGTGCCTACTCCGCAAACCAAAATATCAATTTCCCCATCTGTATCACGCCAGATTTCTTCCGCAGTGGTTTCCCGGTGTACTGCCGGATTTGCTTCATTCACAAACTGTTGAGGGATAAAATACTTGCTGTCGCTAGCAGCCATATCGTCAGCTTTCTTGACTGCTCCGCTCATTCCTTCAATACCAGGGGTTAAGATTAACTCCGTCCCCAACGATTTGAGCAGGCTCCTTCGCTCCAGGCTCATGGTATCGGGCATTACCAAAGCGCATTTATAACCTTTGGCGGCACATACAATCGCCAAACCAATCCCCGTATTGCCGCTGGTCGGTTCTAAAATTACCGACCCTTCACCAATAAGCGCTTCCTTCTCTGCCGCCTCGATCATCCTGAGCCCGATTCGATCCTTAATACTGCCTCCCGGATTATAAGTTTCCAATTTTGCTACAACTTTCGCCAGACAGTTTTCAGTAATTTTGTTTAAATGTACCAGGGGAGTGTTGCCAATTAATGCCAATCCATTGCCTGCAATATTCATAAATACCGCCACTACCTTGATGATTATTTCTACTAATTTTATAGATTATCTATAATATTATACGACTAATCTGTTCCTGTCAACTGCACGCTTTCTATTAGTCTTGAATGTCTTGAATATGGAAATAAATAATCTTACAGCTAAAGAGCTCTTTTAAACTTTTAAGTAAGCTAATCTTTACTTTGCTCTGCGCCGTACCAAAGAACCCGCTGGGGAAAAGGGATTTGTCCCCCGGCAGTTTCAATAGCAACCTTGATTTTCCACAAAAGCTCTCTTTTTACCGTGTACCATTCAGGGGTGAGAGTCCAGAGCACAGCAATAACCAGGATCCCGTAAGATACAAGCTTTACCATCATTTCGAGGTGTTCCTTGCTCATTTTTCCTTAAATGTCCTGCGCAGCTGCACAGTTACAAGTTTTGAAACTACGAGGGACCCCGGTAAAACATTATATTTCAAAAAGCTCATTTATTTTATCATAAAAAATTCGACTTTCATAAACAAAAACCTTTTAATCATAAGAAATCCTCTGCTGCTGCAGGATATTTAAATATAAACAAGAATTATACTGGTAGATAACAATAATTTATTTCATTTATCCTAAAGAAAATAAACCTACACGAAAATATAATGCAAGTAAGTAAAATCATTAAAGTACCGGTACTTTTGAAAGGAGCATAATCAAATGGTAAATGAAAACAATGAATGGGATGATCAAAAGCAATCAAGGGAAGAGCAAATTGAAAAACCGGCAAGTCAGGTAATTGTAGCCGACAAGAAAAACAGCAGCTTAGGGCTTGCTTCCCTGATTGCCGGGATAACCTCGCTTCTAAGCATATCCTGCTGCGCTCCGCTGGCTTTTTTACTTGCTATTGCGGCAATCATTTTAGGAGTTATTGCAAGAAGCGCTAACCAGGACTATGCCACAGTAGGCATTATCCTTGGAATTATTGGCTTGATCATTCCCATATTCCTGCTAATCTTTGTTACCGGATTCGCATTTATGGCACCCTTAATTGAAACTATTTTCTAATCAGTATAAACAAGTTAATGGAACTGTAAATCGGGCGGTTGCCGGCAACTAAAACCCATTCTACAACAATTAAATTTCCAGCCCCCTCCCCAATAAAATATGTTATTATGAATAACGACACATGCTGATAAAGTTTTAATTCTCTTGGCAAGTTGCCGGCATTTTTTCTTGGAAAGGCAGGTGCTTTTTTTGCGGGGTTTAAAAAAAATCCTTTTATTGTTAATCTCTGTAATCGTAATAATTACCGGTTGGGTTTACCTGGCCGGCTTATGTATAGAAAATACTATGCTGAGCAGTTCATATTACCATGATATGATGGAGGAAACCGAGCTGGCCTCTTCTCTGCATGCTGAATTAAAAGAAACCCTGCCGGATATGATTGCCAAAGAAATGACTACGGAAATGGAAAAACAACTTGATAATACTGAGGTCAGTGATTTTGAACAGGAAGTAACCCGGACCATGCTTGAGCTTTTCACCAAAGCCCTCGCCGATACCTTTGACGAAGACCGGTTCGAAGATCAACTGCTTTTGGTTATAGATGATTTAATAGCATTTATCAAAGGAGAGCAGCAGGAACTTACCGCTACAATAGACATTAAAGAAAACAAAGAAGACATAAGAGAAAAGATGACCGCCAGAATTGAAAACCTTCCCCCTCCAGTAAAAGAGAGGATGGAAATCCCTGATAATCAAACAGAAAAATTTGTTGATGAAATATTGACTAAAATGAATCTGCCGGATCAAATTCACCTCAACGAAATAATTAGAGAGGAAAACGGAGAACTTGCCAATGAATTGGAACAATCAATTTCTACCGTGCAAAGTTTTCGAGGAATTTATCTATACCTTCCTTATATTACTTTTGCGCTGATGTTGATGAGCTGTATTCTCCTGGCCGGTTTAAGCAGCGGCTTGAAATGGTTCGGCGCTGCTACAATATTTTTCAGCGCCACTTTCCTCCTGGGCATCCACTTATTCCCGGAAATCATTGAACAGTTGGTCCTGCCCAGCTTAGAAAGTGAGTTGCCCCTTAATGAAGAGATGCACCAAACATTTTTTGTTTATACTCTAAATAACGTAACACTCCTGCCTTTAATTAGCGGGGCTGTAGGTTTAGTCCTGCTGCTTGGAGGATGGTTATCCGGTGCCTTAGGCCGTAAAAAGTAGAAAAAGACTTTAAAACATCAATATACCGGAGTTTTTTATGAGACCAGCTATTTGCAACTTTTTCCCTAAACCTGACTTACTTGAAACAGATCATCTTTTATGCATACAGCCCCATCCCGATGACTTAGAAATCGGGGCTGGAGCCACTGTGTCCCGGATGCGCCAAACGGGGACAAAGGTAAGCCTGCTAACAGTAACAGACGGTTCTGCCGGGGTATATGATTCCACTGTCAGCCAGGTTAAGTTGACTCAAACCAGAAAGGCTGAAGTTGAAAAAGCAGCAGCTATCCTGGGAATAGAGGAACTGATCTGGCTTGACCACAAAGACGGCGGATACTTGCCCTACGAGGCAGTGCGAGCCGGCATAACCAGGAATATCAGAAAATTAAAGCCAACTACAATAATGGTATGCGACCCATGGTTGCCCTACGAAGCCCATTCCGATCACATCCGCACCGGAATGGCTGCCGCTGAAGCAGGTTTTCTCTCAGGCATGCCTTATTTTTGCCCTGCCGACAAAGAAACCGGCCTTAGCCCTCACAATTTAAACATGATTGCTTTTTACTTTACTGCATATCCCAATACTTTTATTGATGCCACTGCTACCTGGACCCGGAAACTTTCTGCTATCGATTGCCACAAAAGCCAGTTTTCAGGGGAAAAAGGCGACTTGCTAAAAAATCTCCTTAAGACTAAAGCCCGCCAGCAAGCCGAAGGCAATTCCTGTGAAATGGTGGAATCCTTCAAAGTTCTTTCCCCCCGGCACCTGCACATCTTTGAAGTGGCCTGGCAGTGTTAAAGCATAAACAAATTTTTTTTCATTGTCTACCGCCGGCCAAACAAGCAGATAATTTTTTCGGCATGTTCGCTCACGTCCGTACAGAACTTTCAACCGCTCTGCCGAACACCGCATACCTTCACAGCGGACTTGACAATAATAACTGCGCTTGTTAACGTTGCTTTAGGATATTATTTTACCAGAAGAAGGGTGTTTTCAATGGTCAAGATATTTATACATAAATTTTTACCTATCTTGTTAGTTCCGCTCCTGCTCTTTATATTTACCGGGTGCGACAGTGAAAATGAAGGGGAAACCACTTATAATGTGGAAACCGATGAAGAATTTCAACAATCTGTCGAACAAATTTTGGACCGCTATTTGCATGAAAACGATGAAGAAGCAATCTACAACGAGCTCTACGAGGAATTCGGCGACCGCTACACAGAAGAGGAAATAAGAGTCCATGTGCGGGCCTTACTGGAAGAACGGGAAGATGAATTAAGAGCTGAACTTGAAATTATTCAAAATCAAGTCAAAGAAGCGGAAGAAAAAGTTAGCAAATTAGAAGAAGAGCTGGAGGAAAAAGCCGACGAAGATACCATCCAAGAGCTCAAAGAAGAACTGGCACCCCTCGCAGACTGGGTTGAAAAACTTGAAGGTAAGATAGCGGAAACTGAATATTTTTACAGGAAAGTAGAAATTCTTGAGGAAATGGAAAACACGCTCTTAATGATCGCTGAAATCATGGAAGATAAAATAAAGACCCTGCAAGAAAACCAGGCTAACAGCGATGAAGGCGCAGGAGCTTTTTTAAATTACCACCATAAAATAGAAGAACTTATTGAGAAAGATGAGGAAATCCAAGAAGCTTTTGAAGGCGTAACCGGAGATAACTTTATCAGCGAACAAGTGCTGCACGATGAGTTAAAGAAAAATATAATCCCCAAGAGTGAAGATTTACTGGATTCCCTGGAAGACGTCGATCTGGAAACCGAAGAAATCCGGGAAACCCACCAAACCTTCGAAGAAGCCTATAGCACCTTATTGCAGGGTTATAACCTCTGGGTGGAAGCAATCCAAGAAGAAGATCAGGATATGGTTGAAGAAGCTGTTGAGCTTGTTGAAGAAGGAAAAACCTTAAAACAGACCTTTTTAAAGGAGCTCGATCAGCTGTTCCAAAATTATACAAGTTAACCAGTAGTATCCTTTTCGAATAAAACATACCTGTAGAATAGAAAGGAGGGTTATGATGGGTTTTGCTCTAGCTGAGTTGCAGTTAAAGAGTGCGTCATTTGAAAGTTTGGGAGTAATTCCACAAAAACATACCGGAGAGGGCGAAAATATTTCACCGGCTCTGAAGTGGAGTAATGCCCCTGAGGGAACAAAGTCTTTTGCCCTTATTTGCCATGATCCGGACGCGCCGCTGGTCTCACCGGGCAGTTACGGATTTGTCCACTGGGTTCTCTACAACATACCCGCTTCGGTAACAAAATTACCGGAAGGAACCAGGGAATATACTGCGGGAATAAACGACGCCCAAAAAGAAGGTTACATGGGCCCGATGCCGCCCAAAGGACATGGCCAACATCATTACTTTTTCTGGATTTTAGCCCTGGACAAAGAATTGGAATTGCCGGCAGGTCTGACCCTGTGGCAGCTTTTAGAAAAAATTGAACCTCATGTCATAGGGATGAACCGCCTGGTCGGCACCTATGAACGTGGGTAACCAGCGCCATTAAAAAGCTTAAGCCACACCTGGATTAAAAAATCTTCAACATTACCAAATTTAGCTCCCGGATGAAAACATTTTCACCGGGGGCTAATTTTATGTTAAAATTACTAAGGTTAAAATCCTTATTATTGAAAGCGAGATTATATTAATCAAGGCACTAAAGATGGAGCTACCATGGAAAACAGCCGCAAGCAAAACAAAGAACAAGATAATCTAAAAGAATCTGTATTGGGCAAAAAAAGCGAGGAAGAACAAGTCTATCCCCGCAGAAAAAAAATCGGCCTTGTTATAGGCCCCATATTCTTTATATTGTTCCTGAGTTCGGTGCCTGTAACCGAATCCTTTACCCTTCTCATGCGTAATGCTTTCGCTTCCACCGGATGGATTGCAATATGGTGGTTGACTGAAGCTATACCTATACCCGCTACTTCCATGCTGCCACTGCTGCTTTTTCCTATGACCGGTGTAATGAGCTTTGAAGACACCGCCGTGGGTTACGCCGATTCAATCGTCTTTCTCTTTCTTGGAGGATTTATGATTGCTGCAGCCATGCAGCGCTGGAACCTGCACCGCAGGATCGCCCTGACCATTGTAAAAGCTATGGGCACCCAACCCACCCGCCTGGTTTTTGGATTTATGCTGGCCACCGGATTTCTTTCCATGTGGATCAGCAACACAGCTACATCAATGATGCTCATGCCGGTGGGACTGGCGGTAATCTTACAGTTGGCCCGCATTATCAAAGAACAAAACCTTGAAATTGAAGTGGAAGCAGGGAAATTCCCATTTGGCTCCGCCCTGATGCTCGGAATCGCTTATTCGGCTTCCGTAGGAGGTATGGGAACCCTGATTGGCACTCCTCCAAATGCAATTTTCGCTTCTGTAGCCCAAAGCTCCCTGGAAATTGACATATCATTTTTAGACTGGATGATTTTTGGTTTTCCCCTGGCCCTGTTATTTATAGTTGTGGTCTGGTTTTACCTGGTAAAATATTTCAAGCTGGATAAAATTAAAGGATTAGAAGCCGATACAGGTATTATTGACAACGAAATAAAGCAGCTCGGACCAATGAAGAAAGAAGAAAAGAAAGTACTCACGGTCTTTTCCCTGGTAGCCCTGGGATGGATTACCCGCAGCCTATTTTTAGAAGCTGTCTTTCCAGCTTTAAACGACTCGATGATTGCTATTACAGGAGCTTTGCTCTTATTCATCCTGCCATCTGATTTTAACAGGGGAACTTTCATCTTGGACTGGGACAGCGCAGTAAATATACCCTGGGGAATATTGATTCTCTTTGGCGGAGGAATTGCCATTGCCGGCAGTTTTGAGCAATCAGGGTTAACCGAATGGCTGGGTCAACAACTGGCAATCATGGAGCAGGCTCCGCCGCTGCTAGTTATTTTTGGCATTTTTGCCCTGGTAGTTTTACTTTCCAACGTAACCTCCAATACCGGCACCGTATCCATGATGTTGCCGGTAATGATTGCCATGGCCGGAGCGATGGCCGTCCATCCCCTGGGCTTTATGATCGTCGCCACTGCGGCAGCTTCCTTTGCTTTTATTCTTCCTGTTGCTACCCCGCCCAATGCAGTCATTTTCAGCAGCGGCTACGTGCCGATCGAAAAAATGGCCCGGGCAGGACTGGGAATCACCTTAATTACAATCATTCTGCTCCCTTTTATCCTTTATTTATGGTTACCGCTAACCTGGGGGATAAGTCTTCATTAAACCACTGGCATAAATCTATATTAATTGCTCACTATGGAGCCATTTTAAAAGAGGAAGCCACAGAAGTGCTGGACCGGGCTGCTTTAACTTATAATACTTTTTGGCAGCTCCTTGATAAAACTCCAATTAATTAGACGATCCCGACTTCTTAATGAACCTGGTCAAAAATAACTTAAAGTTTTCCTTTCCAAAAATGCCTCTCCTGTCTTCAAAAATCAACATTACAAGGACGCTTGCAAATTTTCTGAGGAAATTATCCGATAAAAGACCGCGACCGCTCAATGAAGCGATATCCCGGGAAATGCTTGAGTTTCTGGTCCTGGGCTATAGATCATGGCTGGAATAATTTATCTTACTTGACAGAGTGGAATAAACCTGATAGCATTTCGGCAACAACAGGCAGGTTTTACCTGTAAAAAGTTATCGTTTACCGGGTAACCCATGAAAAAAATAACCTACCAATTCCTTGAGATCATTAAAAATACCGTCCATTTTCTTACTGCTGAAATATGGCAGATCCCGATAAAAAGTTTATCTCCCGGGAAAAGCTTGCTGCTCAACCAGCTGCGTGTATTTGTTATTGCTCTACACGGCGTTAAGGAAGATAAATTGCTTCTGCGAGCTCCAGCTCTAACCTTTTATTCCTTGCTCAGCATTGTTCCCCTGGCCACTTTAGCTTTCGGTATCGCCCAGGGCTTTGGCCTGGAAATGTATCTGGAACAGCAGTTAAAAGAGGCGCTCATCGGCCAGCAAGAAGTATATTACTGGATCATGGAACTGAGCGAGACTTACCTGCAACAAATACACCGGGGCACATTAGCTATATTTGGACTGCTTCTTCTTTTATATACTATCATCATGCTATTGACTAACATTGAAAAATCATTTAATGAAATCTGGCAGGTGAAAAGAGGCCGCCCCCTATCCCGCAAGATCAGCGATTACTTTGCGATGATGTTTATCGCTCCTTTACTGTTTATTATATCCGGAGTGGTTACCGTTTATCTAAACACCCGGGTTGAAGAAATAAGCAGCGCCCTTTTAAACCCGCTTTTACTTTTTTTGGTCCAGCTGATCCCCTATATCCTTATATGGACCCTTTTGACCTTACTGTACATGGTAATGCCCAACACCAGGGTTCAATTTTCCTCGGCCCTACTTGCCGGAGTGATCGCAGGAACCTTATTTCAGTTAATCCAGTGGGGTTACGTAGCCTTTCAAATCGGCGCCGCCCGTTACGGAGCCATGTACGGTTCCCTTGCCGCCCTGCCGCTTTTGATGATCTGGATGCAGATTAGCTGGGTAGTAATCCTGTTCGGGGCGGAACTATCTTTTGCCAACCACAACATAGAAAGTTACGAGTTTGAAAAAGAAACCAAAAATATCAGCCCCTTTAACAAAAATATCCTCGCTCTCTACATCCTCCACCTGCTGGTGCAAAATTTTAAAAAAGGGGAAAATCCGGCTACGCCCAAACAAATTTCCAGCACCCTGCAGATTCCAAACAGCCTGGTGCGCAACATTTTAAACGATTTGACTGCTGTAAACCTGGTCAGTGAAGCCAGAACGGGATACACTAAAGAAAGCGCTTACCAACCCGCTGTAGACCCAAATATTATCAGCATAAAAATGGCCCTGGAGCGCCTGGAACATACAGGGGTGAACAAACTGTTCGCCAAACCCACCCCCACCCTGGAAAATTTAAAAAGCACTCTGGAAAACTTTTATGATATCCTTGAAAAATCGGATCAAAATAAGCTGCTAAAAAATTTATAATAAGCCTAGTCAGCACCTCTACAGGGTTGTCTAAGTTCAATGGTGATTCTTGCTTGAGTAAAACCACTATATCGCACAAGGAGAAAAAACATGGCTATAATCTATCTTGTCCGCCACGGGCAAACAAAATGGAATCGGGAAGAAATATTCAGGGGCCAGACAGATATACCCTTAAACGATTTTGGGCGGCTTCAGGCAAAAGCCCTGGCCAAAGCGCTGGAAAAAGAAAACTTGAAAAGCCCGGTATTGATTGCCAGCCCATTAAAGCGGGCCACAGAAACAGCTGAGATAGCTGCCGGTCACCTGGATCTAGCCTCGGTTAACAAAGATCCGGCTTACCTGGATATGTCCTACGGGGAATGGGAAGGAAAGCCCCTAAAAGAAATCAAGCAAAAATACCCTGAACTATATCAAACCTGGCTTGAACATCCTGAAAAAGCAGTTTTTCCCGGAGGTGAAAACTTAAAAAAAGCGGCTGACCGGGCCGAAGAAGGTATCTACCGGGCGGCCGGAAACAATCCCGGCGGCCACACAATAATTTTCGCCCACCGCGCTATTAACAAAGTTTTACTCTGCCGTTTACTTGGCCTGGGCGAACCTGGCTTCTGGAAAATACGCCAGGATACCGCCTGCTTGAACGAACTGGCTTACGGCAGCCGGAACTTTATCCTGGTGAAGCTTAATGATACCTGTCACTTGCAGGACATAGACGCCACCTTCGGCCAGACGAAGAGTTAGTCTTATTGAATCCAGGGTCCATAAAGCGAGTGCTTTAAATTTCTAACCGCTTCACCCGCCAGTTCAAAGGTTACATAACTGAGCTCCTTTTCAAGCTGTCCTGCCTGGATACAGAGGGTATCGCCAAGCTTTTTGGCCCAGATGCCCTCATTATATTCAGGAGATTCATGGATATGACCGTGGATGGTGATCAAGGGGCTCCTTTCCAAAATAAACCTGTAAACAACCGAACTGCCAACTTCATCACCGGTAGCACATAAATCAAGCCCGGTATAAGCCGGGGGATCATGGATAAGCCATACTGAGCGCCTTAAATTCTTTGTCTGCCGGGCCATATTTTCAAGGGAACTTTTTACCGGCATTTTTTCTTTTAGATAGACCTCCAAATCAGGGATAGTGACAATCTCATTGTTGCTGTCAATTTCCGCCGGGGGTCCCAACTGAATTGGGTCTAAATAGCATTCATCTTCGCTATCGGGAGCTACCCAGTATTTATAGGCAAAAGGATAATCTCTGATCCAGGGGCAACCGCAAAATTCGTAGCCGTTAATTTCTTTTACCCGATCGGCCACATAATGCCACAACCCTTCTTTATTGCCTTTTTCCATTTCGGGAATCAGCAACTGGTTATCATCGTTACCGAGAATTAAGACCAGCTCGGCCCCGGTTTTCCTGATAGCCCGGGCATGCTCTCTCAACTGCGACCCGAAATCCGCCTGGGCCAGGATTCCTTCGTACTTGGGCAACAGATCACCGGCAATTACCACCAGTACAGGATTTTCCCACCGAACTGCTTCCTCGAGCATCACCCAGTGGTTTTCAGATTGATGCACATCGGCTAAAGCCAATACTTTCAGCAATAATACCCCCTTAATGGGTCGCTCTCGTTGAAATCTTTCGCTTCCTCGTAAACGGCATGGCCAAATTCAGGGTAGAACCAGCCTGTAAAAACTGGGCTAAGGTAAAACCTTTTATATTATATTGTTTTGTGCCTGCCCTGTATAGTATTTGCACAAAATGCAACCTCTTTAGAAGGAGTTTTTATAGCGGAGCAAGAATAAATAAAGCAGGTTCTAGTGCAGCAGAACGGCAAGATTTTTTGTAAACAGCACTCTATTGATTTAAAAGCGATATTATCGAAGGACCCTGGTTATGAAAACCACCGTAGTCAACCAGGAAGGTGAAACCGTCGTAGAGGGGAAGGCCAAAGTAATGAAGCTGATAAAAAACTATTAAACTAAAATTACAGTCTAACAAGTCTTTTTATAATTCAACATTATCAATTAAAATAATTATAATTCTTCTAAGAATAATACAAAGATTGACATAATCTTTTTAAAATCATATAATAAATAAGAATCGGGGCATAAATGCTCATTTCAAACCCAACGATAAAGGCAAACTTGTTGAAAAACAAGGGCGCAAAACCCAGAGTCTAAGGTTAGTTATAAAAGCTATGACGGTCTGGATGCCAAATTGGGTTATTGTAATTAAGAGGCAAATTTTTTAAAATTTATTTGGCTAATAATACCGGAACATCCGGGTAAACTTATTAAGCAAGAAAAAAACCTATTTCTGGACGGTACTAAATAATTTTTTTCAGTTTAATTTTAAGTTTTACATCAAGAGACCTCAACATAAATAAATATTAGGAAGAGGTGGCAATTATGAGTAAAGGTGTAAATAAGGGAGTTTACTTATTCCCGGAAAAAAGAAAATATGTAGGAGCAGTGGAAGAAAGTAAGCGAGACAGCCATGAAGCTATGTCCCAGCCCGATGGAGGCAAATACGAAGGTGAATATGTAGAAGGTCTGAAACATGGACATGGCACTATGATATACCCGGATGGGAAAAAATATGTTGGAAAATGGGAAAATGACTTACCCAACGGCCAGGGATTATTAACTTGTCCAGATGGAAGCAAATATGAGGGTGAATATAAAAACGGAGTGCGACATGGATACGGCACTTGGACCAGGCCTGATGAGGCTAAATATATTGGCGAATGGGAAAATAATCAACCTTCTGGACTAGGTTTATTAATGTGGCCTAAGGGGAAAAAGTATGCTGGAGAATTCAAAGAAGGAAAAAGAGATGGCCTGGGAACAATGATTTTTGAAGAAGACAATAAACTTTTGGGTAAATATATCGGTCACTGGAAAAATGGCAAAAGAAGTGGCCTGGGAACAATGGTCTATTCGAATGGAACTATAATTTTTTGTTATTGGAAAGACGGAAAAAAATATGTTGAGGAGATTAAATATTATACAGATGAAAGCAGAACCGTGCAAGAATGGGGACAAAATAGACCTAATGGCATGGGAAAAATATCCTGGCAGGATGGCAGAAAATATATTGGAGAATGGAAAGATGGCAGAAGACATGGCCAGGGGACAATGGTCTACACAGGAAAAGAAAAATATATAGGAGAATGGCAAAACGATAGAATACAAGGCCAGGGAATAATGCTCTATATAAACGGTTTAAAATATATTGGTGAACGCCACGAAGGAAAAAGAAACGGCTTCGGCGTCATGATTTATGCAGATGGCAAAAAATATGTTGGGAACTGGAAAGACGATAAAAAACATGGACAGGGTACAATGATTCATTTAGACGGCAAGAAAGTATCAGGTGAGTGGATAGAGGATGAAATTAAAGGACAACCAACCACTACAGAAACTGAAAAGCAAACCACTCTTACTGAACCTGTAGATGAAAGAAAAGATTCATTATATAATAATGCACCCTCTTCAGATGTTGAAAAGCCTACAGCAAGTGAATATGAAACTAATCAAACCCAAAAAATCTCAGCAGACAGCCAATTCGCTAAAAGCGATCAGCAAGGAAATGCTACTCAGGAATTAAAAATGGAGATTTCCAGGCTTAAACAAAAGCTAGCTGAAAAGGAGATGCACGAACAGACAAAATCGCCAAGCAGCATACTCTGGATATGGAGCATTATTGTTACTATTCTGCTAATTGCAACACTCCTGTTTTTATTCCTACAATAAAAGCAATAATCTAGTTAACTTTATCAACGATATTAACTATTATTGCTCCCAGTTTTTATTAAAATCCCTTATATACACAGGAGGTAAACAATAGATGTCGAAACAGCTATGGCTAAAAAATTATCCGGTGCGGTGGAATTTAAATTACCCGGAAGTTTCACTTTACCACTATTTATGCGAAAAAACTTCACAATGTGACCAATTAATTGCTCTTGTTTATGATGAAGAAAGTATTACATTTCACAAGGTGCATGATAATATTAACCGCTTCGCTGCAGCACTGACTGATTTAGGGGTTAAAAAAGGCGACCGGGTAGCGCTGATAATGCCTAATTGCCCTGAATATGTTTACGCTTATTATGCCTGTATGAAAGTCGGGGCAATAGAAGTTCAGATCGATCCGCTTTTCACGCCTTCAGAAGTGGAATTAGCGCTCAACGATTCAGGGGCAAATACTGTAGTAATAGCAGACATTGTTTTTGACTCTTTACAGGCAGTGCGTGATAAGGCATCTATTGACAATATTATTGTCAATAGAATTGTGGGAGAAGAATCTCTGGAAAAAAATGAATTATGTTTGGAAGAACTTATTGAAAAGCATTCCCCCCTTTTAGAAGAAGCAGTAATAAACCCCAAAGAAGATATTGCCGTACTGCAATACACCAGCGGGACAACCGGTATACCTAAAGCAGTTATGCTTACCCATTACAACCTGGTCTGTAATATAGAACAAAAAAGAGAATGGTTTAAAGACTGGTTTGACAGCAATTTTGCCAACGGGGTTACGCAGAAGTATGGACTGGCGATTATGCCTTTTTTCCATTGTACCGGAATGAATACGGTTATGAATTTTGGCTTGACATTTCCTTTAGGCCTGCTTATATTACCCAGTTTTGACGTAGAAACAACCCTGGAACTAATCGATCAGTACAGGCCGGTTTATTTCATGGGGGTCCCCACTATTTTCAACGCAATTGCCAACCATCCAAATGCTGCAAGATACAATGTAAGATCTATAGATATATTTCGAACCGGCGGAGCTCCTATGCCTGTAAATGTTATAGAAGATATTGAAGCGAAAACTGGCGTAAAAATTGTTGAAGGATACGGTCTTACCGAAGCCTCTCCTACCACCCATGCTAATCCTTATAAAAGTATACGCAAATTCGGCAGTATAGGCTTGCCATATCCCGACACCGAGTGCCTTATTGTGGACCCGGAAAAAGGTATTGATGTATTGCCCCCCGATAAAGAAGGTGAGCTTATAGTTAAGGGTCCGCAAATAATGAAAGGCTATTGGAATAGACCGGAAGAAACATCTAAAACGTTACGCAACGGGTGGCTTTATACAGGGGACATCGCTAAAATGGACAGCGGAGGCTACTTCTATATAGTTGATCGAAAAAAAGATATGGTGATCACCGGGGGAATCAATATTTACCCCAGTGAAGTAGATGAAGTCATTACCGATCACCCCAAAGTTGCTGAAGCTATTAGCATAGGAATACCCGATGATTATTTTGGAGAAGTCTTGAAATCCTATATCGTTCCTAAAAACGGAGAAAATTTAGGCGAAAATGAATTATTAGATTTCTGTGCCCGGAAACTGGCTATATACAAACTGCCAAGCATTATAGAATTTCGACAAGCACTTCCCAAAAACAATACCGGGAAGTTACTTCGAAGAGTCCTCATGGAAGAGGAAGTTAATAAGGGACCAGTAGAAAGCAATTACGAAACTGCTACAACCACAACCTGGGAAGATGAAATTTTGGACCTGGATGATTTTGATGAAGAGTTCAATTTATAAACTTCAAAATTATTAACATTAATTGATAAATGTAAAGCTTAACGAATTGCCTTCATGAATTATTCAGGCATCAAAAAAGCATGCGGATAAAAATTAAACAGCCTGATTTGCAGATATTAAGTAAGAAAATCTTAGCTTTAAAAAGAACAAAAAAGATTGAAACATTCAACTGAAAAACTGAAGAAATTAAAGTTGCTACTTTTAATAACTTGCAAAATAAACTAAAGAAATGATAAATTTGAAAAGATCTATTAATAAAGAGGAACCCATTGTGTTATAATAAAACATATTCAATGCAACAATTATAACAAGGAGCTGAGCGGCATGAGCAAGATGTTAGAAGAATTTAACAAGATAATTAATGAATTGAAAGATGACCTTGGTGAAGGGTTGGTTGCCTGTGACATATGGCACAGCAAAGACGCTCAGTCACTGGCCGGTTTCAATTCCCAACCTAAAGCAGTTGCTTTATTCAATGAAGTTACAAGAATGCTGGATAAAACAACAAACGAGTCTGACTTTCCCAGGCTTGGCAACTACTATATTGTCCATCTGGAAAATGATCTACTGGTCGTTGTTGTCTTTTTCGGGGACTACCAATTCGGATCCCTGATTGATTTATCAAAGACAACGATGGGCATATTGATTAGCGTAGCTTTACCTAAGTTATTGAAAACGCTCGATGAAGCGGTATCATAAGGTTAAATCACTGCTTTAAATAAAGATGTCCGGTAATAAGCTTTGGTTGAACTCATTATCGGGTGGGAAGCTTGAGTAAGTTATATATTTATATTTGAAAATTGCCTGCTAGTCTGGCTTCATTAACTATTCAGCAGTTTCATACCCAGGTAAAAGATAATCCTCTCTTCTATCTTTAAATTCTTTTATATCTTGAGTGAAGTTATCCATAATATTCTGTGGAGGTAATCCCTTTTTTAAATAATCGCCAATTTTGTCCGTGCCCATGATTTTATCAAACATCACGATAGTCTCGTTACTTTCTGGCACGGTAAAATCGCCCAGTTTAAAAGCATAGCTAAGAGCGAAAATCCCGGCTTTAGCCGGGTTAAACCTGTGAAAATCAGTTATCTTAAGCCTTACTCCACCGGCTTCATCCCTTTTTTCCGGAATAAATTCAACCCCCGCCAGGCCGGCGGCATTTAAGGTTTCCGCATATTCTTCCGCATCAAGTCCTTCACCACCGATCCATTTAAAAGTGTCGGCCTGGAAAACCCCGGTACCTTCACCCAGGCCGCAAGTCATGTAGCCAAATACCGCCTCAATATCCGGGATATTCGGTGAAGTCTGCACCCAGGAAAGACCGGTATCCTGGAAAATCATCCCCCGGTCATAGCCTTCCATGGGAATTACCGTCAAATCCACCCCGATGTTGCGGTTAAAATAGCGGGCCAGTTCGCCTACCGTCATGCCATGGGCCATCGGCAGGATGTCAATACCGACAAAAGAGATAAAACGCTCCTCCATCACCGGACCCTCAACAATGGTCCCGCCCAGCGGATTGGGCCGGTCCAAAACCACCACCGGAATCTGAGACTTCTCGGCAGCTATCATGCAGTAATTGAGCGTGGATATATAAGTATAGGAGCGGGCCCCAATATCCTGGATGTCATACAAGAATAAATCAATTCCTTCAAGCATCTCTTCCGTGGGCATCCTGTTCTCTCCATAAAGACTGTAAACCGGGATACCATAATCTTCGTGTTCATAAGACTCCACGTATTTACCCGCCGCTGCGGTGCCGTCTAAACCGTGCTCCGGGGCGTAAAGAGCAGCAAGTTCAACTCCCTCTTTTTCCACCAAAACCTCGATCGTGCTTTTACCCCGGCTGTCTACTCCGCTTTGGTTGGTCACCAGGCCTACTTTTTTATCTTCGATTAAATCAAACCTGTTTTCCATCAGCACCTCGTTACCAAGCATGAACTCATCAGCCGGCAGATCAGCGGGTTCTTCGCCGGTTTCCTGCTCGAGTTCTTCTTCCGGGACTTGAGCCGGGATCTCTTCAGAATCTTCCGGGTAAATCCCCACTCGTTCCGCAAAAAAAGCAAGCAAGATAATAATGATCAATATAATTAAGATTATTTTGCGCATTAGCTCACCTTTTCCTTTAAAATATAATCCACAGGCTGAAACTGAGTTTACCTAAAATCTTTAGAAGAATCAAGCCAGATCAATCAACACTTTTAACGGGTTTTTTTCCTTACAGTAGACAAACCCTTCAATCACCAGTTTTAATCTGCAGGTAGCAGATATCAATGGGCTTACATCAATCATTTTTTTCTCCAGGACCCGCAAAGCCGGTTCAAAAGGTCTACAATGTGAACCAACCATTGTTATTTCGTCTGGCACAAGCGGGTTAAATAAATTTTCATCGCCGGGAAGCAACTCCTCTCGGCTACTCTTCAGATTAAGCCTGATACCCTTCAGCCAATTGCCGGTTCAGCTGCCTGGAAGAAACATTGAACAAGAATAATTTTACCAGGCCTTGCGCAAACTGCAGCAGACCCATATTAGCCCGGTAAGCAAGCATTGCCCTTAAAGGTAGCCCGCGCAGGTTGCTTCCTGCACCAGTGCTTTCTTCACGCTTGCCGGAATAGCGGGCAGCATGGTAACAACTAATCATCAGATCAAAATCCCCGGCCAGACCCGGCAATTCTTCTTTAAGTCTTTCCGCTATCTTTCCCGGAGTTTCAGCAGGCAGTGGCAGTTCACCAAAAGAGGCTTTCACTTTTACAACCCGACTGTATATATCTTTTGAAGATCCGGTCCGGCTTAGTTTAAAATAAAGCCAGGAAAAAGCAGTAACAACCGGCAACCCGGTGAAAAAAGCAACCCCGGCAAAAAATAGCCCAAACCCGGTTTCGTCATCTTCTGCTTCGCTTAAAACCGGTTCTTCTTTCTCATCTTCGATTTGCTCTTCCTCCCTTTCGGTGAGCATTAAAGGAACCCCGTAACGGGCAGTCGGTTCATAGGCAACCCAGCCGTAACCCTGCAGGTATGCTTCCACCCAGGCATGGGCATTGCTTTTTCTGACACTGATGCTTTTTGCCGGATCACGCAACTGGGGATCATCCGGATTCATCTGCATATGATCTTCTTCAAAATAGTGATCCACCCGGTAGCCCTCTACATAACGGGCGGGAACATTATTTATTCTTAAAAGAATCACCATCGCTGATGCGTAGTAACTGCAGTACCCTTCCCCGAGATCAAATAAGAAATGATCGACAAAATCTTCCCCGGGCGGGGGGTTCGGGGTTTCCCGGGTATAGGGAAATTCCCTTAAATAGTTTTCAACTTGTTTTGCCTTTTCCTGATCACCACCGGCCCCATCAGTAATATCTAAAGCAAGCTCTTTTACCCTATCCGGCAGATCCTCGGGAATCTGCAGAAAAGGCGAGAGCGCTTCCGGATCTTTTACCAGTTCCGCTTGCGGCTCTTTTTGATTTAAATCAAGCCTGGTAAGAGCTTTCCCCTCGATAACATATTCACCGGAAAAATCATGATCAGGAGCTTGCAAATTACCGAAGCTGTCTACATTATATTCTAAATCTCCCTCTCCATCTTCTTGACTGCTGATTAATTCAATTTCTGTCGGGGGGAACAGACCGAATAGATCTGCTCCCGGCTCCAGATAATCAACGCTCATCTCCAGGTCGCTTTCATAAGCCTGCATGTAATTGAAAGCTTCATCAAGGCTTTCAGCAGCTTCCGCTTCCTGCTTCTCCCAGGAATAGCCGGTGTAATAATCACTGGCCCGCCCTCTTAAATAAACCGATGAAGGAAAAATTCCATCTATCACTTCCAGGCGCATTACCGTTTCATGGGAATCAACTATACTTCCGCCAAGCTCTTCCCCCGGAGAATATCCGGTTATTCGCCCTGTAGCAGACAAACCGGCATCCTCGCCATCTTCACCTGAAACCGGCCCTTCTTCTGCATGGGGATCGGTAAACAAACCTAACCCTTCGGGCACTTCCAGACGATCCAGGTCCCAGGGGGCAATGGAAACAAAAAAGGCAGATAACATGCTTAACCCAAGAATTCCAGCCTTATACCAAAACCGGTCCAACTTGCTTTGCCTGCGGATATAAAGAAAAGAAGCAACCGGGAAAGCCAGGGCAAAAAACATGAACATACCTGATTCCACACCGGGAAAACGATTGTACCAAAGCACGGTATAAGTAACCAGGCCCAGCAAAACCAGCGGGGCAATGTTTTTCCCCCTGGCAATCAAAAGCAGCTGAAAATAAACAATTAAAAAAACTGCAAGAGTGGTAAAGGTCCAGACCAGCCTTATCCCGGCATGCCCGGGATTAAAAATCCAGGTAATCAGTTCTCCACCTAATTCACCGGCAAAGACCACCGGGCTGTAAACGGCCCAATTCAGCCCGTGTGCCATAAAAATCATTAAAGCCGGGATTGAAACAAGCAAAGCTCCCGTTATTTTTGGGCGCACTAAAAAGAAAAAGGCCAACAAGCCCGCAGCTAACCACAGGCTCCAGTGCGGCGCATGCTCAGTATACCTGGTCACAGAAAGCATCAAAATTGCCGCCATCAAAAACAGCAACCATACCTCTAAATTCCAGATTTTTTTTATAGCCATGCACTTTCCACCCGCTTTATCTTGATCCGGTTATTGTCTAAGATGAGCTGCCACAAATTAAACTGGGCCAGCTGTTCGCCAGGTTCCAAATGGGGGTTTTCACCGGTTACCATCAGCGGAAGCTTCTGTCCGGGCTGTTTAATATAGCTTAACCCCTGGAGGTACTCTTGATCAAATCTGGGGGCAATCCAGATCAAGCGATCCTGCACAGCCCAGCGATTATAACTAATATATTCTAAAAGGGTCTCCTGGCAGTCCGGTTTTAACCCGGTAAAAAGTCTCATGATCAAATTAAACTGTCTTCCCCCCCTGCCGGGAGGCAGGTAATGCAGCTGCCCGTCATAGGTTAAAAGCCCCACCCGGTAATGATTGAGTAAAAGATGCGCTGCCAAAGAAAGCGCTTTCTCCAGGGCCAGGTCCTGTTCCTCCCCGGAAGAATAAAGCGCTTCTTGGAATTCAACTCCAATTATAACCTTAATTTGACTGGTGACATCCGGTCTTTTAACATAGATTTCGCCCTGCCTGGCAGAAATCTTCCAGTTAATTAACTTAAAGGGATCACCGGGGTAAAAGGGCCTTAAATCATAACTCTCTGAATAAGCGAATTGGCTAAACGGGTTGCTTAAAATGTTCCTTCTTGCCCCGTGCGGCTCCACACTTTCCACATTATAACGACCCGAAAAGGGCAGGGCCCGGGGATAAACTGCAAAAGACCTGCTGCCGGAAAATATTTTTTCTACAGCCATAGCTCCAAAAAGGGTATACAGTTTCACCCGGAAAGGACCGACCAAATGATGGCCCCGCCTGAAACATTTTAACTGGTAGTGAACCTTCCATGACCCTAATGGATAGTTGTCATCAAATTCTATTCTTTCTTCAAATTTACTGTTCTTTGCACCCTGGCTTGCTACAGGACTTTGCATCGAACTTCTTAGCGAGCTGTTCCCTTGATCTTCCTGATCCTTGCCCTGCCTTATACTTTTAAACTTTTTTTCATCGAAACCTTCAATCTGAAACTCGGCGTAAGGAAGCGGCAGAAAAGAATCATTGATAACCCTTAATTCAAGGTTGACAAAACCATTCCTCACTGTCTCCCGGGGGTTAACATTGATCATGAATTCCATGTTTTTTACCAAATTGATCAACCACAAAAATGAGCATAAAGCCCACAGTAAAAAAAACCAGAAAGCAATCCAAAACACAGGCACCCCGGTAAAAAGGGCCAGTCCAAAAACCAGCACAAAACCGGCCCAGTAATACGGATTGGCCAGTCTCACCCTTGTATATTCTTCCCCGATCATCTCTCACCGACATTTCCAGGCACCTGCACCCGAGATAGGATTTCCTCCAGCACCGATGACACCCCAATGTTTTCAAAAAAAACGGCCTGGTTCAAAATTACGCGGTGCCCAAAAACCGGAGCAATCAATTCCTGGATATCATCCGGTAAAACATAGTCTCTGCCCTGTATATAGGCCCTGGCCCTGGCACACTGGACTAGATGCAGACTGCCGCGCGGGCTGATCCCGAGGGCAACATTTTCATGCTCCCTGGTAGCGGTGGAAAGAGCAGTCACATATTCCAGCAAACTGTTATCGACATGAACTTTTCCCGTTTCTTCCCGAGTTTTAATGAGTTCTTCGGGAGCCATCACCTGTTCCACCCGTTCAAGTAAATCATCCCGCGAAATATCCTTTAAAAGCAATACTTCACTTTCAGGCGAGGGATACCCCAGGGACAGGCGCATGGTAAACCGGTCCAGCTGTGATTCGGGCAGCGGAAAGGTGCCTTCATATTCGCGCGGGTTTTGGGTGGCAATTACTAAAAATGGTTCTTCCAGGGTAAAGGTAATCCCGTCGGCGGTAACCTGTTTTTCCTGCATTGCCTCCAGTAAGGCCGACTGGGTTTTTGGGGAGGTACGGTTGATTTCATCGGCTAAAAGAACCTGGGTAAAAACTGGGCCTTTTTGAAAAATCCACTCCCCGGTTTTATGATTGTAAATAGATACCCCGCTGATATCGGTAGGCAGTAAATCAGGAGTGCACTGGATCCGCTTAAAGCTGCAGCCTGTGGCCTGGGCCAGGGCTTTTACCAGGGTGGTTTTCCCCACCCCCGGCACATCTTCAAATAGCACATGCCCGCCTGCAGCCAATCCGGTAATCAGCTGTTTTATAACATTCTCTTTGCCCAGGATCGCCTTAGAAAGTGTATTTACCAGGTCGGTAAGTTTCTGCGGTTCGGGAATGATCGACCAGCTCCTTGCCAAGCCATAATTTTAGCCTCTTTTACAAAAAAGAATCTCCAAAAAAGGCTTTCTCTGAACATTTTTACTGATGGTACCATTTTAGCAAAGGCAAGCAAAAGATAAAAGCTGTATAATTTTAGTAATGTTTCTTAAAATATGCTATGATTATAAAAGAATAAATATATAAAATAATTACAAATGAAGGGATGATCATCTTGACCGAAAACGTGCTTAACCAAACGCAGGAAGAGCTGTGCAAAACCAGTCAGTGGGATTTTTCCAATCTAAAGGCGCTATTTATCAACTGTACCCTGAAAAAAAGCCCCGAGCTGTCACACACCGGGGGCTTGATTAGAACCTCGCAGGAAATTATGAAAAAAAACAACGTGAAAGTGGAAGTGCTCCGGGCTGTTGACTATGATATCGCCCCTGGGATTTATGCTGATATGTCCGAGCACGGCTGGGGAAAAGACGACTGGCCAAAAATATACCGTAAAGTCCTTGATTCCGACATTCTCGTTTTAGGCACCGCAATCTGGCTCGGTGAAAAAACTTCGGTTTGCCAGAAGATAATTGAAAGGCTATATGGACATTCCGGTGATATCAACGATAAAGGACAATATGTCTTTTACGGACGCGTGGGCGGATGCCTCATTACCGGGAACGAAGACGGGGCTAAACATTGCGCGATGGGTATTCTATATTCGTTGCAGCACGTGGGGTATCTGATTCCGCCCCAGGCCGATGCCGGCTGGCTGGGTCCGATTGGACCGGGGCCATCATACCTGGATCCCGATTCAGGCGGGCCGGAAAATGACTTCACCAACCGCAACACCACTTTTATGACCTGGAACCTTATGCATATGGCCAGGATGCTCAAAGACCAGGGCGGGCTTCCGGCTCACGGCAACCAGAGAAGCAAATGGGCCGCCGGCTGCCGTTTCGATCATCCTAACCCTGAATACCGCTAAATCATGGCCTGCACCGAAAAGTTCTAAAGCAATATTTTTCACAGAAGGTTAATTCTTGTCCCTGATAAGATTTAAATTTCCACGAGTGGAGGCAACCTAGATGAACTAAGATATGCAATGGTACAGGTCAATTGGCACCGCCGGGGTAGTAAAAAGTTACTGGGTCAACCGGCTCAATGATAATAAAAGTGAAGGACGCTGTGGTTTTGTTTACGAAACATCTTACCTCAATACTTGAAATATTTTTGGATTTGCATTTAAAAGCTGCTGCTTATTAGCTATTATAAGAAATGGCGGCCTTCATGATTTCCAGGCATTAATTAAAAACCCCGCAGGTGAAATAATCCCTTTTGATGATCCAGCCTCCCTTGAGTATGCTCGGATCAGCTCGGAGCTGGCAAGTAAAGGAAACTTGATCGGACCAAACGAGTTGATCCTCTCAGCAACTGTTCTGGCAAACAGCGGAACCCTAATAACAAACAAAGAAGATTAATTTAAAAGGGTATCCGGCTTGCCGGTTGAAAATTGGACGGAAGACGGTTAAATCCCTCTCATTTAATACGAAATAAAAACCGTTAATGGCTCTTTTTTCTGTAGAATAAATTAAGCTAACCAGTCATATTAAAATAAAATGTAAGCAGATGGTCACGTTTGTTGGCATCCAACCTGCTCAAGACCGTATTTAAAGGTGCCATTCTTTCAGGTAAATCCATCCCGCTCAAACCAATATGTGGCATAATTGCGCCCATTATTTCATCCAGCGATTGATCGGCAACTTCATCTACAATGGCAATTAGCTCTTCGGTATTGACCCTGGAACCTTCCCTGCGCAACCTATCAACCACATCATGCAAATCTTCGACATATTTTTTGGCATAAGGAACATTGGCATGACTTAAACTAACGTGCAGGTTTGGGGGGCTGCCCCCACAGGCAAACTGCGGAATCATTTTCCAGCCCCGCATGCTCATTTCATCATCTACTTCGAAAATATTGATCTCATCAGAGGCCATCGTAAACATACACATATCCGGCTCACCAAGCACTTTCAACCCTTCAATATCAGCTATTCCATCCAGCATCAGTTTGGTGGCTTCCTGCGAATTTTTGACTATTTCCCGGAATCCTGCTTCACCCATATAACGAAGCATCACCCAGGCAGCAGCAACAGGTCCACCTGTTCGTGAGCTTTGGGCTGTCGGGTTAATCACCACATATTCTGTAGTTGAAGAACAAACAAACCAGGCAAACCGGCGGAGATCCCGGTTGCGATAAAGAATAACCGAAGCATTTTTGGGGGTATAGCCGTACTTATGCAGATCAGCGGATATGCTGGTTACCCCGGGCAGGGAAAAATCGAAGTCCCGAACTTCTTCTCCCATTTGCCGCATAATAGATAAATATATTCCACCTACACAACCATCAACGTGAAATAGGATGCTCCTGTTTTTTGCAAGCGCAGACATTTCTTCAACCGGATCAATAGAGCCGTGTGAAAAATTGGGCGCGGATCCTACCGCCAGAACTGTATTCTCACTCAACCCCTTTTCAAAAGAAGACAAATCAGCCCGGTAATCATTTAAATCAAGTTCTGTTTGCACCACATCCAGGCCAAAATAATGAGCAGCCTTGATAAAGGCTGGGTGTGCGCTTACCGGGAGGACCATTTCCGGGTTTTTTATTTCCGGGCGATTCTCCCTGGCCCAATCGCGTGCCGTTTTTACAGCCATCAAAATACTCTCTGTGCCCCCGCTGGTCATATTTCCCACTACTTCATCGTCGCCGCGCAGCAGTTCAGCGATAGATGCTACAATTTCTTTCTCCATCTTGCCAATGCTAGGATACAAATTTACGTATAAAGCGTTATGGGCTAAAAAACAGTTATACGCTTCAACAGCTAAATCATGGGCTTCTTCTCCGGGATCATAAAGGCCGGTCAGCACCCGCCCGGTTCTCCAGTCTATATCCTTTTCAGTAAAACTCATTAATTCATGCAAAACCATTTCTCTTGAAACTCCTTCAGGTTGCATGGCACCTTTCATTGAAAACCCTCCTGTTTTTGAGTTGGGGATTTAAATTCAGATCAGCTAGCTAGCGGCACCGTAAAGATAGATGGCTGTAATATTTTTGCTGATCGCTTCGATATCTGATTCATTCTCCAAAACCACATCCCAGAAGAATTCCTTGCTCAGATAAACAATCGATTTAGCTGCTAACTCTTTGTTAAGACCGGCTTTAGTCAACCCCTTTTTGCATAAATAAGACAAATCTTCTATAGCTTTATCTATATACACCTTGAACTGATCATCTAAAGATGTTTTAATCGTTTCAGACCGGCCCATAGCCTCGTATGCTATTTGCAGTATGTGCCGATTATCCATTGCCAGCTGCAGCAAATACCTTGTCTCCCGGACCTGCCTAAATTCGACATCTTCTATTGTTTCCGGCTGGTAGGGGAGGGAAATTATGCTGTTAAATTCACTAACCACTTCAGCAATAAGGCTTTTTAACATATCGTCTTTGCCTTTGAAATGGCTGTAAAGGGTCCCATAGCCTACTCCTGCCTTTTGGCTTATCTCCATCATGGTATTATTAGTGTATCCTTTAGTAAGAAAGACATCTTTGGCTGCTTTTAAGATGGCCTGTCGATTAGCCATTTTGCGCCTTGTTCTTCCGTCGACTGCTTTTTGCCCCATCTATTATTGATCTTCCTCCTCAACCATAGTACATCCCATACAGCTATTGACTGCTGGTCTGGATTCATGTAAAATTAATTTGACTATTAATCATATTCTTTATTATAGTTTAATTCTTACATTAAGTCAAGATATCCAATATTTCAGATGTTGACTGGTAATTAAATAAATGTCTTTTCACCAATTGAAATTAAATATTGGAAAGGAGAAAAACATGGGTAAAAACAAGGAAGAATACAGCCTGCCGAAGTCGACCCATATCGGTTACGCATTAGGCTCAGTGAGCACCGGTGTTTACTCTACAGTACCCGGTCTTCTGCTGCTCAGTTTCATGGTCCGCCACCTGGAAATTCCTGCTTCCATAGCCGGTATAGTCCTGCTTATCCCCAGGCTGTGGGATGTTATTTCCGATCCTTTTTGCGGCGCTCTCTCTGACCGGACTTTTACAAAATGGGGGGCCAGGCGCCCCTGGATGCTGGCCGGCTCACTAACACTTCCGGTAATTTTTGCCCTTTTGTTTACGGTGCCCGACATTTCAGGCAGCGCTCTTATCTGGTACATATTGTTTATCTATATCTTGAGCGCCACCACTTTCACCATCTACCAGGTTCCATATATTGCCATGCCCGCGGAAATGACCGAACTCTATCATGAACGGACTGCGATCATGTCCTGGCGAATTGTTTTTATGACCATTGGCATCCTGGTTGGAGGCGCTGTCGCCCCGGAACTGGTCAACGCCGGGGGCGGAGGCCGCGATGGCTATGCCCTGATGGGCCTGGTAATTGGAATCATTCTTTTTGTTTTCATGTTCAGCTCATTTATAGGCACCAAAAATGTGCCCAAAGTGAGGCCTGTTCCCTCCACATCTTCCTTCCGTGAACAGGCCCGAATAGCTTACGCAAACAAGCCTTTTTTTATTCTGCTCGCAGCCTATTTTACCCAGGTTTTGGGGGTGGGCGTAATGCTGGCCGGGGTAGATTTCTTTTCGGCCAATATCCTGGGCGATCCCGAACAGACCAGCATCCTCTTCGGTTGCTTGATCGGCCCGGCACTGATTACCATGCCCTTTTGGTCCAGGGTTGGCCATCGTTTTGGCAAACTTTCAGGCTACAAGGCCTGTATAATTCTTTTTGCTCTTGGTGGATTGCTGTTAATGTTCAGTAATCCGGATGCCCTCTGGCAAGTGTATCTGTTTGTATTCATCATGGGATCCGGTTATGCCGGAACCCAATTGTTTCCCTTTTCTATGCTTCCTGATACAATTAGCTCGGAAACTGCACATACCGGGCTGCGCCGCGCCGGTTCATATACCGGGATCTGGATGGCCGGAGAGAAAGGTGGTTTTGCCGTAGGACCGGCCATTTTTGCCGCCATCCTGGCTTTAACCGGTTACATTGAAGCCGAAGAAGGTCTTTTAATTGCCCAGCCGGATCTGGCCATGTTCGGTGTGCAGTTTGGCTTCACCCTGCTCCCGGCTATATTAATGGTTATAAGCCTACTAATTCTGCGAAAATACAACCTGGATGAAAAAACTAAAACTATGATAAAGGCAGACGAAAAATAAAGTTAGCAGGGGGACGGGGTACCTGCTACGCGGATTATTCCTCCCACCTCTCCATCTATTGCTGTCTTCTGAAACAATGTGGATGAGTTTTGGGGTTTTAAGGAAAGCACTTTTCACTGCATATAAAAAGCCGGGTTAAAAACCCGGCAAAAATGAAATGCAGGCAGTGTTACAAGCCTGTATTTAATTAACTTCGCTGATTATGGATCAGAAAACAGCTAGCACTGCATCCTTCCATTCGCTGTCCTACTCCCTGTCATTAATTTTCTTCTTCTACTTCCGTCTCCATTTGCTGCTGCTGTTCCTGCATCTCTTCATATAGCTCTCTCAACTCCTCTTCTGAGAACTCCAATTCATCTTCATCAATATTTTCCTCGATGTAGTTCTCCATATAGGTCTCCATCTTAAGCTGAAACGCCATATCTTCTCTTAGCTCCTCCTCTGTAACCCCTGCTTGTTCCATCTGCTCTTGCAGTGCTTCTTCACCACCGGACTGCTCCACAAACGCCTGGTACTCCTCGTCTACTTTCTCTTCGCTTACAGTGACACCTTCCTCTTCTACTTTCTTCTCTAAGAGTTTACTATCGATCAAACTGTCCAAAATCTGAGGCCGCACCTCTTCCAACATTTCTTCCATTTCAGAGCTTTCAGGATCCATCCCTTGTTGGGCCATCATTTGCATATATTGTTCTTCTTCCTGGCGGTACTGCTCAAAAAGTATTTCTTGCTGATTAACCCTTGCAACCACGGTATCATCTTCTCCTTCATCTATTGCTTCAGGGTATTTTTCAACATCACTTTCCTCTTTTAAATCTTCAAGATGTTCCATTAAAAACTCCTGTTCCTTTTCCTGCCTCAACTGCTGCTCCAATTGCGGCTTTGCTTCCTCAAAGCCATTCTCTTCTTCAACTTCGTTACCCTCTATCTCTTCTTCTCCTGTTACTTCTTCTTCCTCAACCGACTCTTCTTCTTGTTCACATCCAATAACTAAAAATCCCAATAGGGCTACAATTAGCATTGAAAATAGTGTAAACCTCTTAATTTTAAATACCTCCCAGCCATTTTATTTTAGACTACATTATAATAGTCGGCAGTGGCAATTTTATGGGATATATTTTAAATTCCTGTTAAATTTTAATCTTCACTGAAATAATCTTCGCCGGCAGCTTCGTTTAGAACTTAAATTTCCTTCAAATGATTTTGACACTTGGGCAAGCTGCTGTTTCCATGCTATGGGGATAAATAATACATTACTTTACTTTTTACCATTTGCCATAAGTTCAGACTGCGGTAACCTTCGCAGGATAATGGCACAAATGGGAACTTAAAAAAGCACAAGCCCTAACCCGGACAAGCCGATGCCATAAAAAGTTGGCTTTAAGGTTCATTCGATTAATCAGCATAAGCTTTAAAGTTAAGAAATCTTTTTCATCAATCTTGGGTTATAATTATTCTTGACTTAATGCTAAAATTAACTCAAGGGTAATGTTACCGGAGGTGAATTAAAATCGAAAAAAAACTCGTTGAAATGGCCTTGCAGGTTGGAAAAGGAGCGGTTGATGCAGTATTAATCCCGGCAAATGATATTTATGTAGAAGATGAACTGGCCAAGGTATGCAGTGATCCGGGCTGCCACAATTACGGCGCTTCACCCGGATGCCCACCAAACGTGTCCGGTCCTCCAGCCTTTAGAAAATGGCTGGAATCCTATAACCAGGCTCTTTTTGTCAAGATTGAAGTTCCTAAAGAAAGCCTGCTTTCGCATGAATACAAAGATATTATGCGCATGCTTCATGAAGTGATTGCTGACATCGAGCAAGAAGCAGTTAAGACCGGTTATCCCAATTCCAAAGGCTTTGCCGGTGGTTCTTGCAAGGAGCTTTTCTGCTCCGCTTATACCGACTGCAATGTCCTGGAGAGAAATAGCGAATGCCGCAACCCCGGCCGCTCCCGCCCTTCCATGTCCGGTTTTGGCATCAATGTTTCGAAGTTAAAAGCAAGAGCCGGCTGGAAAGAAAATAACCAAACCGGGCGAAACAAGGCCGGTGAAATAGAAATGGCTGCTGTTTACGGCCTGGTTCTAATCGGTTAAAACACTGCCTTTAGTAGCTGCCTCTTCTAATTTACTACGTATGCAACAAAATAAAGCGCCTGGGTGGCGGAGGGAAGGGGTGCTTGCTACAAGGAGCACACCAACCCCTCCATAACCGTTTTCCAAATCGATAGGTAAAAACTCTAATAAGGAACAGTTTGGAAAAATAAAGGCATAACCAAGCTAAACTAAATCGGCAAAAGAAACAAAAGGCAGTTTACAGCTTAAATCTGATAGATTTGCCGTAGCAGGTACCCCGTCCCCCTGCTACCCAAAATTAAAGCCGGCAATTTTTTGCCGGCAATAATTACAAGCAACTTCTTATAATTTCACCACATTTGTTGCTTGTGGTCCGCGGTCGCCTTCTACAACCTCAAACTCGACTTCCTGACCATCTTCTAATGTCTTGAATCCTTCTTCCTGAATTGCTGAATAATGAACAAAAACATCATTCCCATCTTCTTTTTCGATGAAACCGTACCCTTTCTGAGGGTTAAACCATTTAACAGTACCTTGCATTAAATAAAGCCTCCTAAAGCAACTCTGTAATACAGAGAAATAATTAACTTTAAATTATCACAAACTGGAGCAAAATACAAGGAAAAAAACAAGCAAATCTTCTGATATCCATTCAGCCTGGACAACACTGAAGTGATCTAAAATAACGCCATTTTCTTCTTTTTCAAAATCGGAAAATGACAAAGCTGCCTTTAGGATCCCCAGGGCTCGAGGTAAGCATTTTAATTCCCAATAAATATTACCGAATATTTTGGTCGGAATATTATAGACCTGGCCTACTCCCTAGATTAACTCAGATATTCAAAGCTTCATTCCTGCAATAATCTGACCGGAGAAAGCAGTCCTGTAAAATTAATTACACCGCACCCTACAGTTTAACCTAAGAATGGATTATTTAAAAAGTTCTGAACATAAAAAGTCAGGTAAAATAAAAGGGTCTGCTCGTTGGAACCGCAAACCCTTTGTGCGCATACTTTCCTGGCAATTTTTTCTACTCCCTTTTATAGGGCATTCCCAAAGCTTCCGGTTTAGCAGCCCCAAAGCGGGTTCGGAACCACCTGGTTGACATAAATACTAAGGCAGCTAGAGTTATCACAAAAGGCACCGTTCTCCAGAGGTAACGTGACATGATTCCAGGCAGCACAAATTCAGGGTTAAGGGCAAGTTGCCACAGGGCGCCAAATAACACTGAACCGCCGAGCAGGATAAAGGGATTCCACATCGAAAAGAAAACCAGGGCCAGGGCAATAAAACCCCATCCCATTATCAAATTGTAACTCCAAACCGGGTTGTAACTTAAGGAATAAACCGCTCCGGCGAGCCCCATCAGCATACCGCTGACAATAACGCACTGATAACGGATCCTGACCACACTAATCCCGGATACTTCCGCCACCTCAGGATTTTCACCCACTGATCGAATTTTTAACCCCAAGCTAGTTTTGTTTAAAACAAACCAGGTTAAAATAATCAGGGCGGCAGCAACGTAAAAAAACGGCGGCAAACCACCGATTCTAGAAATCCGTCCCATACCTAAAGGCCCGGTATAGGGGCTGCCAATATATGTGGTTAGGCCAAAGCCCAGGATCCATATTCCCATACCGCTGACCACTTGGTCCACACCAAGGCTGATTGAAAAGACCCCGTGCAGCAAACCGATCAGGGCACCGAGGGCAATAGCTGCCAGAAAACCGTTCATATGATCGCCTGTGGTTTGTGCCACAATGAATCCAGCGGTAGCTCCGAACAGCAACACGCCTTCTATACCTACATTCAAAACCCCTGAACGCTGACCGATAAGTTCACCCAGCGCTGCTATAGCTAAAACTATTGAAGCATCTAAGCTTCTAACGAATAGTTCCCACATCTGAAATCTCCTTCTCGGGTTTGATCCAAACAATTTTGTACCGATAGAAAAACTGGAATACCACCATGGTAATCATCATTATGCCTAACAGGGCATAATCCACCCCAAAATCCATCTGCAAACTACCCTGGACATATCTTCCCCCGTTGGTTAATCCTCCAAAGAGCAGTGAAACGGGAATTGCCGCCAGGGGATTACCCAATGCAATTAGTCCACAAATAATACCGTAAAAAGACAGATCCCCAAATTCGGCATAATTGCGGGCAATCTTGAAAACCCCCGGTACTGCACCAAAGTAATGATAGGCAGCCAATCCGGCGATCATTCCTCCCAGGACAAAAGCCAGAACCGGGATCAGGGAAGGGTTGATCCCGGAGTATTTAGCGGCTAAAGGATTAAGACCGTAAGATTTAATTTTATAGCCGACACGGGTTTTGGCAAAAACCCAGTATAACAGAACCGCCAACAGCAGCGCTACAATCAGTGTAAAAGGAAACCCTAAAAAAGCTGGGGCCCGTACCGATACTGGCAGATTGAAGCTTTCGCTTCGTCCTACCGGGTTCATGAACGGGCCACCTTCTTTGATCATGTAGGATACAAACCAGAACCCGATAGAATTAATCATCATAGTGGTAACAATTTCATTTACGTTAAATCGACCGCGCAAAAAACCGGCAATCCCCCCGACCAATCCACCGGCAAGCATTGCCGCAATCATCATCAGGGGAATGCCAATGCCGGGAGCAATGTATAAATTAGGATCACCCCGGGCTCCAAACAAAAACATTACAGTAAAAGCGCCCAGGGCGCCGGCATAGAACTGACCGGCCATTCCGATATTCCAAAGACCCGCACGATAGGGGATAATAAAGGCGCAAGTGCACAGGAAAATAAATATGGACCGATTAATGCTCATCGGTAAACCGGCACGAGACAGGTAGGCAAACTGAAAGATCTCTGTAAAACCGCTTATCGGACTGACACCAGCCTGAATAAAAATTATGCTGAAAATTAATAGGGCAACAACTATTGAGGTAAGTGATATGAGTGTAGCTTTCCACCAAGGCAACTCAACGCGCTTGGCAAGCCTTATTTCGTGTCCGCCAATTTTCATATGCTTTCCACCTTCGGCTTTATTCCTGCCATCATAGCTCCAACTTTATCTCGATCGGCGTCCCTCCAGGGAATGAGATCCATAAGTTTCCCCTCGTAAATAGGCGCAATCCAGTCACTTAGCGCTATAGCCTCATCGATTTCGCCAGATATTAATAAGATAGCAACTTTATCTTTTTTAGCCTGCAATAGTTTATTTTGAACAAATTCAATGGCTCCAACATCCAGACCTTGAGTAGGAAGACTGGCAATGATTAAACGGGGGTTTCTAGATAACACCCTTGCAAGGATAAGCTTCTGCAAGTTTCCACCGGAAAGCGTCTTAGCGACAACATCTGGACCTGAAGCTGCCACATTGTATTCATCAATTAGAGATTGCGTTAATTCCCGGAGGCTTTTATAATCAATAATCCCCCTGGGGACATATTCGTCCTCAAAATAGTAATTCATAGCGACATTCTCGATTAGGGAATAATCACCAATGGAGCCAACCTCGTTGCGTTCAGCTGGAATATAACCGACCCCTTTACGCCATCTTTCCAGCGTTGAATCATGGGTAATATTTTTTCCATTAAGAAAAATAGTACCGCTATCCGTCTTGCGAATACCTGCCAAAACTTCAGCCAGTTCCTCCTGCCCATTTCCTGAAACCCCGGCAATACCAAAAATTTCTCCTTCATGAATTTTGAAAGAAACATCTTTAAATGCCAGTTGTTCTTTTTCACTGTATGCACTAAGATTGTTGACCTCTAAAACCGGTTTCCCCCGTTCAACTTTCACTCGATCCAGCTTGACGATGACTTCTCTTCCCACCATGCTTTTCGCCAAACTTTTTTCAGTGGCCCCTGCGGTATCAAATTGTGCCGTCACTTTTCCATTACACAACACTGTCACACGATCACTAATTTCCAGAACAATTGGTAATTTATGGGTGATAAAGGGAACCACCGCCAGGTTATTATCCACCATTGACCGAATTGAATCCAGCAAATTTCGGGTTTCGGGTGGTGAAAGGGCGGAGGTAGGTTCATCCAGGATCAGCACTTCGGCCCCACGGTAGAGGGCTTTGATAATCTCCACACTTTGCTTTTGTCCCTCCGAAAGCTGCCAAATTTTAGCATCTAAGTCAATATTGAAACCATATTTCTCGCACAGCTCGGCAACTTCCCGCTTCGCTTTCTTGAAGCTGAGGATTTTACCGGCACGGGGGTGGCCTAAAATGATGTTTTCAATCACACTGTGGGCCGTGACCAACTTTCGTTTTTGGTGGACCATGCCAATCCCCTTCTCCAGGGCATCCAGGGGTGACCTAAAATTAACCTTCACCTCATTGAAGTATAATTCGCCCTCGTCGGGTTGGTAGAGTCCGAAGAGAACGTTCATCAAGGTTGTTTTTCCGGCGCCATTCTCGCCTAGAATAGCGTGAACCTCGCCTTTTTTAATCGTGAAGTTAATTTGCTCATTGGCACGACAACCAGGAAATCTCTTGCAAATTCCCCTTGCTTCGAGCACCTTCTTCCCTTGATTTTGATTTTCTATGAGCATAATCTCTCCTATCTTTCATAAAATGCTATAAATAAAAATTGCAACAAAAATATAACCTATTTTTAAATCTCAAACAACCCTTCTTCCCCCGGTATGGAGACAGAAGGAAGAAGGGTATCTTTTTTTGACCGCATCAGTCGTTATCAAGCAATCCCCGGCAGGTTAGCAGGTTAAACTTACTCGAGTATAGTCATGCCCTCTAAATCGAAATTAAAGGATCCCAGTAACCATTCTGCCGAAGGCTCTTCGCCGGCCGGCTTAACAACTTCTCCCTCTTCGGGGACGGGAAGGCCTTCCAGGTCTACGCCGGTGCCATTAGACACCAGTTCAAATTCCGTAAAGGGATCCCATTCACCGGCAATCATCTGTTCCCTACGCTGCTCAATAAGATCGACAATTTCTTCTTCGATCAGGGGCAACGCTTCCGGACTGATAGCATCGACTCCAATTTCGTCGTCATTCTTAATGTCGACTGTGAGGACCTCTCTGCCATCGGCCAGTTCCATGGTGGATTCCATGCCCAGGAACACGATGTTCTCCGGATTGGAGTTACCGGCTAATTTATCCTCGACCATCTGCTCGAATAAAACCTCCCAGCGGGTATCAAAGGATATAGCCACCGTGTCGGTGTCCGACCAACCGTAATAACCTACCGTGTCCATGTCTTTCCCTACGAACCAAATATCCTCTTCTTCAGCCACATCTAGCGGAGAACCAGAGTCGGTCTGCTGGGTGATCACATCCACATCGTACTCATCAACCAGAGTCGTGGCAATTTCTTTTTCTTCCGCCGGCAGGTACCAGTCACCAGAGTATCTTACATAAACATCAATATCTTTCCCAAGTATTTCAGCCGCTTCCTGAACACCAAGGACGAAGCCGGCCTGGCGACGGCAAGTCTGTCCTACTGGAAATGCCGATACAATACCAATGTTGTTTGTCTCAGTGAGGGCACCGGCAACCAGACCTTCCAGGTAAAGGGCCTGGTATTGTCTCGGGAAGTAACGGATAAAATTCTGCTCGGTGGTTACGTCACTGCCAACCACAGCTGCGAAATAAACATCTGGATATTGATCGGCAATATCTTTTAGGGGCAGTCCCATGAATTCAGCATTACCAACAACAATATCCGCACCCTCATCGATCATATCTTCTGCGTAGGGGACGGACAGGTCGGGACCGACTTCTTCCCGGTAAACGTAATCAACCTCATCATACTTCTCAGCAATGCGCTCTCCAGCACGGTGCTGTGCCTGCGACCAGGTAGTTCCCTCGATGACACTAAAGTGCATGATCGCCAGGGTTACCTCATCGACTTCCTCTTCAACAGGTTCTTCCGGCTCCTCCGGTTCTTCAGGCTCAGCCGGTTCCTCTGTCTCGCAAGCTACCAGGACCAGGCTGAGCACGACAAACAAACCAATCAGCTGAAATAATCTCTTTTTCGACATCATTATAGCCTCCTCATAATTTCTAATCTTTAAATCTTTAGAGTTACCCAATCAAACCTCGTTACCCTCTTACATTACTAAAGCAAAATCTTCTTGACCGCCATTTCCCTCTAGATTTGAACTGACAAATCATTGTGCTGCGCTTAATGGTCTAAGCTATCACCTCCTTGATTTAGCCAGCCATAAGCCCCCTTAATTCATATTCAATTTTCAGCAGGTGAAAGCTTAAAGGCTCTATTAACCCTCCACTTTTGTTCGTAATTTTTATAAGAAATTCACATTTTCCCGTCAACCCTTTTCTTCAAGCAGGAACTGCCAAAATCACAAAAAACATACTCTTATTTACTTTTCCCGATTATACCAAACATTCTACCGCTCCAAAAAGATTATTAAGAGCTAATCAGCATGAACCTCGATAACCTTGGAAACGTCTTCCTTTTTTAATTTGGCATGGATATTTATAATTACTGCCTGTAGATTTTTTGGGTTGCTCTTAGCTGTATTGTATTAAAAGTTAAAAGAAAAATGCAATGTTTAATTCTTTTATTAAGGCTATAAGTGAGTAAATTTTTTAAATAATATCAGTCGGCAGTTTAATATCTATATTTTTAAAGTATTGATATGAGAAATAATTCAACAGAAACGCTGTTATTTCCTTTATGATATTTATACAAATTTGAAGCGGATTAAATGTATAAATGTTATAATCTTATAATCTCATTACAAATTTACAGGAGCGCTAAAAGAACTAAACAGGGCATTTTCAGGAATAAAGAGTCCATTATTATGATATATGAGCAGGCAGGTGAAGGAAGATAAATCTAAAATAGAACAGTACTTTTAATATATTTTAAGACAAAATACAGCACTGCCGCAGCCAGGTCGTGGCCGGTTTGCGATCCGGTTTTTAAAACCCGGTACAGGGACGTAGGTGTGGCTTTCCCCCGGGCCAAGGCCTGAATAAACTGCCGCAGCGCTTCTGAAGTCAGGCCCCTCCGCCCGGTTTCCAACATGTGCCGACCCATTAAGGTGGTTCCCTCTGCCATTTTCAAAAAATCTTCCGCCATGCTTTCAGTAAAATGCCGATCAAAAACAAAATAGTGAAAAGCGACCAAAACGCCGTGGATCAAGTCATCACCGGTCGGAGAAGCGCCCCGTCCTAAACCGGAAATTTCTGCGCAACTGCTTAAAAAGTCAGTCCTGCGCCTGTTAATCAAGAATTCCACCAGGCCTGGAAAATTGTGATGTAATTTTTGTCTGAAATAACTTTCACCACCGGGTAATCCGAGGAGAACGGCGCTCGGGGTGGGAAAGCCCGACTTTCCCAGCATATCGCGGTAAGCATTTGCCGATTTCTCAATGAGCTTCAAATCAAGGGCGGAAAGCTTGAAAGGTGCAAAAGAAATCTTTTCACCCCTATGCCAGCTAAGCCGCAAACTGGATTTGGAGCCGTAAAAGAAAATCTTTTCAGGTTCAAACCAGCCGGACTCCGCCTTGAGGACAAAACCGCGTAACTTTCTAAATTCGTCTTCCTTTAGGCCGATTGTGGCCGGTCCTTTTTCCAGAACCGGCCCGGCAATCATTAGCAGGTGTGACCAGCCATCCACTCGGAAGTTCAGGACGTGATCGTGGATGGATAGCAGGTGCATTTTTGATTCTTGTTTATAGTTCTGCAAGTCTGCGGCAAACCAGCCCACATCAAGATCTACTGTTCGCAACCGTTAAACAGCTCCCAGGTATTATTTAAACACCATTATACAACGCCGCGGCTGCGCAAATCATCAATTTCTTCTTTGGAATAGCCGAAGGCGGTAAGAATCTCATCAGTATGCTGCCCCAGAGTGGGGGGCGGAAAAGTGACCTCGCCAGGGGTCAGCGATAGCTTGGTTGGCACCCCGGTCAGCTTAACCGAACCAGCTGTAGGGTGATCTTTTTCAAGAACCATTTCCCGCACATCGACGTGGGGATCGGACAATACCTGGTCTAGATTGCGGATCCTACCGCATGGTATCCCTTTTTCTTCCATTATATCAACCCATTCTTCGGTTGTTTTCTCCCTGGTAATTTCCTCCAGGATCTCTTTAAGTTCAGCCGGATGCTGATTCCGCGCTTTCATATCAGAGAAACGGGGATCTTTATTTAATTCCTCTTTGCCCAGCACTTTGCTGAAATCTTCCCACAGCCTCTGGTTGCCTACTGCAAAAATTACATAACCGTCTTTGGTTTCAAAGCTTTCATAGGGTGTAATCATCGGATGCCGGTTGCCTACTCTCTGTGGCGCTTCCCCGGTTGCTAAAAAGTGGCCGGCCTGGTAGGTCAGGATAGCAATAATGGAATCCATAAGAGAGATATCGATAAACTGGCCCTGCCCTGTATCCTTGCGGACCAGCAAAGCCAGTAGAATACCCTCTACGGCGTGAAAACCACCCAGGATATCGGCAATGGCAACGCCCACCCTTTGCGGCGGCCCTTCAGGAAAGCCGGTTATGCTCATCAATCCGGCTTCACCCTGAATCATAACGTCAAAGCTCGGCTTTTGTTTGTAAGGGCTATTATGGCCGTAACCGGTGATCGAGCAGTAGATAATGTCTTCTTTAATTTTTTTCACGTCTTCATAGGTCAAGCCCAACTTCTCCGTGATACCCATCCGGAAGTTTTCGACCAGTACATCTGCATCCGCAATTAGATCTCGCAAAATTTCTTTACCCTTTTCTTCGCGCAGGTTCAGAGTAAGGCTTTTTTTATTGCGATTAAAAGAAAGATAGTAGGCCGATTCACCGTCGACAAAAGGCGGCCCCAGGGCCCGGGAATCGTCACCCCGGCCGGGAGTTTCGACTTTTATGACTTCCGCTCCCATGTCACCCAGTTTCATAGTACAGTACGGACCGGCAATAAACCGGCTTAAATCAACCACCTTTAATCCTGACAGTGGTTTTTTCATTTTACCTGTTCCTCCTTTGTCCGAAAATTATTCTACAACGCCTTAACGAATCCTTCCCGTGTAATTTTTCTGACAAATCCAGAATATCAATAGCAAATAAAAGTTTGCCACCCGGGGGGACTCGCCGACCATGGGCGCAAAAGTTATTTTTCTGACTGACATGGAATCATTTCATGCCAGTGTTGAAACAGCCCATAAGCCTGACAATAAGGAGTTTATCATTGAGACACTAAAATTATCATAAAAATATTGCTTTACAAAAGTAACAGCTAAATCTTTTAGATGACATCTAGAAGGACACCCTAAGCAATTCCCCTTCTCCTATCTGGCGTTATCTTTTTAGAAAATCCCAGAAACTTTTATTTTGCTTTGGTGATTGCGGAACATCTTCTTGCTCTCCTGGACTACCGCTTGCTTCCTTCTCTTTTTTTAACTGTTCTTCCAACCTTTCCTTTTCAGCCTTTAATTCCTCTTTTTCCTTTTCAGCAGAGTTTTCACGTTCTTTCTTCTGCCTGTTTAGTTCTTCTTGTAACTTATTTCTCTCAGCTTCCAACTCTGCTTTTGCTTTTTCAGCTGCATTTTCACGTTCTTTCTTAAGGGTTCCCACCTCGTCTTCCAACCTCTTATTTTCTTTTTCTAAAAATTTAACTCGTTGCTGTAACTCCCTTTTCAGGGCACGATCACTTCCGGACTTTACATAGTTATGGATGCTGCGATAGATACCAAAAAACACCATAATCAGGATCCCTGCAAAGACAGAACCAAGAATCACTGTAAATAAGTTTAGCTCCACCTGGCCGAAAAGATAACTAACAGTGACAATTTCATCATTTTGCGCAGCCATTACAGCAACAGCAAAGGCTAGAAGGATCATTAATACAATAAATACTATTCTCATCCGCGCTTCCTCCCCTCTTGATCAGGCTTGATTTAAAACTTGAGCTGCCAAACATTAAAGTATAAAAATTGGCTGTTAAAATTTCTTTTCAGTGAAAATCTGATCTAACAAAAGATCCTAAACTTAAACAACCGGGTAATCCAGTCTTGAGGTTGTTCTTATCTTTAATTATACCATGCCTGTATCAAATACAAAGCCTTATCCTAAATTTCAGAACTGACGCATGAAATTAATAACCCCGCATAACGGTGATTGCGGGAGTTAAAAAAAATTTTTCGCAAAAAGGGCTGGACAGGGCAAATTAAAGATGAGATAATTAGTGTGGGCAAATATGAAAGGAGGCCTGCACTATGGCGAACCAGTCCCCTAATCAAACCCTGATCAGCGGAAGGTATTTTAGTGAGCAGGATTTGACAGAAGTTAAAGAAATCATCCGGATGTTTCCGAATCTTAGCCGCACTGAGTTAGCCAACACGATCTGTGAAAACTTAGGCTGGGTTACCGCAACCGGGCAGCCAAAGACTGCCTCTTGCTACCAGCTATTTAACAAGCTTGAAGCCGAAGGGTCGCTCACATTACCGCCCAGGCATAGAAACAGTGCTGGGAGGCGCGAGGAAAAAATTACCTTTGGGCTGGCTACGGAGGCCGGTTTGCTGGTTGAAGGTACAGCAAAAGATTTAGAACCCCTTGCTTTAAAACCGCTGCAGAGTGGCAGCGAGAACCGGCTTTGGAACGAGTATGTGCACCGTTATCATGTGCTGGGCTACAAACGCCCCTTTGGAGCCCACCAGCGTTACTTCATCGTTTCAGAGAAAGCGGCAAAGC
>JAWODD010000009.1:0-43244 GCA_046483445.1 Bacillota bacterium | reverse complement strand
GGATTTGTCAGGTACCAGTCAACAGTTTCAGATAATCCTTCTTCGAAGGTAACCGAGGGAGCCCAACCCAATTCTTTCTGCAATTTCGATGAATCGATTGCATAACGCAGGTCATGTCCTGCACGGTCTTTCACATAAGTGATAAGTTTAGCCGATGTTCCGGGTTCCCGTCTTAGTTTAAGGTCCATAATATCACAAAGCTTCCTAAGGAGGTCAATATTTTTCCATTCGTTGGCGCGGATGACGGTGGGGGGGATCGTCGGAGAGCCCCTGGAGGTGCACCGGATCGCTCGGGGCAAGGAGAAGCGGGAGCGGGTGCAGGAGCTTCTGCGGTTGGTGGGACTGAACCCCTATTTCGTGAACCGGTACCCGCACGAGTTCTCCGGCGGTCAGCGGCAGCGCATCGGTATCGCTCGTGCCCTGGCCCTCAATCCAGATTTGATCGTCTGTGACGAGCCAATCTCGTCGTTGGACGTGTCGATTCAGGCCCAGGTGGTCAACCTGCTGGAGGATCTGCAGGATCGGATGGGCTTGACGTACCTGTTTATCGCGCACGACTTGAGTATGGTGCGGCACATCAGCGACCGTGTGGCGGTGATGTACCTGGGGAAGATCATGGAGCTGACGGATCGCGACGAACTGTACGTGAACCCCCTCAACCCGTACACCCAGTCCTTGATGTCGGCGGTGCCGGTGCCGGACCCGGAGGTTGAGGAGAAGCGGCGGCGGATCATCTTGGAAGGGGACATTCCGAGTCCTTCCAACCCGCCGAAAGGGTGCAACTTCAACAGCCGCTGCCCGGCGGCGCGGGACATCTGCTTCGAGGTGGAGCCGGAGTTGATCGAGATTGAGGCGGGGCATTTCTGCGCATGTCACGTTGTCGAGCAGGAGGGCAAGGCCGAGATCGGCTAGCGAGATCGGCTGGCGAAATTAGCCAACGAGATTCAGTCATTATTTGGTCGTTTTGTCAATCGTACGGCTACGTCGCGTACTTGAAAGGAGGTGATGTGCCAGGGCGATGGTAGAAAGGAAAACCGTAAATGAGGATTGGAGACTCAATCGTTATAGCGAGACTCACGTAAGAGGAGGAGAACATGTTTAACAAGAAGTGGTCGATTGCACTAGTGGTCGTGGTGATCGGCACCGTGTTGCTGTCCGCCTGCGCGCAGCCAACACCGGAGGTCGTGGAGAGAGAGGTCACCAGGATCATCGAAGAAGAGGGCGAGGAAGTCGTCGTGACGGAGGTCGTGGAGGTCACGCCGGAGCCGACCGAGGCTCCAGAGGAGCCCGTCACGCTCAACTGGAACCTGGGCGGCGAGCCGCCGCAGGTTGACCCGGCATTGAGCACGGATACCACGTCCGTTCTGGTAGACGAGCAGCTCTTCCTGGGCCTGACCGACTTCGACGACGAGACCAGCGAGGTAATCCCCGAGCTGGCCACCGAGTGGGAGAGCAACGAAGAGGGCACCGTCTGGACCTTCTATATGCGCGACGACGTGCCGTGGGTGCAGCACGACCCGGCGACCGGTGAGACCGAGGTCGTCACCGATGAGGACGGAAACCCGGTCATGGTTGACGCTCACCAGGTCGAGTACGCCGTGAAGCGGACCCTGAACCCCGAGACCGGCTCCGACTACGCCTACGTGCTCTACATCATCGAGGGCGCGCTGGACTACAACACCGGCGAGGAGACCGATCCCGACACCATCGGCGTGAGGGCCGTTGACGACTACACGGTCGAGTTCACGCTGCGGCAGCCGGCGGGCTACTTCCCCGGCATCGCCAGCATGTGGGTCGCCCGCCCCGTCTACGCACCGGCTATCGAGGAGTGGGGCGCCCGCTGGGTCGAGCCCGGTTTCATCGTCACCAACGGCCCTTACGTCATGGACGAATGGGCTCACCAGGATCACATGACGTTTGTGAAGAACCCGCACTACTATGACGCCGAAAACGTGCAGATCGAGCGCATTGAGGCGATCATGGTCACCGAGGCCTCCACGGCCATGGCTCTGTACGAGAACAACGAGCTCGACAACGCCTACCCTGGCCCACCCCTGGAGGAGATGGACCGCGTCCGCGAGGATCCAGAGTTGAGCGAGCAGCTGACCATCGCGCCGGACCTGTGCACCTACTACTACGGCTTCACCAATAACAAGCCGCCGTTCGACGATCCGCTGGTGCGCAGGGCATTCTCTGCCGCGATCGACCGCGTCTCTCTCATCGAGAACGTGACCAAGGGCGGGCAGCTCCCCGCGAACACCTTCGCTCCCGAGGGCATCTTCGGCAACACGGCCAGCGATCCCGACATCGCGCCGTGGGCCCTGGACCCGGAGATGGGTGCGGAGATGGCCCAGGAGTGGCTGGCTGAGGCTGGCTACCCGGACGGCGAGGGCTTCCCCACCATCACGCTGATGCACAACACCAGCGAGGGGCACCGCGCCATCGCCGAGGCGATCGGCTCGATGTGGAGCAGCACGCTGAACGTCGACATCGAGATCCAGAACCAGGAGTGGGGCGTCTACCTGGACACCATCGAGAAGACCACGCCGCTGGCCGAGATGGCGCACGTGTGGCGCCTGGGCTGGTGCGCGGACTACGCCGACCAGAACAACTGGCTCCACGAGGTCTTCAACTGCGAGGAGGGCGCGAATCGCCTTCGCCGCAACTGCGTGGACGAGACCTGCAGCGCGTGTGAGCCGAGCGAGTTCGACGAGCTCACCGCGCAGGCGGGCCGGCTGACCGATCCCGATGAGCGCGCGGAGCTCTACCGTGAGGCGGAGCGGATCCTCTCTGAGGAGGAGGCCGCCTACGCGCCGATCTACTACTACACGATCGTCGACCTGACGAAGCCGTGGGTGGATCGCACGTACCAGGCGCTCGCCGGCGAGCACTGGGATAAGTGGACGATTGACTGGGAGGCCAAGCAGGCGGCCATCGTAAATTGGTTGGGCCAGGTGGTCGATGAAGAGTATATTTACTACTGCCTGGAAAAAGGCATCTCTCCCTGCGGCGAATCCGGGGAAGCGCACACCCTGGTAACTGACGGTCCCTTATTTGAATCCCCTCTTGCCTATAGCGTGGGACAGGTAAACAATAGCAAAAACTGGGCTATGATTGAAGTGTTTCCGGGTTAGCCGGCAAGCCGGTTTGAATGATCGTGATCCGGGTTATATATTATCTTGTTTAGCAAAAAAGGCTTTCCACCTTAAGCGATAGAAGGCCTTTTCTTATGAAACGGCTATTTTTTAGGCGGGTTCCGGGAAAGGTTATTCTAAAAGGTTCAAGCGTTCGAGATAATAATAGATTTGCAGGCCTAGATTCAACTGGACTGTATCTGATGGAATCAGGGGGTTATACCCGGTTAAAGATTCGATTTGCCTTAACCGGTAACGCATCGTGTGACGATGAACAAAAATTTCCTCGGAGGCTTTTTTGATATTGAAGTGTTTTAGATATACTTTCAGGGTTTCCAGCAGCGAGCCCCTGTTATCCCGGTCGTACTTAAGCAGGGGGTCAATTGTTGCAAAATATAATTCTTTTAAAGTTTCAATGTTTTTTACGTCCATAATCAAACGGTACAACCCCAGGTTTTTATAAGAAACAAGCCTGGAGCCGTCAAACAGCCCCAATTTGGCGGCATATAGCGCTTTTCCTGCTTCGTAACAGGCTGTATTTAGCTCCCCGATATGATTACGGATATTACTGGCACCAATGAGGATCTCGCAACCCGGAAATAAAAGTTGTAATTCATCAAGCAGCTTAGAGACGAAAACCAGATCCCAGGTAGCGCGATCGTGGTTTTTGGTTGGCCGGGTAAGTTGATTCGATTGGACCAGTAATAGCAGGTGTTTCTCATAAGGACCGACCAGAAAATTAATATGGCGCTGCATGAGGATTCCGGCCAGGGTTTTTTCTGTTTGGGCCATCAAACTTGATCCGCTTGAGCCCCGGGAATCTGCTTGTTCTTTTTCGCCCCTGTTAATGCTTAATTCTAAAACCACAAGAGGTTCTCTGCTTTTTATGCCGTACCTTTCCAGTTCGACATGTAAACTTTCCGGGAGCTCACTGGTAAATAAATTGTTCCACAATTTCTTCATTTCATTTAGCTGAGATTCAAGAAGAAAGTTACTATAATCTTGAGTCCTGGTTTCACCGACAGGTTTACCATAACTCACCAGTTCGTTCATCAGGGAGCGGGTGATACTTTTAAAGCTGTGATCAGGGGGGATTTCAATTAGTGGAATATCATATTCTTCAGCAAAACGAATGAAGGAAGGGGGGATTTCTTTAATATAGTGCCCGGTTTGGATCGCTACTGCCGCAAGTTTTCTCGAGGCAAAAAGTTCGATCATGCTGCGCTGCATCCTTTTATCCTGGACATTGAAGCCATGAGCGGTAGTGATTAAAAATTCTCCGGCTTCAATATGACTCAAATCATCCAGAATTTCTAAGATATTGACCCACCGTATTTTATTTTGTAGTCCACCTTTTCCGGTAAGCAGGCGGCACTTCTGGAATATTTCCATTTCCAGGGCTTCTTTTACAGTAAATCGCATATTTTGATCACCATTCAGGGTTGCCTGAATCAACCGGTTATTATTAAAATGCGTTATGTTTTAATTCAAGATGTAGCCCCTTATTCCTGCCGTTATATACAAGCTGTACAAATAATTGTGTAAATTTTTAGCCTTCAGATCCAATGATTTTTTTACTGTGAATTAGTAAACTATAAGTGATTCTACTGCTGATGGATTATTTGCGGGTTCTAAATATATAGCAATACCAAAAATTAAGAAGCCGAATTTAACCGCAACAACGTCCCATTAATGAGTCTCAGCTGCAGTAGAATCATTTTTAACCAATATTTTATAAGGTCGTGAAATATGTCCAGTTTATACGGATTGGTGGAAAAACAAAACTTTAAAGCCACGGCAATTGTGGGGTTAACCAAGAATGTAGGTAAAACGGTTACCTTTAATTACCTGGTTAATAAGTTCGATCAATCGAAGATTGTTTTAGGGTTGATTTCATCCGGCTATGACGGGGAAAGATTTGACCGGCTGACCCTTGAAGAAAAGCCTCGCATATTTGCACCGAAAGGAGCTTATCTTGCTACCGCTGAAGCTTGTTTCGATACTGCCGAAGCTGACCTGCAATTAATGGAAAAAAGTTCTGTTTTCACCCCGCTGGGGTCTGTTTGTTTAGGGTTGGTGAAAGAGGCCGGCATGGTTGAACTGGCCGGCCCCGGCAGTGTGAAGGGGTTAAGGTTGCTCATTGATAAAATGCTTGGCTATGGAGCTGAACAGGTTTTAGTAGACGGGGCGATAAACCGACTTGCTTCCGCTTCACCTTCGGTCTCAGGCGGGACAATTTTGGCTACCGGGGCTTCCCTGGGACCGACTATGGAAGATGTCGTCAAGAAAACGAGCTTCAGACAACAACTTCTTACAACCCCGACTGTCGAAAATTCTCTTGTCCGTGATTTAGCGCAAAATGGCCTGAAAAAAGGCAACGCTGTAATACTCCACCGCAAAGGAGAAAGTTACGAAGTCGAAATACTTAAGGAAGAGATTCCCCTGCTGGCCGGAGAAAAGTTAATTGATAAAAGTCGCCCTGAAACAGCTGCCCTGGTTTTTGGTGGGGCCCTGGTTGATAATTTCCTGCAAGATATTATGGATTTGTTTTCAGACGTACCGGATGTGCTAGTTCAGGATGCGTCCAGACTGTTTATTTCCCCGGAAATTTATTACCGCTATTTGAATCAAGGCGGGCAGTTTTACGTGTTGAATAGAATCAATTTGCTGGCCGTAACCCTAAATCCGACTGACCCTTCGGGAAAGAGCTACGACCCGAAAATGTTTATTGAAAGGATGCGCGAAGCCTTAAATCCATGCCCGGTGTTTGATCTGGAATATGAAAAAAACTTAATTGAAATATAGAGGGAGGTTAAGGAAGCTGTTGGAAAAAAAACTCGTATTTGACCAAAAGAAGGTTGATTTAGCCAGGGACACTGCAGGTAAGATAGCAGGGCAGCTTCACTCCTGGATTAGTGATTATACCACGACCACCATTGAACGAGCTTCAGCCAGGCTGCTTGGCATTGACGGTGTGGATGAAGCGGGAGTCCCCCTGGCTAATGTTATGGAGGAAAAACTGCAGGAAGCAGGCTTACTGGGGCGCGGACTGGTTCCCTGGCTGGCTAATGCGATTATTGACCGGGATGAATCTCCGCAGGAAATTGCGGAAGCTTTAAAAGAGGGCAAATTTACAGTTACTGACATTCCTGACGCGCCAGGTGAAAAGATGCAGGAAGTTGCCGATAAACTGGCCCTTGAAGCTGCGACGGAAATCAGGGTAACCCGGGGGAAAAGGGAACAAAAGATGCAGGAAGCGGCCAAGCCCAATAAGCCGCTTTTGTACGTAATTGTGGCTACCGGAAGTGTATACGAAGATGCCACCCAGGCCAAAGCTGCCGCTTTGCAGGGAGCCGATATTGTTGCGGTAATCAGGCATACCGGCCAGAGTTTGCTAGATTATGTGCCTTACGGACCGACTACGGAAGGGTTTGGCGGTACTTATGCTACCCAGGAAAATTTTCGGATTGTCCGGGAAGCTTTGGATGAAGCCGGTGAAGAGACCGGGCGTTACATCCAACTGGTAAACTATGCATCAGGTCTTTGTATGCCGGAAATATCGGTAATGGGTGCAGTAGAGCGCCTCGATATGATGTTAAATGACGCCTTGTACGGGATTTTATTCCGTGATATAAATATGAAACGCACTTTTATTGATCAGCACTTTTCCCGGATGATTAATGCTTATGCTGGGATAGTGATTAATACCGGGGAAGATAATTATTTAACCACCACTGATGCTTATGAAAAAGGCCACATGGTTATCGCTTCCCAGTTTATTAACGAACAACTTGGTTTGCGTTCCGGGCTTAGCGAAGAACAGATAGCCCTGGGGCATGCTTTTGAAATTAACCCGGATATGGAAGATGGGTTGTTGATGGAAATTGCCCAGGCTCAACTTTGCCGGGAGCTTTTTCCCCGGGCGCCTTTGAAATACATGCCGCCGACAAAGCATGTAACCGGGGATATATTTAAGACCTACCTGATTAATGGGATGTTTAATTTTGTTTCAGTTCTCACCGGCCAGGAAATCCAACTTTTGGGAATGCCTACCGAAGCGATCCATACTCCCTATATCAGCGACCGCTATTTAAGCATTGCCAACGGTCAATATATTTTTAATAATGCCCGGCACCTGGGTGATGAAATAATGATTAAAAAAGATGGCAGGATCCAGGCCCGGGCCGTTCACCTGCTCGATGAAACCTGTGAAATACTGCAGGAGATAGAAAAGATTGGCCTGGAATCAGCGCTGGAACAGGGGTTTTTTGCCGATATTAAAAGAACTGCAGAAGGCGGCAAAGGAAAAGACGGGGTTGTTGGCAAAGAAGAAAAATATTACAATCCCTTTTTTGAACTGTTTTTGAATGGTTCGATTCCGACGGAAGGGGGGCTTTCCTGAAATGGAAGTTGATTTGAGCAAGGTAAAGGCCTACGGGGATACATTGAATGATGGAGCGGTCCAGGTAAGTTTTAGCCTTCCGGTTCCGGCCGGAGATGAAGCCAGGGAAGCAGCCCGGCAACTGGCCTTGAGAATGGGCCTGGAAACTCCTACGGTTACAGAAATGGCCGATTTGAAAGCCGGGTTTTCGTTCTTTATTGTTTATGGACATGTTTCCCACAGGGTTGATTATTCCGCGATCAAAATCCCCAAGCGGGAACATAAAGCGATAAACTTTGAAGAAGTAAATGATTTAATCAAAGAAAAACTTGGGCGAAAAATAGTAGTGGTGGCCGCCTGCACTGGTAGCGACGCTCATACGGTTGGAATTGATGCTATTGTTAATATGAAAGGTTACGCCGGGGAATACGGCCTGGAAAAGTACCCCGAGATTGAAGCTTACAACTTGGGCAGCCAGGTTTCCAATGCCGATCTTTTAGCTAAAGCGATTGAGCTTAAAGCTGATGCGGTGCTTGTTTCCCAGGTGGTAACCCAAAAAAATATTCACCTGGAGAACCTAACTGAACTGGTTGAACTGGCAGAAGCCGAAGGTTTACGGGACAAAGTGCTGCTTATCTGCGGCGGCCCGCGGATCACCCATGAACTGGCGATAGAGCTTGGTTATGATGCCGGGTTCGGGCCGGGGACTATGCCCAATCATGTCGCCTCCTATATCGCGGTAGAATTAGTGCGACGGGAACGGGTAAATGAGGAGTGAGGAGTAAGGAAAAATTCTTTAAGAAAGGTGGAGCGAAGTGAAAAAAAAGTGGGAGCTGTACCGGAAAGCAGAAGAAAAAATAGATCGAAACGATATGGTTAAACTTTTGAAGGAACTGGTTAATATCAAGAGCCCCTTTTTTGAAGAAGCAGAGATTATTGATTACCTGCGCGGCCGTTTGTCCTACTATAACCGTCTGCAGACTAAAATTCACCGTTATGAAGAAAATGAAATAACCGGGTTTAAAGGAGAAAACCTGGTTGTCCGCCTTCCGGGTAAAGGCGGTGGGCCAAGGATGCTTCTAAATGGCCACGTTGATACAGTTCCCCTTTGTGACGGGTGGACCGTTGATCCTTATGAAGGTATTGAAAAAGATGGCCGTTTGTATGGACTGGGTGCATTGGATATGAAAGCCGGTGTAGTTACATGTATATTTTTACTGGAGGCGCTTGTGGAAGCCGGTGTGGAGCTGTCTGGTGATATTGTATTCACTGCGGTCAGTGATGAGGAAGGACCTTTTGGCCTGGGGACGCACTACACGATTTTGGATGGCCTTGTAAACGACTGTGATTACGCCGTTATTTCCGAACCCACCGGCCCCTTTGCCCCCGGTGATGAAAAATTCCCCTGTGTGGCTCTAGGCAGTCGAGGTACGGCTGTCTATTATGTCAAAGTTAAAGGTAAATCAGCCCACGGGGCCAACCCGGAAAAAGGAATCAACGCGGTGGAAGATGCTGCCCGGGTTATTAACGCCCTTTCCGAAAAACTTAATCTGGGTTCTCATCCTTTGCTGGGGGATGGTACCATGTGCATGACTAATCTGCGGGGTGGAGAAAAATACCTGCTGGTTCCGGAAGAAGCGACTTTTACAGTTTACAGGCACACGGTTGAAGGAGATGCCGATCAGGCTTTGCGGGAAGTAAAAGAAATAATCGATGAGCTGAACCTTGAGAGCGAAGTTGAAGTTAAATTGCGTGACTTGCCTCACCCGGAAGCATTTTATAGGCCCTGGACGGTTAGTGAAGATAATTTCCTGGTTCGTTCGCTTCAGCAGGGCAGTAAAGAAATATTAAAAAAGAAACTGCAGTCCGTCTACTTCAAGGCTGAATCCGATGCCAACCATATAGCCTCGAGATTAAAAATCCCCACAGTGCTTTTTGGGCCTGACGGGGCTAATTACCATGCTGCCGATGAATATGTGGAGATAGATACCATGGTCGATTCCACCCGGGTTTTACTTTATACAATTCTGGATTTACTTTATTAATCAAAGTTGATATCTTTGCATTATTTTGTCCGGCTGCTAAAATATTACTGCAGGGCGGGCAATATTTTGTGAAGGCCAATTTATGGAGGAAATAGGTTTAAACAAAATAATGATCCTGGCCGAGGGTGCTTTTGTTACCCAAAATATTGCCCAGCGCCATATTTTTTCTAGCCATGCGGCTTTGGTCCTATCTCTCGGAGCTGTGTTTGCCGGTATATTTTCCTTTTTGTTTTGGGATAAAATATTTGCATTGCGCAAGTTTATTGGAGCCATGTTGATTTGCCGGCATATTGATTGCCGAACTGCGCCCGGTAATTATGGCCAGGATTGCTGCCAGGCGCGCAGCGATTGCCAGGGGGTACAGCGATGAATAATCTTGGAACAGGACGGGTTTTCCCGGGTAGTTATGATCAGCAAATCCGCTGGATTATGTGGCTTTTTTTGGTGTCGCTTCACTTGATTACTTCATTTCACCGAGTTTCATTCAACGTGGTGGCCGATTTACTTACAGCTGAATTTACTTTGACCGGGGCCGGATTGGGCAATCTGGCAGCTGCTTATACTTATATGTATGTGATTATGCAGATACCCGGAGGCATGTTGGTAGATCGGTTGGGTCCGAGAAAAATTGCTCTTTTAACCGGGCTGGCCATGGCAGCCGGTTCGGTATGTATCGGGTTTGCTCCGAACGCAGCGCTTGTGTTTGCAGGGCGACTTTTAATCGGACTTGGCGGTTCGGTTGTCTTAATTAATATTTTAAAATTCCAGGCCTCCTGGTTTAAAAGCACTGAATTTGCCACAGTTTCCGGCCTGGCTCTTTTAGTTAGCGGCACCGGGGCTTTGCTTGGCGCTACTCCGCTGGCTTTTGCAGTGGACCTTTTTGGCTGGCGCAATTCTTTTATATATATGGGAGCTGCCACTTTTTTAGCGGCAATGATTTGCTTTGTTTATGTTCGCAATCAGCCACTAAAAAGCGGACCTAGTTTGGAAAGTAAAATAGGAAATAGTAATCCGGAGGAAAATGAACAGGATTTTTCATTGAAAAAAGTTGCGGCAGCCCTCTCAAACCGGCGCCTTTGGTCCCCATTTTTAATTAATTTCGGCACCTATGGAGGCTTCATTGTTTTTTCCGGAACCTGGGGAGTATCCTACCTGGTCCACGTCTACGGCCTGGAGGTAGCCCGGGCCTCTTTAATGATGATATTTACTTATGTAGGTTATATGGCAGCAGCTCCCCTGGCAGGCCTCATATCTGACCGGATCGGTTCCAGAAAAATTCCGGCCTTGTTTTTGGTTTTGTGCTGCGTTCTTTTTTGGCTGGTCCTCGCAGCCTGGCCTGGAGGGATCCTGCCGATCTGGTTGCTATATGTTTTAAGCTTTTTCCTTGGTGCCGGTGGATCTACAACAGTCCTCAGTTTCCCGATGGCTAGGGAGGTAAGCTTACCCGGTTATACCGGCTCGGTAACAGCCGCGGTCAATATCGGAGTTTTTTTAGGCATGGCAATTTTACAACCCCTATTTGGTTTTGTGCTCGATTTTGGCTGGGACGGTACATTAGTTGAAGGAGCCCGAATTTATACTCTTAATGCTTACAGATTCGGTTTTTTGGTCTGCTTCCTCTTCGCTGCTGTCGCTTTTGCCGGAGTTCTTTTTTACCAGGAAAAATGATAAAACGATGAGAGTAATAGTGATTTCAGACAGGGCAGATGATGAAGTTTATCAAACATAAGTAAACACTTTTATATTGGCAGAAAGCAGCTCATGTCCAGGAAACTGAAGTTTTGAGTATGACTATACATGAATCATAAGCGCGGACATGCCTTCGTTTAAATTTTTGTTGGTATTAAAAGGGCTTCTTTTTATAAAGAAGCCCTTTTAAAAGGTGTTTTGGCTAGATTGTATAGGTCAATTGAGCAAGCTTACTCTTCAATCAACCCTTCCTCAACCAGGAAATCCCGGGCCACATCTTCCGGGTCTTCCTCGTCAACAGCTGTCCTTAAGTTAAGCTCGGTCTGGGTTTCCAAATCCAGGCGGGAAGAAATTTCTTTTAACAGATCTTCCAGTTCAGGGTTTGCTTCGAAGACTTCCTGGCGGACGGTCGGGGCGGCATTGTAAGCAGGGAAGAAATCCTTGTCGTCATCGAGAATTTGAAGATCATACTTGATAATCCGCCCTTCGGTGGCATCGCCAACGCCGATTAAGGCTTCTTCCTGCTCCACGGCCCGATAAGCCAGGCCAAGTTCCACTTCGACCACCTCGGCAAATTCGAAATCATAATGTTCCTGGAAAGGAACCATACCGTCATCCCTTTCGACCCACTCTGCAGGAGTTGCTATGCTGCCGTAAGCACCGCCTTGATCGCGGGCATATTCGGCCAAGTCGGACAGGGTTTCCCACCCGTATTCTTGTTGGGTTTCTTCAGTGACAAACAAGACGAAGGTGTTGTTTGCCGGGGCATAATCGAGCCATTTAATATTGTTTTCTTCCAGGTCGTAATCATGGATGGTCTGGAAAGTCTCTTCTTCCCCGGCGGGCAGCTCATCGCCTTCATAGCCCATCACGTTAAAAAGCGCGGTTCCGGTGTACTCCCAGTAAAGGTCGATTTCGCCCGATTCCAGGGCCGGCCGGATTACCGCGACTTCGCCAAGGCCGATTTCATTAACTACATCGTAACCGCGGTCTTCTAGCAGGTAGTAAGTCATCCAACCCTGGGTCAGGGCTTCAGGGAATGTTTTAGAACTAACCACAACAGTGCCTTTTTCTTCTTCATCCACCTCTTCTTCTTCATCCACCCCTTCTTCATCTGCTTCACAACCAATTATGGCCATGGAAAGCAGGCCGATCACCAATACTAAAACTGCAAATTTAAATATACTCTTCATGTTTTTTACCCCCTTGATTAATTTTTGATTTTAAATTTAAACAATACAAAGCAGTTTATCTCTTCTTTTTTGCAATCCCCCCTATCTGTTATTAATAATTGTTACTTATTTTTAAAACCATTACCCCACCTTACATTTTCAAATGCGGCGGGGTAAGGATATTATCGACCAGGGTAAGCATACGGTCTAAAACTATGGCAATGACCCCGATGATCAGGGTGCCGGCGACAATCAATTCAGCCCGGAAAAAATCGATACCGGCAAAGATTACTGCACCCATGCCACCTCCACCGACCAGAGCGCCAAGGGCGGCGGTTCCCGAGGTTAAAACTACTGATATCTTAACCCCGGCCATTACTACCGGCATGCTGAGAGGTATTTCTACCCTAAAAAGCATTTCCCATTCAGACATGCCCATACCCCTGGCTGCTTCCTTGACATCCTGGGGGACTCCCTTCAGACCGGCCAGAGTATTGCGGGCGATGGGAAGCAAGGCGTAGATAGTCAGAGCAAAAAGGGCCGGGGCCCGTCCCAGTCCCAGGAACGGGAAGAAAATCGCGATTACGGCCAGTGGAGGGATCGTTTGCCCCATGTTGAAAAAGGTCATTACCCTGTCCGTGTACTTGATAAAGCGCCGCCGGGTTAATAGGACTGCGGTGGGAAAAGCAATAATAAACGCAATGGTCAAGGGGATTAACACCAGTTGAAGGTGCTCCACGGCATGCGGCGGAGAGCGATCAAACAGGGCAGATATGAATCTTTCCATTTCAAATTCCATTAGGTTTGATCACCACTGATTCTATTAATGTGTTTTTTAATATTCTCCCAGCTGATGGTGCCAATAAAATTATCTCCGTCACGGACACCCACCAGGTCGGAGTCTTTTTTCATCATGGCTTCCAGGGCCCGCTGCACCGGGTCAATAGACTGGATGAAGCAATCTTTTTTGCTGACCACTTCCGAGATTTCATCGGTATACTCAACTATTTCTTCGGACTTGGTCAGTTCAAGCAGCTTAATTTCCCGGTCTGATCCGATTAAATCTTTTACGAAATCATTAACCGGGTTAGAAAGTATTTCAATTGGAGTGCCGTGTTGGACCAGCCTGCCCTTATTCATGATTACAATATGGTCGCCCATCTTGATTGCTTCGTTAATATCGTGGGTTACAAAGCAGATGGTTTTCTTCATCTCTTTCTGCAGCCGCAGGAACTCATCCTGTAGACGGCCCCTGACGATGGGGTCGACTGCTCCAAAGGGCTCGTCCATAAGCATTATCGGGGGGTCTGCGGCCAGCGCCCTGGCCACCCCTACCCGCTGCATCATTCCTCCGCTTAATTGATGAGGATATTTTTGGGCCACTTCTTCGGGTTCAAGACCGACCATCTCCAGGAGGTTTTTAACCCGGGGTTTAATTTTTTCTTCCGGCCATTTTAACAGGCGGGGCACTAATGCTATGTTTTGCTCAATAGTCCTGTGAGGCATCAGGCCAATCTGCTGAATTACATAACCGATTTCCCGGCGCAGGTGATCGGGATTGACTTCCCTGTCGCTTACTTTCTGACCCTTGATGTAGATGTCTCCGCCGGTGGGCTCAACCAGGCGGTTGATCATGCGCAAAATGGTGGTTTTACCGCATCCGGAAGGGCCAACAAAAACACAGATATTTCCTTCGTCCACCTGGAAGCTGATCTGGTCTACTGCGGGAACGGTTGTTCCCGGGAAAACCTTGTCCACTTTATCTAATTTGATCAAGGTTTGTGAGCCTCCTTAGCTAATGCTAGTCCTGTTCCCTTCTTAAGCCGGGAGAAGTAATTTTATATTCGATTTTACCTAAGAGAAAGTCTAAAAGAACGGCAATAATTGATACAAGGATTGCCCCGGCTATGATCATATCTGCGCTTTCCCTGGCGATTCCATGGTGGATAAATCGCCCCAGGTTTCTTTCGCCGATGTAGGTGGCTACGGTAGCAATCCCGGTTATCATGACCACGGTTACCCTGATGCCGGCAAAAATTACCGGCCAGGCCATGGGGATCTGGATCTGAAAAAGTATTTGTAAGGGTGACATGCCCATTCCCCGGCCGGCATCGATAATCGGCCATTCCACCGATTTTATCCCCCGGTAAACATTGCGGACCATGGGCATCATGGCGTACAAAATAAGGGCCAGGGCTGCCGATGTTCTGCCCAGGCCTAACATAGGTATGGTGATAAAAATGCCAAACAAGGAGATGCTGGGGATAACAAAAAGAATGTTGCCTATGCCAAAAGCGGTGTTGGCTAACTTTTCATAGCGGCTGATCAAAAGGCCCACTGAAATCCAAAAGATCAGGGAAAATAGCATTACTGTCAGCACCAGGGAAAAGTGATTAAAGGTATATTCGATTACCCTATCCCAGCGGCGAATTATAAAATCGACAAAGCCAAGATATTCGTTGTAAAAGTTTATAAACCAGCCGGCCTTGCCGCTAAAAAGCTCCACTAAATTAATCCTCCCGGTGGATTAATATAATTAATAATCCGATTAAGCATATACATAATTGAAACATTAATTAAAACTTGTTTAACATGATATAGATTATTTTTGCTCACGTCAAGTAGGAGTTGAAATGACTTAGATTGACACGAGTTTTGTCCCGGGTTAGAATATATTATAGCTTAAGCAAGGGAAATAAAATATATTGATAGGCAGTCCTGCTGCTCATAGGCATTAGATATGAGGGAGCACCGGGAAAAAATTCCGTGTGCTCTTTTTTGTTGTGCTGGTTTATACCTGTTTTTTTAGGCACTGTTTTCAATTACACTTTTATTGGCTTTACTAATATTTATTGATCAAGGAGGATTAAATTTTTATGGGTTCAGTCAAAAATAATTATAAGGATTTAAAATATCTGACTATAAACGGAGAACGGTTAAGTGTTGAAGGGGTAACCCGGCTTTCGAGGGATTATTATCCGGTCAACGTTGATCAACAGGCGATAGAAAGAATCAAGCGTTCCCGGGATATGCTTGAGGAGCAGGTAGAGAAAGAAACCGTAGTTTATGGCATTACCACCGGTTTTGGCCGGTTTAGTGAAGTGAAAATTTCCCAGGAGGATGCCATTACATTACAGAAGAATTTAATTGCCAGCCACGCCGCGGCAGTGGGAAAGCCGCTTCCCGAAGATGTGGTGCGGGCGGCCATGTTGTTGCGGCTTAATGCTTTAGCCAGGGGTTATTCCGGGGTGAGGCTGGAACTGGTGCAGCAGCTGGCTGAAATGATTAACCGGGGGGTTACCCCGGTGATCCCTGAACAGGGTTCATTGGGGGCAAGCGGCGATTTGGCACCGCTGTCCCACCTGGCCCTGGTTATAACCGGCCAGGGAGAAGCTTACTATAATGGGGAAAGAATGCCCGGTAAAGAGGCTCTTGGTGCAGCAGGACTTGAACCCCTCACCCTTTTGGAGAAAGAAGGATTGGCCTTGATTAACGGCACCCAGATCATGACCGCAATCGGGACCCTGGCCTTATTTGATGCTGAGAATCTATTGAAAGCAGCAATGATCACCGCCGCTTTAACCCTGGAAGCACAACTGGCCGTACCCGATGCTTTCGACCGCTTAATTGCCGAGGTGAGACCTTACCGGGGGCATCAATATGCGGCCGGGGTCATTCGTTTGCTCCTGGAGGGCAGTGGCCTGGTGGGCAGTGACAGTCACAAAGTTCAGGACGCTTACAGCCTGCGCTGTATTCCGCAAGTCCACGGGGCAACCTACGATGCCCTTAAATATGTGCGGGGTATTCTTGATGTTGAAATAAATTCGGTTAATGATAACCCCATGCTTTTTCCGGATCAAGGCCGGGTTTTATCCGGGGGTAATTTTCACGGACAGTCTGTAGCCCAGGCCATGGATTTCCTGGCGATTGCTGTTGCCGAGCTTGGGAGTATAGCCGAGCGGCGTATTGAACGCCTGGTCAACCCTTCCTTAAGTGGTCTGCCACCTTTTTTGACCAGGGAAGGCGGTTTAAATTCAGGTATGATGATTGCCCAGTACACGGCGGCTTCGCTGGTCAGCGAGAATAAGGGGCTATGCCATCCGGCCAGTGTAGATTCAATTCCCTCTTCGGCCAACCAGGAAGATCATGTTAGTATGGGCACTACTGCCGCGCGTCAAGCCAGGCAAGTGGTGGACAATGCTGTCCGGGTTATTGGTATTGAACTTCTTGTTGCCGCTCAGGCCCTTGATTACCGGGTTCCTGAAGATTTGGGGAAAGGCACCGGAATCGCTTATAAACTGCTGCGGAGCGAAGTTGACTTTTTAGACGGGGATCGCCTTCTTCATCCCATGATCGAAACAGCCACCAACCTGGTTTCAAGCGGTCGCCTGGTTGAACTGGTAAACCGGGAATTGGATTTGAGTAAATAAGATAAAAGTAATATAATATTTTCGGAACCTTAGAAAAGTAATTTTAAAGGTGGACAAAGCAAATGGGAGCTATCGGGAAAAAAGCAATAATGTATGCCCTTGCCGATGGGGATTTTGAAGAACAGATCAAGGTTTCGGCTGAAAATGACGGATTTAAACTGATTAAAGGAAAAGTCGGTTCTATGAATACAGAAAAAATATTTGCCGCCGTGGAGACTGCCGCTCAACGGGAGGGCCTGATTTGCGGCGATCAGTACCGGGATAATCACGCCCTCTATCATGCTATTCTTGATGCATTTGTCGGTATTTGCCGGGGGCAGTTGGGACTTGGTGATATGCTGCGCACAGTCGGACTTATTTTTACCGTGGTAAAAGGGCCGCGTAATCTAGAAAGTCGTGAAGACGGTGAATGGTTGGCGGTAGTGCTTTACGGGACTATCGGCGCTCCGGTAAAGGGTTATGAACATGAAACCATTGGTTTAGGTTTAAACCACCTTTAAACCTTTCCCCTTTTTATTAACCCGCCCTGAAGCAGGATCAAAGTAATTGAACTCCTTTTTTCCTGCGCTGACAGGATTGTTCTTTACTTTGATGGTAATACTTTAATTTTTTATGGACCAGTAGCATATAACCAGTCGTTTTAGTAATTACTGTACCCAGGTAAATTGATGGAGGTGTTTAAAATCGCAGGATATCGTTCCAATTACAGCGAACAGTTGTCACCGCAGTTAAAGTGGTTTAGCGAAAGCCAGCTTGAGGAAATTCACAGCGCCACTATCGACGTTTTGGAAAGAGCCGGAGTGCGAGTTGATCATGAAGAGGCGCTAAAACTTTTAAAGGATGCAGGTTGTTTGATTGAAGAGCGGGTCGCTAAAATCCCGGGGTGGTTGGTGGAGGAAGCGATCAAAAGCACGCCTTCAAAAGTAAATATTTTCGATCGTTCCGGCCGGCCGGCAATGAAGCTTGAAAACAACCATACTTATTATGGACCCGGTTCGGATCTCCCTTATCATTTAGATCTTGAAAGCGGTAAGCGAAGAAGCTCGGTAAAAAGGGATATCATTAACACGGCCAAATTGATCGACAAGTTGCCCAACTTCGATTTTACAATGAGTTATGCCATTCCCGGTGATGTTTCAGCCGGCAAGGGAGACCTGCACCAGTTTGCCGCCCAGGTTTTAAACTGTAACAAGCCGATAATATTTACTTCATTTAATGATGAAAATATCAGGGTGATTTTTGAGATGGCCGCCTGCGCAGCCGGTTCTATGGAACGGCTGCGCAGTCATCCGTTCATTATTCTTTACGATGAACCGATCTCTCCGTTAATCCACACCCATGAAGGAGTCTCCAAGATGTTTGCCTGCATTGAATACGGGGTGCCGGTAGTTTATACACCCGGGGTAGTGGCCGGAGGGACCTGTCCGGTAACCAAGGCCGGCACGATAGTGCAGATGAACGCAGAAAGCATTTCCGGCCTGGTTATTGCCCAGCTGAAAAAGAAAGGAAGCCAGATCATTATCGGTGGGGGAGCCACTCCGATGGAGATGAAAACCACGGCCACTTTGTATGGTTCCCCCGATGCTTCTATGAACTATGCCGCGATGACCGAACTGGCCCGCTATTACCGCCTGCCGAACTTTACCGAAGCCGGTTGTTCCAACTCTCCCGAACCTGATGCCCAGGCCGGCATGGAATCGGCGATCGGTTTGTTATTAAACCAGTTATCCGGAGCCAATTTAGTGCATGATGTCGGCTACCTTGACAGCGGCAAAACCGGCTCACTGCCATTTTTAGTCCTCTGTGATGATTTTATCAGCGCTGCCCGTTATGTCGGTGCGGGCACTAAAATAAAGGTTGATAAACTCGGTACGGAAACAATTATTGAAACCGGTCCGGGAGGTCATTACCTGGCCACCGAACATACCATGAATCACTTCCGCACTGAAATATGGTCTCCGACTGTATTTAACCGGATGATGTGGGAAACCTGGGAGAAGCTTGGCAAAAAAGGCTGTTTTGATTTGGCCCGTGAAAAGGCGCAGGGGTTGCTTGAGAAAGCGCCGGATGAACCTATATCTAACCAGGTGGCCGAAAAAATCAACGCCCTGCTTTGAAAGGGTAATCGTTATATATAGAAACGAGAAAAGATGAAAGGAATTAAGGATTAATGCAAAAAGGGCCTGGTTCAGAATCAGGATATCAATCTATCAGGCAATGGCCTGTGTGGCAGGTAAGCAAAAGACAATATCCGGTGGTGCTATACTTTGATTTTTTTGCCGCGGTCAGGCAAGGAGTATCGCCGCAAAGGTTTATTGAAGATCCGCACCTGAAACGTGAAACGGTGATAAAAACTTTTTTTGAAACCGGCGCAGATGCCTTCGTAATCGGAAGGCTGCCGGGACCTCTTTCTTACGCTGCCGGTGGCTTTCCAAACCGAATCCGTTTGCCCGGCATTGATTTGCCGGAACACTCCATGTGGCAGTTTGAAGAAAGTGAAGCAACCATTTATGTTGAAGACTATGATTACATTGCTGATCATGGTTGGAACAAATTTTTGAAGCGGCTGCTGCCCCGGTTCACCGGTTTAAAAGCGGTGGAACTTGAAAAGCGATTCGAGCAGATGAAAGAGTGGGGCCATAAGGACCTTCAGGCCTGGCGGCAGGCAGGGGTTTACCTGACCTGCGGCGCGGCGGTGACCGCTCCGTTTGAAGTGCTTACCGCCGGCAGGACCATGTTTAATTTTTTTGAAGATCTTTTTATCCGCCCGCAAAAAGTTCTCGCTGCTTTAAAAGGAATGCTGCCGGATTTTATTGAGAATACGGTGGAAGCGGCTGAACAAAGCGGGATTCCAGGGGTGGTAATTACCGCCCATCGTTCTTCGGGAAGCCTGCTGTCACCAGGGCATTTTGAAATTTTTGCCCTGCCTTTTCTGGAAGAAATGGTCAATAGTTTTTCGCGGATGGGACTGGGGATAATGCTTCACTTAGACTGCGATTGGTCCAAAAACCTCTCCTATTTGGCTAATTTTCCGCTCGGCATGATCATCCATACCGATGGCTCGACAGATCTTGCCGCCGCTGCAGATATTTTTAAAGACCGGTTTATATTGATGGGCGATGTCCCGGCTACTTTGCTTTCTCGGGGGGCGCCTGCTGAAGTCGAAAACTACTGTAAAGAGCTTATAGCTAAAACTACCCCCCAAGCGCCTTTAATTTTAAGTTCCGGGTGCGACGTGCCCATGGATGCCAGGATGGAAAATGTGCAGGCCATGATTGGTGCCGCCTCCGGGCTTTAATCAGCTTAAAGGTTAAGACACATTGTAATACTGGAGTGATTAAGCGATATGGCTGTTAAGGAAAATCAAGAAGTAACCGGAAAAAGTGTTTTTGCCGGGAAACAAGGTTACCAGGATCCTGAGGTGTGGGCCAAAGTTACCGGTAAGGCTGTATACGGAAGCGATTTAAGTTTTCCCGGGATGCTTTATGGAAAAATTTTGCGCAGTCCTCATCCGCATGCCCGGATTAAACGAATTGATACCGGTAAAGCAAGCTCATTACCCGGGGTGCGGGCGGTGCTCACGGCAAAGGATATTACTTGTAAACCTTATGGGATCGTGGTAAAAGACGAACTGCCCCTGGCGGAAGAGCGGGTGCGTTATATCGGTGATGAAGTGGCCTGCGTTTGTGCAGTGGATCAAAAAACAGCCGAGCAGGCTGTAGAAATGATTGAAGTGGACTATGAACCCTTACCTGCGGTTTTTGATCCGGAAGCCGCTCTTTCCAAAGAAGCTCCGCAGTTGCACCAGGACTTTCCAGGCAATATAACCTGGGAAAGGGACCTGGTCAGAGGCGATCCCGACAAGGCTTTTCAGGAAGCAGAAGTAACCGTTGAAGATTCATTTTCAATACCGCTGGTTCACCCCACCTACCTGGAACCGATTGCCTGTGTGACTGTCAGCGAAGCAGGCGGCAGGCTGACCCTGTATACCGCCCTGCAGTCACCGGATGTGGTTCGTGATATTATTGCTGAAGCCCTTGAAATTCCTTCTTCACTTATAAGAATTAACAGTCCGGTGATGGGCGGCGGCTTTGGCGGCAGGGTTTACGGTAACCTGAAACTTTACCTGCTTTCTTCCTTGCTTTCAATCCACACCGGCCTGCCGGTTAAAATGCAGCTAACCCGTAAAGAGGAATTTACCGTCGGACGTCCAATGATTGGCGCAAAAATAAAAATGAAAATGGCTTTTAACCGGGAAGGTGAAATCCTGGCCAGGGAAGCGGAAATTATAACCGATAACGGGGCCTACAGCGCCCAGGCGCCCTGGGTTTCAAAAACTCTTTCTGAACGAAATGACTCGCTCTATCGCATTCCAAGGATCAGAACCAAAGCCCGCCTCGCTTATACCAACAAGGTTCCCACTGCTCAGTACCGCGCCTACGGCAACCAGGCGGCCAATTTTGCCTGCGAATCTTTAATGAACCGGGCCGCCGAGAAGCTGGGCATGGACCCGCTTACCCTTCGCCTGAAAAACTGCACCCGGGCAGGCGATGTTACCGTGCACGGTCTGCAGATAAAAAGTTGCGCCCTGGAAGAGTGCCTGCAAAAAGCGGCCTCGGAGATTGGTTGGCACCGGCGAAAAGAAAATCGGGGTTATGGAATCAGTGCCGGTATTCATGCCAATGGGAGCCTGGTAGCCAACAAGGATTTTCGCGGCGCTGCCGCTCGGGCTGTTTTGGAACTCGACGGACGCATTACCATATATACCGGTGAACAGGATTACGGCCAGGGAACCCACGCCGCTTTTGCCAGGATTGCGAGTGCGGTGCTTGGATTGGACCCTGAAAAAATTAACCTCCATTCCCGGGAGACCCTTACTACCCCCTATTCCCAGGGCGCTTTGGCCATGCGCCAGACTACTATCGGCGGGCGGGCTGTGCAGCTTGCTGCGGAAGATTTGAAAAAGGCGATCTTGAATAAAGCTTTGCAAATTTACGGAGAACGTATCGAAATGACAGGCGGCAAACTGAAAAGTGGTTCCGGACAAATAATTGATTTTAAAGAGGTGGCTCTTTCCTATCACCATGAAACCAGCGGCCTGACCCTGGTCGGAGAAGGTAAGTTCGTGCCCCCACCCAGCGCTTATGATGAAACCAGTTATGGCAATATTTCAGTAACATATTCTTTTGCCGCTCACGCTGCGGAAGTGTCGGTGGATAATACCACCGGGGAGTTGACCATCCACCGGATCCTGGCGATCCATGATTCAGGGCGAATTGTCAATCTGCTCGCTGCCCGTGGGCAGGTTTACGGTGGTGTGACCCAGGGTTTGGGAATGAGCTGCTTTGAAGGATATATTTTTGAAAATGGACGGGTGTTAAATGCCACCCTGGCCAATTACAGGATTCCTACTGCTCTCGACTGCCCGGCAATTGATTGCCATTTTATAGAAAAAGAAGACCCGGAGGGGCCTTTTGGAGCGAAAGGGCTTGGGGAAATAGTGATGGTTCCCGTCATTGGAGCTATTGCCAATGCCGTGGCCGATGCAGCAGGAGTGCCGGTTACGGAACTGCCGATTACCGCTGAAAAAATCTACCGGGCCCTTACCGGAAAGGTGGGCTATGATGAATTACAGAATTGCTAATGATTTAAAAGATGCCCTCGACCTGCTGCGGAAAAATAAAGGTGAGGCAAGGGCGGTTGCCGGTGCTACAGATTTATTTCTGCAGGATTTTTCTGGCTTCCTGGTTGATATATCAGAGATTCCTGAGTTAACCGGGGTTGAAGAAAAGGACGGCCTGCTCCAGGTTGGAGCGGCCTTGACCCATAGTGACGCAGCTTTATCAGATCCGATCAAGAAGAAGGCCACAGCCCTGGCTGAAGCCTGTTCCAGGATTGGTTCCCCCCAGGTGAGAAATATTGGCACTCTCGGAGGCAACGTGGTTAACGCAGCACCGGCTGCCGATGCGGCGGTGGCCCTGGTGGGTCTGGGTGCTGAAGCGGTGCTGGTCGACCTGGAAGGCCGCAGCAGACAAAAAGCAGTGGAAGAGCTTTATTTAGACTACAACTGTTCCCTGGTTGAAAGCAGTTCTGAAATTATTGCCAGGTTGCTGATCAGTCCTTGCCGGAGCGGGGAAGGCTCCGCTTTTTCGCGTTTTGCCCCCCGTAAATCGCTTTCATTGCCGCTTGTTAATGCCGCCGCCCGAGTACGTCTAAGTGACAGTGGCATTGCAGAAGCCCGCCTGGTAGTAGCCCCGGTAAAACCTTTCCCCACCAGGCTAAAAAGAACTGAAAATTTGCTGCCGGGTTGTCTGCTGCAAGAAGTGCCCTGGGCGGAGATTGAAAAGACGGCCGTAGAAGAGGTGGCGGTGCGCGGCAGTTTGCTGCGCTGTTCGGCACAGTACAGGCGTCACCTTGTGGGGGTGCTCGCCGGCAGGGCATTAAAGACGGCCCTGGAAAGAGCCTGTGGTAATGAGCTGGGAGGGGAAAAGTAATGGAAAAACGGTTGATCGAATTTAATCTTAACGGAGAAAAGGCCGAAGTTTTTGCCGATCCGGCAGAAAGCTTGCTGTTTGTTTTGCGTGAACGACTTGGCCTAACCGGCACCAAGGAAGGTTGCGGGCAGGGTGAATGCGGCGCCTGCACGGTGTTCATGGAAGGCCGCACGGTAAACGCCTGCCTGGTTCCTGCCGGAAAAGTGGAAGGCAAACAGGTTCTTACTATTGAAGGACTTACCCTGAAAGCAAGGGAGAAGGGACTTGCAGCCCATCCTCTCCAGGAAGCCTTTGTGGAAAAGGGAGCGGTTCAATGCGGGTTCTGCACCCCGGGCATGATAATTTCAGCATATGCGCTGTTAAAGGAAAACCGGCAGCCTTCAACAGAGCAAATCCGGATGGCGATTTCAGGCAACCTTTGCCGCTGCACCGGTTATAAACAAATCGAAGCAGCGATCCTTGAGGCATCAAAAAAGTTGGATGCCGATCTGAATCTAAAAGAACTATAAATTTAGCACTTAGAAGGAGTTTGATCAATGCAGGTAAACAGACTGGTGCAGACCACTCTCGGATTAAACCTGATGACCGAAGCACAGCTTCAGCGGGTCCATTACGGAACCCTGACTGTCCTTGAGCGGACCGGGGTTAAAGTGCATGAAAAAGAAGCACTTCAGCTTTTGAGAGAAGCCGGCGCTAAGGTGGAAGGAGAACTGGTTAAAATACCGCCTCACCTGGTGCAAAAGGCTTTGGAAACAGCGCCCCCGGTGGTTTCTCTTTATGGGCGTGACGGGAAAAGAGCCCTGACTATGAAAAAAAACAGTATTTATTACGGCACCGGCTCGGAGGTTAATTTTACGATAGACCTGGATACAGGCGAGCGCAGAAAACCGGTAAAACAGGATAACCGCAATGCCGCCTTTCTGGTGGATGCCCTTGACCACACCGACTTTGCCATGTCCCTGGGGGTTGCTACCGATGTGCCTGTTGGCTCTTCAGATGTGCACCAATTTGAAGCCATGCTTACCAGCACAACCAAGCCGATTCTTTTTACTGCTTACAACCGCCGGGGATTGGAACATATAATTGAGATGGCCGGATTGGCGGTGGGGGGAAAAGAAATTTTACCGGAACGCCCAAACCTGGCCCTTTATGCCGAACCCAGCTCCCCGTTGATGCATTCACGGGATTCACTGGAAAAACTTTTAACCTGTGCCGCTGAAGGAATTCCTTTGATTTACGCAACCACTCCCATGCTTGGGGCGACGGCTCCAGTAACCATGAGCGGAGCCCTGGTAGTGGCCAGTGCCGAAATTCTCTCCGGTCTGGTTATCCACCAGCTAAAGTCTGAGGGAGCACCCTTTGTATACGGGGGAGGAATTCCCCCGATGCATATGGCAACCTCGATCTGCTCTTATGGGGCTCCGGAAAGGGACCGGGGTTGCATTGCGCTGGTTAAAATGTCCCAGTACTATAACCTGCCATCTTTCACTACCGCCGGGTGCAGCGATGCCCATAGTTTTGATCAGCAGGCGGGGATGGAAGCAGGTTTTAACCTTTTGATCGCCGGCCTGGCCGGGGGCAACCTGATCCACAACCTCGGTTACATTGGGGTGGGGATGACCTCCTGCCTGGAACACCTGTTGTTGTGCAACGAGGCTGTGGGAGCAGTAAAAAATTTGCTGCGCGGTGTAGATGTGTCCGATGAGCACCTGGCTCTGGATTTGATCGACAGGGTGGGGCCGGCCGGGCATTTTCTTTCCGAGCCGCATACCATGGAACATTTCCGCAATGAGCTTTATTTCCCGAAAGTTTTAAATCGAAAGAACTATGATGTCTGGCAGGCTGAAGGGGGACTGACTTTTGGGCAATTGGCCAACCGGAAAGTAAAAGAAATTTTAAACAGCCACGAACCGGTTTCGTTACCCGGCAATGTCAGGCGGCAAATCAGTGAAATCTCATTGAAGCGGGACCGGGAAGTTATAAACGACAAAAAAGAAAACAATGACTAGAGGGTAGGAGGATCCAGATTTGAATAACAACAGTAAATTTATCAAGCGAATGGGACTTTCTAACTTAACTAGCGCTCAATTGGAGCATTTGCATCAAACTACCCTGGATATTCTCAGCCGGATCGGGGTTAAGGTTTGTGATCCCGCTGCAGTGGAGCTTTTAAAAAAAGCAGGAGCTAAGGTTGACGGCGACCTGGTAAAAATACCCGGGCAAATGGTCCGGAAGGCTTTAAATACAGCTCCCGGGCGGGTGGAAATATTCGATCGCAGCGGCAACCCGGCCATGATTCTTGAAAAAGAAAACATTTATTACGGCACCGGCTCTGATATGCCCTATACTATCGATGTTGATACCGGAGAAAGGCGGCTTTCTGTCAAACAGGATACGATCAATGCCGCGATTGTCACCGATGCTTTAGATCACCTTGATTTTGTAATGGCCATGGCCAAAGCCTCGGATGTGCCTGGCTCGAGGATTGATCGTCACCATTTCGAGGCGATGACCTTAAACAGCACCAAGCCGATCATTTTTGACGCTTACGATTGCCGGGGCTTTTCAGATGTCCTAAAAATGGCTTCACTGGCGGTGGGAAGCAGGGAAAGTTTGATTGAAAAGCCGTACATCATCCATTACTGCCAGCCCAGTTCGCCCCTGTTTCATACTGAAAAAGCCCTGGAAAAACTGATTGCATCGGCCAAAGAGAGGATTCCGGTTGTCTATGCTCCGGCGGTGATGTGTGGGGCGACCGGTCCGGTAACAACCGTTGGATCCCTGCTGCTGGCCAATGCTGAAATATTATCGGGACTGGTTGTTCACCAGCTTACCGCCGAGGGGGCGCCGTTTATCTATGGCGGAGGCACTCCGCCGCTTAACATGATCACCACTGTTTGTTCGTATGGAGACCCACAGGGAACCCTGGGGTCGGTATCCCTGGTTCAGCTTTCCCATTATTACGACCTGCCTTCTTTTACCCTTGCCGGGTGCAGCGATGCGCAAACTTTCGATCAACAGGCGGGGATGGAAGCAGGGATTAATTTGCTTTTTACCGGGTTGAGTGGCGGCAACCTGATCCACGACCTGGGTTATATGGGAGCGGGAATGACCGGCAGCCTGGAATACCTGATTTTATGTGACGAAGGGGTAGGAATGATAAAATTCTTGCTTAAAGGTTTGGAATTGAACCCAACCACCATGGCCCTGGATGCTATTGAAAAGGTTGGTCCCGGGGGGCAGTTCCTCACCGAAGAGCATACCATGGAGCATTTTCGCAGCCAAATGCATTTTACCAGGCTGTTTAATCGTAATAATTACGATAACTGGCAGGCTTCAGGTAGCAAGAACTGCGGGGAATATGCCAGTGCCCTGTTAAAGGAAATCTTGCAGTGGCATGAAGTGCCGCCCTTAGACCCTAAAGTGGAACAGGCTATCAAAGAAATTGCCGCTGGCAATTATTATGGCCGTGATCAACTGGCATAATTTAAGATTCGTTGATATAATAATAAATATTTAAAAGATTAATTTGAGGTGAAGCAGAATGCTTAAAGACCTTCCTCTAGAAGTTTTTGTTCGCGAAGTTGCTTCAAATTCCCCCGCCCCAGGGGGCGGTAGTGTGGCAGCCCTGGCCGGAGCTCAGGCGGCCGGTTTGCTTTCAATGTACTGTAACTTGAGCCAGAACCGGGAAAAACTTGGCGATGTGGTTGATCAATTGCAAGAGAACGGAGAAGAAGCACGGTTTTTGATGACCAAGTTGTTGGAAGCCTTAGATGAAGATACTATAGCATTTAACCGGGTAATGGAAGCTTACCGTATGCCCAAGGGCAGTGAGGAAGAAAAAAACAAGCGCAAGGAAGCTATCCAGGAGGCAATGATTAATGCTGCGGATGTTCCCATGCATACAGCCCGCGGCAGCCTGCGGGTTTCGTCACTGGTTAATGAAGTTGCCGGCAGGGGAAATCCCATGGCTGTTACCGATTTGGGAGTGGCCAACCTGCAGGCCCTTTCAGGGGTAACCGGGGCCTGTTATAATGTGAGGATTAACCTGGAGTCAATTAAAGACCAGGAGAAGGTTGAAGAATTTGCACAAGAAGTTTCGGAAATCCTGAAAGAAGGGCAACAGCTTTTTGAAGAGAACAAAAAAAAGATTGAAAAAGATATTTAACCGGTAAGGGTGGTTTTTATGTCCGGACTTTATTCAACAATTGATCATTCATCTTTGCTAAAGTTTCTTTTTTATCCGCGCCTCCAACACAGCAAGCCACCGCATGGCGCTTTTGACCTGCAGATTCCGGTAGATGACAATGTCTCGATAGTCTGCCGCGCTTATCAGGGTAATGAAAATAACCCCTGGATTTTATATTTCCACGGCAATGGAGAGGTAGTCAGCGATTACGATGGCATTGCCCCGCTTTATACCGACAGGGGTTTAAATTTACTGGTTGCCGATTACCGGGGTTACGGGAAAAGCGATGGCAGCCCCACCTTTACTGATCTGGTAAAGGATGCCGGCACCATACTCGATTATGCTTACGAAAATGTAACAAAAAGTAATGCATACCATGACTGGTTTGTAATGGGGCGTTCCCTGGGTAGCATTTCTGCTCTTGAATTGGCGGCCGGTAAAAGCGATCGGTTAATTGGGATGATCGTGGAGAGCGGTTTCATCAGCGTTACCGGTTTAATCCGCCACCTTGGTTTGCCTTCGCCGGGAGATCTTACCGAGTTGGAAAACGAAAAACGGCGCCTGGCTTCCACTGTTCAACTGCCGACCCTGGTTATTCACGGTGAAAATGACCGCCTGGTTCCGCTTACCCAGGGACGGGAACTTTATGAAACACTGGGGTCGGAACAAAAAGAATTTGTTACTATTCCACGCGCCGATCATAATGATGTAATGTTTGTTGATTCAGGGAAATATATCCAGGCTATCGCCGGATTTGTGCAGGGAAACATATTTTAAAGACAAAGATAAGCTGAGGAGGGAAGCTAAGTGTTAGTCAAAGAGATAATGAGTACAGATCCAATTACAGTTTCGACCGAAGATTCGGTGGAAAAATGTGCCAGGTTGCTGCAGGAAAGAGATATCAGTGGACTGCCTGTTCTTGATTCTGATGGCAACCTGGTCGGGATAGTAACCGAAGGTGACTTAATCAGAAGAGCTTCAAGGATAAAAGTACCCGGTTACTTGGAAATCCTCGGTGGGTTGATTTACCTGGACAGCCCCAAGAAGTTTATTGATGAACTACAGCGGGCTATGGCCCTGGATGCGGGGAAATTAATGAGCAAAAACGTGATCACAGTTAATCCCGATGATTCTCTAGAACGAGCAGCGACACTGATGGTTGAAAATAATATCAACAGGCTACCAGTTGTCGATGAAAATAAGGGGTTGGTTGGCATAGTTTCCCGTCGTGACATAATGGCACGGCTTTATTCAGACAGTGGGAAGGAATAAAGAATTTGGGGGTAAAAGACCGGGATGAAAGAAGAAGGCACTATTGTCAGGGAAGGAAAATATGTTCAGTCGCTGGAGCGGGCCCTAACCATCCTCGAGGTGATGGCTAAAACCGGTGAGGCGGTAACAGTTACGGAACTGGCTGAAAAAGTAAATTTAAAGGTGAGCACGGTCCACCGGTTGTTAACGACCCTTTTACACCGGGGCTATGTGGATCAGGATCCGGAAAGCAGTAAGTACCAAGTGGGTTTTAAAGTTTTGGAAATAGCCAACGCGGTTTATTCTTTTTCTGATATTCGGACCGTAGCCCGGCCTTATCTGGAAGAGCTGGTCGAGCGCTGCAATGAAACCGCCAACCTGGCTGTGCTTGATGAAACAGAAATAGTTTACATCGATCAAGTGGAGTCCCAGAATTACATTATCGTAAAAATGTTTGCCCGGGTGGGTAACAGGGGACCAGTTCACTGCACCGCTTCTGGAAAAGCTCAACTGGCTTTTCTGTCCGAAGAGCGGCTGGAACAGGTTTTGTCGGAAATCACTTTTGAAAAGTATACCAATGAGACGATTCTCACCCCTGAAGCTTTGCGCAAAGAGTTGGAAAGAGTGAAGAGAGATGGTTTTGCCCTTGATTGGGGTGAAATGGAAGAATTTGTGCGCTGTATTGCCACACCGATATTTAACTATGAAGGAAAAGCGGTGGCCAGCATCGGTATTTCCGGTCCCAGCAACCGCATTACTTCCCATTATGTAAAAAGTGAACTTGAAGAATTGGTTAAGGAAATTGCCGGCAAGGTTTCTGCTAAACTTGGCTACAAAAAATGATTTGGTAAGCTAGTTAATTCAATTATGCTAATTATTTGTTCCAGAAGGTCCTGCTTAAAAATATGACTAGATTATTTTTGCCCTGGCTACAGATTTAAAGCTGAATAAATGAGAAAAAGTTAATGGTAAAACCTGTTTCAGAGGTAATCTGTCCCGCCGGACAGGGTAGGCTCAGACAGGTTTTTTGATGCATTTTATTTTAAGTTGTTATAAAATGATAGTAATACCAGAAAATAAATAGAGTAAGGAGGGATGAATTTGTCAAAGCGTTATAAACAAATAATCTTAGTAATTGTCTTTTTAGCTGTTGGATTAATTTTGGGAATCTCCCAGTTGGATTTATTTACAGCAGGTGAAGATGCCCCAGCGGATATAGATGTTGACCAGGAATTTACTCCTACTGAAAAGCCTTATCAAACCTACGAAGCAGCCCGCGAAGCTAAAAAACCGATATTTCTTGAATTTTATGCCTCCTGGTGAAGCGCCTGTGTAACGATGGAGCCCGTGGTTATGGCTCTAAAAGAAGAATATTCTGGGCAGGCGGAATTCATTGTGGTTAATCTTGATCATCGGGAAAGCGAGAAGTTGGTTGAAAAACACGAGGTTTTGTATATCCCGGCATTTTATTTTATCAATAGCCAAGGGAAAATTGTTGCCGAAGAAGCAGGAGCTTTAAATTATGAGGAAATGGCCGCCCGGATGGAAGCAATGGTCGGCGATACCGATTTAGGCGAAGAACTGAACGGGCTCGATTACTTTTTTTCGGAAGTCCTGCCAGGCACGGTTGAACAGAGATCACTTTTTACCCTGGCCCTGGTTTTTGCCGGGGGCGTGCTGACCAGCTTCAGTCCCTGTATTCTTTCCATGGTGCCTTTACTGGTTAGCTATATCGGCGGTTACAGTGAAGGACCCAAATCAAGAGGTTTTTTCCTTTCATTTTCTTTTGTAGTTGGATTAGCGGTTACTTTTGCTATTCTGGGATTTATTGCCGCTGGGTTTGGTCAGGTATTTGGTGAAGTTGGCCAATTTTGGTATTATTTGCTTGCAGGGGTAGCTATTGTTATGGGTCTGCAGCTAATCGGAGTCTTTTCTTTTACCCTTCCCGGCTTAAAAACAATTCCTTATAAAAAGTTTGGACTGGGGGGTTCGTTGATCATGGGTATGCTTTTTGGCCTGGTAGCATCGCCATGCGCCACCCCGGTCCTGGCGGTAATTATTACTTATGCCGCTGTGCAGGCTGAACCTTTCTATGGCAGCAGTTTGCTTTTTATTTATGGTATAGGTCACGGACTACCCCTTTTAGCTGCCGGCACTTTTACCGGGATAGCTAAAAGTTTGCCTAAAATTAATAAGTACACTTATTACTTGAGTTATGCCAGCGGCCTGGTTTTAATTATCCTTGGCTTGATCTTGCTGGCCTGGGTAGGATGGAGGTAGCCTGTTCTAATTGTTTTTCTATATTTAATCTCCTGAATATGTTATTATAATTCAAACAAGTCATAACGAGGTGCTTAAGTAAATTTAATCAGAAAATTAACGGATAGAGGAGTGAGTTATCGGAGATGGAATTGAATATTCTAATCGGAGGTGCAGCCGGTCAGGGGATGGAAACCATTATGAATTTGTTGGGGAAATCCCTGGTCAGAGAAGGCCTTGGGATTATCTACACTAAGGACTATATGTCACGGGTACGTGGGGGGCATAATTTTTCCCGGTTGCGTATTGCCACGGGAACTCCCTGGTCTACTGTTGAAGCGATTGATATAATGGTGGCCCTCAATGAGGAAACCTATTTTTTGCACCGGGACAATTTAACTCCTTCTGCCCGGGTTATTTTCGATCCCCAGGATTTCGATTTACCCAAAGAGGAAAACCGGGGTATTCCTGTGGAATTAAAGAAGCTGGCCGAAGAGGCCGGCGGAAAAGTCATGGCCAATACTGTAGCTGTAGGGGCTTTGTTGGTATTGATGGGCCTGCAAACAAATACGGTGGAAGGTCTGTTGGTGGAGACTTTTGCGGAAAAAGAAGGAGTGGCTGAAAAAAATATTGACGCTTTGAAATCGGGTTATGATGCTGCCGCGTCATATTGCAGCGCTTGTTTCACCCTGCCGCCAAGAAATGAAAGCGACAAAAAAATTTTTATTGACGGCAACCAGGTTTTGGGTATGAGCGCTCTGGCCAGCGGTTGCCGTTTTTTATCCGCTTATCCAATGACTCCCTCTACCGGGGTAATGAACTACCTGGCTTCGAAAAGTAAAGAATATCCGGTGGTTGTTGAGCAGGCGGAAGATGAAATTGCGGCAATTAACATGGCCCTCGGCGCTTCTTATACGGGGGTGCGAGCGCTCACCTGTACTTCGGGAGGCGGTTTTTCCCTGATGGTTGAAGGGCTTTCCCTGGCGGGGATGACCGAGACTCCGCTGGTGATCATAGTTGCCATGCGACCAGGTCCTGCAACCGGTTTTCCTACCCGCACTGCACAGGGCGATCTTAATTTTATAATCCACAGCGGTCACGGTGAATTTCCAAGGGCTGTTTTAAGTGCGATTTCCCAGGAAGATGCTTTTTATCGTTTGAACAAAGCTTTTGATTTGGCCGATCGCTACCAAACTCCGGTTATCTTTTTATCAGATCAGAACTTTGCCGATACACACCGGGCAGTCGAGCCTTTTGATTTTTCCCGGTTAAAATACGATTTAGCGCTTGCGGGGGAAAAAGAACTTGAAAAACCTTACAGACGTTACCGGTTTGCGGCAAGCGGGATTTCACCGCGAATTTTGCCCGGAGAGGTACCAGATGAAGTTGTTTTAGTTGACAGCGATGAGCATGATGAAAAGGGTAATATTACCGAAGATGCGGAGATCGGGCGTAAGATGACTGAAAAGCGCATGCGTAAACAGCATGGGCTGGCAAAAGAGATGGACGAACCCGATCTTTATGGCGATCCCCACCCGGAAGTGCTCCTGGTAGGGTGGGGTTCCAATTACGGGGTGTTGCGGGAGGCGGTAGATGTCCTTTCTGAAGCAGGGACAAAAACGGCGATGCTGCACTATAGTGATATCTACCCCCTGCCTGTTCAGCGGTTGCAGGAATTGCTTGGAGAAGTCAGGAAAAGTTACTGTGTGGAAAACAATGCTACCGGGCAGCTGGCGAATATGATCCGCCGGGAAACAGGGCTGCAGACCGGTGGTTTGATTTTAAAATATGACGGGCGGCCATTTTTGCCCCGGGAGATAGTTGAGGAGGTTGAAAATGATTTATAAAGCTGAAGATTACTTAACCGGTAAGACCGCCTGGTGTCCGGGCTGTGGCAATTTTGCTATTCGAGAGGCGCTTGCTGGAGCCCTTGCCGAACTCAATTTACCTTTTCACGAAGTAGTTATTTTTTCCGGGATTGGCCAGGCGGCAAAAATGCCTCATTACATCAAAACCAATGGGTTCAATGGATTGCACGGCAGAGCTTTACCTCCGGCAGTCGGGTCCAGGGCTGCCAACAAGAATTTAAAGGTAATCGTTGAATCCGGTGACGGGGACAGCTACGGTGAAGGGGGCAACCATTTCATTCATAACATCCGGCGTAATCCTAATATTGCCCATTTTGTTCATGACAACCAGGTTTATGGATTGACCAAGGGACAAGCCAGCCCGACCAGTGACCCGGGAATGAAGACCGGGGTCCAGGTAACAGGGGTAAGCACACCGGCATTAAACCCACTTTCCCTGGCTCTGACCATGGGGGCGGGGTTTGTCGCCCGCTGTTTCAGCGGTGAAAAAGAACACCTGAAAGAAACAATGAAGCAGGCAATTAACTTTTCGGGTTATGCCCTGATTGATATATTGCAGCCATGTGTTTCATTTAACAAGGTTAATACCTTTGGTTGGTACAGAAAACGGATTTATTATCCTGAGATTGAGGATCAATATGATTGGGTGAAGGCTATGGCTTTAGCCCGCCAGTGGGGTGATCGAATTCCCCTGGGCGTGTTTTATAAAAGTCCGCGGGTGACCTTTGAATCATCGCAAGCAGCCCTGCAAGGCGAACCTTTGACAAAGCACCCGTTTGATCCCCAGCAGGTTGCTTTCTTACAGGAAGAATTTTACTAAGGTGGTTTAAGAAGTGGATAATGAAAAATTTAAGGAAGAAGATAATTTTAAAGATGGCAACGACAACTATATATGCCAAAAATGCTCGTTAAAAATTGCACCGGGAAAAACGACTTTTCACGGGATCAGGCAGGGGTATTCACCGGAACATTTCCCCCTTTACCATTTTAAAAAAGTACCTTTGTGCGCAGATTGCCTGGAGCGGCAGAAAAAGATAGATGTGTTTGAAAAAGTACTTGCCTCAATCACGCTAGGGATAGTGTTTTATTTCATGGCCATGGGCTTTTTAGTTTTGTTTAACCTGGCTGGCTAAGCAAAAGGAGGATTAAGTTGTTTTTTAAAACCTTTGGCAATAAAACGGTTAAAGAACTACGCAAGAAACAGGGTCTAACAGCTCAGGAATTGGCCATGGTTGTCAAAGTAGGCAGTTCTATGATTAGGAAAGTCGATCATTTTAAAATAAAAAATGTTCCTGAACCGCTTAAAAGTAAAATTGAGCCGTTTTTAAAAGGTAAAAAGTGACTTTGCTCTAGAGAAAATTAACAGGAATAATCAAAGCTGTATAGAAGTTTTAATTATAAGAATAATCAGTAGGAATCCAGGGGAAATGAGGTGTCACAATGGACTATGAAACTATAATTGTGGAAAAAAAAGATCAGGTGACCAGGATTACTTTTAATCGTCCGCAGAAATTAAATGCAATCAACAGTACCCTGGCCCGGGAGGTTAGAAAAGCCCTGGAAGATGTTGCCGTTGATGATGATAGCCGGGTTTTGGTGATTACGGGCAACCCCAGGATTAGAGAAAAAGAGGGCCGGCAAGAAATTAAGCATTGTTTCTCGGCAGGGTGGGATTTGTCGGAAACAGCCCAGGTAGAACCGATTGTAGAAATGGTGGCTGATCTTGAAAAACCGGTTATAGCGATGATTAACGGCTTTGCCCTGGGCGGCGGTTGTGAGCTGGCCCTGGCCTGTGATTTCATGATCGCCTCTGATATTTCAGAAATTGGGCTGCCTGAAGTTAATCGTGGACTTTTACCGGGTTGGGGCGGAACTCAAAGGCTGCCGCGCCGAATCGGGGTGCCTTTGGCTAAATGGATGATTTTTACCGGAGAAATTGTTGATGGGAATAAGGCTAAGGAAATTGGACTGGTTGACCAGGTGGTTGTAAAGGAACAGCTGGACCAGGCAGTTAATACTTTTGCAGAAGAGCTCACTCAAAAACCGCCGATCGGCGTTAAGAAGATTAAAGAAGCGATTAGCCGGGGAATCGAAACCGATTTGCAGGCGGGTCTTGAAATTGAGCAAGAGGCGCTTGGAGAGCTGCTGCAGACTGAAGATTTCAGGGAAGGAATCGCTGCTTTTGTGGAAAAACGAGAACCGCAGTGGAAAGGACGCTGATGGCTTGAGCAAAATTACTGTTTTTCAGCTCTAGGCATGAGGGACTTTACCAAAATGTTAGAACTGGTTAAAACAATTGAGAAGCTGTAATTCCTTGCTGAGAGGGGATAGTACTCTTGTTTGAATGGGCATGCCCGCATTGCCATAGAAAGTTCTAAAGCTCCTGACCGCAAAGAAATAAGATCACCATTTAAAATTACGCCGTTTTAATTATTGCAGCAATTGCCGGGTGAAACCGGTAATTGTTATAATGATTAAAATTAAATAAGCACGAGCCTGGTACAGATAAATAGCGTGTTAAAAAATTTGAGGTTTTATTAACAGGGAGGCTAAAAGAGGGTGGCACAGAAAAAAGACCCTATGGGTTTCGATCTTGAATGGTCGGCAGGTAAAAAAGAAAAAATACCGAGCCGCATTGGGATGGTAATCAAGGTTCTTTTCATCCTGCTTTTTATACTTTTTATAGTCGGTGGAGGGGCTACAGCGGCTGTTGTCTATAATTATATTGAAGAAGCCCCGGTAATGGATCCATCCCTCCTGGCAACGGTAGAAACATCTTACCTTTATGATAGTAAAGGTGATGAAATAACTGTCCTTCACGAGGAACAGAATCGCATTGCCGTCAGCTTGGATGATATCCCCGAACATGTCAAGAATGCTTTTATCGCTATTGAAGATGAGCGCTTCTATAATCACTTAGGTTTTGATATAACCGGGAGTATGAGGGCGGCATATGCCAATTTTCAGGCTGGAGAAATAGTTCAAGGTGGCAGCACAATTACTCAACAGTTGGCCCAAAATGCGTTTTTAACCTCGGAGAAAACCTACCGACGCAAAATCCAGGAAATATGGTTGGCCTTTCAGCTTGAACGCCGCTACAGCAAGGAAGAAGTTTTAGAGATGTATTTAAACCGGATATATTTTGGCAACAGTGCTTACGGGGTTGAAGCTGCATCCCAAACTTACTTTGATAAAAGTGTTGATGAAATTAGTATTGCCGAAGCGGCCATGCTGGCCGGTATGGTACATTCACCAAATGATTTCAATCCATTCAATAATGAGGAAAAAGCGAAAGAACGAAAAGAGCTAGTCCTTTTCAATATGGAAAGACTTGAGTTTATATCTGAATATGAATATCGGGAAGCCCGCGGAAAAGAGATGGAGTACGCGGAACCACGTGATCCTGAGTACCCCTATCCCCATTACGTCGATTATGTAATCCACAATGAATTAATTCGGATCTTAAGCGAAATGCCTTCAATTGGCTCCCGGGAGGAAGCATACAATGCTATTTATAATGGGGGATTGCACATTTATACTAACCTGGAACCGTCAATCCAAAAACATGTCGAGGAAGTACTCGGCAGGGACGATCTTTACCCTACCACGATCAAGGTGGACATGGCCCAGGTGCGGCAGGCGATAGCCGAGCTTCCGCCCGGGCGTGATCTGAGCTGGAACCAACTGCAGGAATTTGTGGATGAAGAAAAAGGGGTTCCCCAGCCCCAGGCCGCCATCGTTTTAGGAGACCCCACTACCGGTCAAATTAAAGCGCTTGGCGGCGGACGGGATTATCAAAAGGATATTGACGAGGGGGTGCGCTTCACTAATCTCCGGCAGCCTGGATCAGCGATCAAGCCTATTATTACCTATGCTCCAGCTATTGAAGAAGGAGTCCTGGCCGGAGCCGGTTCAACCCTTGACGACTCACCTTATGCCGGACCGCAGGGCTGGCGGCCCATTAACTTTGACAATCGTTTCAGGGGTATGGTTTCAGTCCGGGAAGCTCTCTACTATTCATATAATGTTCCCGCGGTAAGGGCCTTTGAAGCCCTGAGGCCTGAGCTGGGGGTAGAATATGCTGAAAAAATGGGGATAAACACTTTTACCCCTGATGAAAAAGGCAATTTAAGTTTAACCCTGGGGGGATTTACCGACGGGGTCAGTGCCATTGATATGGCCCAGGCTTACGGAGTTCTGGCCAACGAAGGACTAAAAGTGGATATGCACGCTGTGGAAAGGATTGAGGACCGACACGGTTCTATCCTGTATGAAAAAGAATTAAATCCGACCCAGGTATTGAGCCCGCAAACAACTTTTATCGTCAATGATATTTTGCAGGATTTTGTCCGGGTTTATCTTGGGCGAGAACTGCAGATTGACCGGCCGGTAGCAGCGAAAACAGGAACCACCGAAGACTGGAAAGATGTATATTTAGCAGCCTATACCCCCAACCTGGTAGCTACTTTTTGGATGGGCTATGATGAACCAAAAATGGGCGGTATTCAACAGGGCTGGCGCTATTCGACAGTTTTTCTTCGTGAAGTTTTCCTGGAAGCTTTTCAGGATTTGGAAATCAGGGATTTTAATCGCCCCGATGGTGTGGTTAGAATGGAAGTATGTGAGGTTACCGGGTTGCGTCCCAATGATGGCTGCCGTGATGAAGGTAGCGTCCATACCGATTATTTTGTAGAAGATCATGCTCCAAGGATAACCTGTGATTACCACGATGAGCATGATCCGGATGAAGATGAAGAAGATGAAGAAAGAGAAGATGAAGAACGCGAAGGTCCGGAAGACGGTGAGCCGGGTGAAGATGAAGAAAACGGTGAACGTGATGAAGATGAGGGAAACGAGGAGTCTGATGAAGAAGATGATGACTCTTCGGATGATGGGGGAGAAGAAGATAATGGTGAATCTGAGGATGATGAGTCTAACGGTACCGGTAACGGTTCTGATGATGGCCAGGGAGATGATGGTCAGAGTGACAGCGATGAAGAGGAGAACGGAGAAGAAGAAAGCCGCTGGTGGGAAGATTACAGGAATAACGATTAACAAACTGACCGGAAGCGGTGGTTGTAGATAACTTGCAATAACTTAACCCGGACAAGCCGGCGCCATAAAAAGCTGGATTTCAAAATGAGCCCTTCTAAAAACAGTGTACATCGGCGTTTCTGGGATCGCTTAAAAAATTTCTGCCAATTTTACGCAGGGATTTCAGGATTAAGGGCCTAAAGCTAAATAATCTTAGAAATAAAAAAGCGGCCTTAGTTTAAAGCAGGCCGATTTTTTGCAGGTATTGAAGCTTCAATAAAGAATAACTAGAGTAGGGCTTATGATTATTTCTCAGGAGGTGAGATTTGTGGACGAATCAAAACCGGTTGCGGTTAAATCCAAAAACAATACTTTAGGCACTGTCTCCCTGGTGGCTGGTATTGGCGGTGTGATTTTATTTCTCTGCTGTTCCTATATTTCGATTATCCTTGGGACAACTGCTCTAATCTGCGGTATTTTAGGTCGCCAACAAAACCAGGAGTATGCTCTGCCCGGTATTATTCTTGGTGCTGTAGCAATTGTCCTTGGTATAACTTTTACCATTGTCGGTCAGGTTTTCTTTACTTATATTACCGAGATTATTGAGCAGGAATTTATGGGTAATGTTCCAGCGCCTTCTGCCTGGCTTGCAAACTTTACTGGTTTAATTTAAAGAAGCTACAAAGCACCAGCATGTTAATTATAACTACCTTTGAGGGATGGACCGGGTTTTGAAAATTTCGGCAAAAAATTGGGCTGAAAAAGGCCTGTTTATCTTTGTAATGTTAATGTTGGTGCTGGGTTATTTGTATGTAATCAGTCCCGGCCTGCGTGAAGCGATCAGTCCTTATCAATGTCTTTTTCACCAGGCCACCGGCTTATTGTGCCCGGCCTGCGGGGGAACAAGGGCTATGATCCATCTTCTTGAGGGGAAAATTCTGATTGCACTCAAAAGTAATGTTTTAGCTGTAATGATTATGCCCGTAATATTTTATGGTGCAATTACTGCTTTCAGGTTGGCTTTTGATAAAAATTTTTCCGCAGGTGATATTAGAATTGCACCTGTTTGGCCCTGGGCGATGCTTGCACTGGTTATTATCTTTTGGGTAGTACGTAATATTCCCGTATTATCTTTTCTTAGGCCGCCTTCTTGAACCTAAGCTTTTAAATTATTACACGCTGGGAAGATAACTGGCTGGCCATAAGATAGGAAAATTGTAGTGTAATTGCCGCAGTCCTGCACAGGGGACACTGCGGCAGTTTTGCTCTATGATAACCGGTGCAAATAATAGAGTGTTCGGTCTTTGGCATTTATTTGTTTAACCGGTTGTTGTTATCCTCACAGTCCTCTTTCGACGCGGTCCGTCAAACTCGCAAAAAAAGATATTCTGCCAGGTGGAAAGGGCAGGTTTGCCGCCTGTTACTGGGATTGTTTCCCCTGGCCCGACCAGCCCTGCTTTTAGGTGGGCGTCGGCGTTGCCGTCCTGGCGGTCGTGTTCCCAGATACCCCGGGGGATGACTTTTGCAAGCAGGCTTATTACGTCATTTTGCACGCTGTTATCCCAGCCTTCCTGGATCATGATCGCTGCCGTAGCTCCCCGGGCGTAAACGTTGACCGTGCCGGTTGTTATACCGCTGTCGGCAACCGCTTTTTCCACTTCGGCGGTGAGGTCATAAAGCTCTTCGCGGTGGGTGGTGCTGAAACTAAGATCGATCTGATCGCAGTTCAATTGATCCCTCCCTGGAAATTACTTTACTTGAGTAACCTATGGGCGAGGTGGTTTTTCTGGGGTTAATATTACCCGGGAAATACCTCAATTTAAAAGATTTAGATTAATAACTGAAAGAGCTTGATTATTTATCCTGTCAATCTTATGTTACCGCGGCTCCCCGATGGTAGTCATGTAGATAGCGGTTTCTTCCTCTCCGTCCACTTCGATAACCTTGTTTACTTCCTGGTCAAAAAATGCGCCAATCTGGCAGGATCCCAGGTCCAGGGATACTGCAGCCAGGGCCGCATTCTGGGCAATATGCCCGGCATCCATGTAGATGTAGCGGTAAGCTCTTTGATCGTATTTCCATTTGGCGCGTTCAACCAGGGCGCTAAAAACCAATACAAATGCAGCGTCACGAATCATCGCTTGTCCCAGCCCCGCCTGGGCCAGTTCAGTCCCGTAATCTCCTTCCTTGAGCAGGGCCAGGCTGTGTTCGGGGACCTGGTAATGGTATACCCCCGGTTTCATTTCCGAAACCCGGTTTATTACGCAGTAGGTTTCCACCGGATAGAGGGCCCCTGCCGAAGGGGCTGTCCGAAACTGGTGGTAGCCGGTGGCCCTGGTTACACCCTGGGCGGCCCAGATTACCTGGGAAAGTTCCTTTTTAGAGAGCGGCCTGGTTTTATAATTGCGCTCAGATCTCCTTTTTTGCAGCACTTCAAAAAGCGGTGTTCCTCCACTGCGGTCAGGTTCTTCAAGAGTGATTCTTTCCAAATCCGCCGGGTACTCCTTATAAGGGTTTGGCTTTTGGTCCCAGGCCAGGCGCTTACCCTGCAAAGTTTCCCGCAAATATTTGCTGAAGCGCTGAAAGTCATCCCCGTAACTCATGTTTATCCCCCCTTATAACAATTCTATAGTAACAGGATGCTCCGGTTAACGCAAAAATTTGTTTTTTCCTGTTTTTGGTTAGATGTGATTATTATCTTAACTCGGTTTAACCTGGGGCAGGATTCCTGCTGAAAAAATTGAAGTTTTATATAATAAATAACTTAGCAGCTCGCGTAATTCCCAGCCTGCGTTTATTGTGGATTTACCAGGAGGGCAGGGCTATTTATGCGACTGAAAGGAGTTGAATAATAGTGAATGAGAATTATGGTACAATAGAAAGCCTAAAGGTTACTGTTCTTTTGGAAGAGCAGGCCGGTTATGATAGCGGGTTGCTTGCCCAGCACGGGGTTTCATTTCTTTTAGAAGCAGGTTATGGGAAAAACAGCAGTGAAGGCAGGACTATTCTTTTTGATACAGGCCAATTTGCCAAGCCGGTTTTATATAATATGGAAGTTTTGCAGGTGAGCCCGCAGGAGATAGACTACATTATTTTATCACACTGTCATTATGATCATACCGGCGGACTGGTGGGGATCTTGAATACAATTAACCGCTGCCGGGTACCGATTGTGGCCCATCCGGAGCTTCACCGGCCTCATTACACAGCCAAGCCTGATTTAAAACCGGTGGGTATGGAACCGCAATCCACACCGGAAGCTATCAAAGAGGCCGGCGGTGAGATGATTTTAACTGATGAACCGCTTCCTTTAATGCCGGGAGTGATTACCACCGGAGAAATCAAAGAACGGGTTGATTTTGAAAAGTCGCCCACTCTTGCCTTAAAAACCCTGCAGGAAGGAAAACTGGTTTCCGACCAGATGAAAGATGATATTTCACTGATCCTTATTATGCCCGAGGGCCTGGTTATAGTAACCGGCTGCGCTCATGCGGGGATAGTTAGTATTGTCGATAAGGCTATCCGGTTGACCGGCGTTGAGCAGGTGGCTGCGGTTATTGGCGGATTTCATTTGATTGATGGTAAAGATGAAAGAATTGATAAAACTCTGGATGCGCTCAAAGCGAAAAATATCGGCAAAATTTATGCCGGGCACTGCACCGGTTTCAAAGCGGAAGCAAAAATGCTTATGGAGTTTGGGAACCGTTTTTCTAAACTGCACACCGGGATGAAGATAACTTTTCCTGGGCAAACAAATTATTAAAGTGAGGGTTAGTATATGAATTATGATATTGAATATATTAGAAGTCAGTTTCCAGCGCTTAAATTAAAGGTAAATGGCTACCCTGCCGCCTATTTCGACGGTCCTGGAGGGACCCAGGTGCCCCAGCGGGTAATTGATGCCATGTTTGATTACCTGGTTTACTGCAATGCCAATGCCGGGGGCAAGTTTTTAACCAGTGTAAATAGCGACCGGGTTATAAAAGAAGCGCGGCAGGCCCTGGCTGATTTTTTAGGTGCTGCTCCCGAAGAAATCGCCTTTGGGCAAAATATGACCACCCTAAACTACCAGCTAGCTTTCGCTTTGGCTCGCAACCCGGGCAAGCGCAATGAGATTCTGATCACAGAAATAGACCACGAGGCAAACCGCGGCCCCTGGTTGGATTTAGCAGAAAGAGGATTTGTAATCCGGGATGTGAAAATGGATATTGAAACCTGCACTGTGGATATGAATGATTTCCGGGATAAAATATCTGAAAAAACCCTGGTTGCCGCCTTTAATTATGCTTCAAATGGAGTGGGAACGATCAGCGATGTTAAGGAAATGATTCGTCTGGCAAAAACTGCCGGAGCTTACAGCGTGGTTGATGCGGTGCACTATGCCCTGCACGGCCCGATTGACGTGAAAGAACTCGACGCAGACTTTTTGCTTTGTTCCGCTTACAAGTTTTTTGGGCCCCATGTCGGTGTTTTTTACGGTAAAAAAGAAAGTTTTTCCTCTCTGCCAACATACCGTTTAAGGACCCAGTCAGAAAGTATCCCTAAATGCATTGAAACAGGTACCCTTAACCACGAAGGTCTAGCCGGAGCCGCGGAAGCGGTGGAATTTATTGCCGAGTTGGGCGAAAAGTTTGGCAATCTGAATCAGGTTCCCCGGCAGCGATGGGATAATAAAACCCTGTCAGAAAGGCGCCGCCATATTCTTGCCGGAACGCAGGTAATGGAAGCATATGAAAAACCCCTGGCGGAAAAAATTCTTAAGCAGCTGTCAGTCCTGGAGCGGGTAAAAATATATGGTCCCCCGCCGGGAGTGCCGCGCACTTCCACGATTTCTTTTACCATTGATGGAATTAGTCCAGAGCAGATCGCCTCAAAATTCGGTGAAAAAGGAATATTTGTGTGGGACGGCCATTTTTACGCGATTCGCCAGGTGGAACGTTTTGGCCTTGACCAAAAGGGCGGGCTGGTACGTGTCGGGCTTAGCCCTTATAACACCGAAGAAGAAGTTGATCGCTTGCTTGAGGAGACAGGCGGGCTTGCTTCTAAATAAAGCATCAATATTCATGTAGAAACATATTAAAAGAATAAAAACAGGGGAGGAATTAACGGTGACTATGACAATCAATGAAATTTATAAGTACTTTGTCGAACAGGGAATTGAAAAAGACCCCCGTAAACGTGAAGGGGTCGAAGAGACGCTTGAACGTGAGAAGAAAAGCTATGAAGAAATGAAGGAAGAAGAGAAAAAGGATTTTGATACCGAAAGGCTTACCAACCCCTACAGTGATACCAGGATCC
>JAWODD010000049.1:0-12886 GCA_046483445.1 Bacillota bacterium | reverse complement strand
GAAGAAGCAAACTTTTCGTTTATATTGGGACTGTATTTCATAGTACAGGTGCCCTGGCCGATATCAACATTTAAATCAGCCCCTAAATTTTCCTGTGATAGGTGCAGGTAATGCTTAAGCACTCTCATTTGTGACATTTCCGGTAAGGCCGGAGGGTTGGAACGCAAAAGCTCTTTCGGTATCAGTTGATCGATATCGTTGGTTTCAGTTTCAATTTCCGGTTCTATTTCCGGCAGATGAATTCCGGCTTCACCAGGGGTGCTCATATCGAAAATTATCGGTTCATCCCAGCGAGCCTGATGGAAATCGCGTATTTTCGTCTTCATTTCCATCTTCACGGTTTACCTCCTTTTATGCGTTGTCCAAAAAGGGACTCTGACCATTTTAACTGTTTAAAACTGATTCTAACGCGCTGACCAGGCAATCAATATCTTCTTTACTGTGGATTTCGGTAAAGCTGTACAGGGCGCTTTCCCCTAACTGCGAATATTCCTGTGAAAGGTCATGTCCGCCCATAATGCCTTTTTCCATAAGTTGATCATTTATTTCTTGCACAGATTTATTGGTGCCATCAAAATTGACTGCAAACTCTTTGAAAAAATAGCTGCCAATAGCGGGAGCTTTAACTCCCGGAAGCTTGGATAATTTTTTTAAGGCATAAGCAGTTCTTTTTAGGCAGTTTTCACCCAATTTGTGCATTCCTTCCGGTCCTAAAAGGGCCAAATAAACTCCGGCGGTTATTCCCCACAGCGCCGAAGCTGTCCCGACAAATTCCTTGGGGTTTTCCCTATTGGCAAATGAGGTCCGTTCCCAGGCCACATCACCAAAACCCCATTCATTGTGGGTGGTCGGAGCAATGCCAAAAAGGCGTGATGGATACTCCTGAATGAAGCGTTCTTCATCCGGCGCGCCAATGAAGCCGCCTCTGTTGCCACCCATGGCCATGTGAATACCCAGGGGCTGAATCTCACCACAGGTTAAATCCGCACCATAATTGCTGGGCGGGTTTAGAACGCCCAGTGATGAGGGATCGGCCCAAACTACTGAGAGGGCTCCATTTTCATGCGCTAAATCAGAAATTGCCTGAACCTGGGTTTCAATGTATCCCAGGTATGCCGGGTTTTCAAGATAGACAGCTCCAGTTTCTTTTGAAATTTTATCAGACAAATCATCCATATTCATAAGGCCGCTTGCCTGGTCAAAGTCAATATGCTTTACTGTAATATCTGGATAGAGGTAGCCTAAAATAGCTGAAAGTCGGTTCGGGGCGGTAGAGCCGGCTATAAGAACCTCCGGGCGGTTTGTGATCCGGCAGGCCATTCTTAAGGCAGTGGCCGATGCCTGGGAACCGTCGTAGGTTGGCACGTTAACCACATCCACATCCAAAAGTTCAGCGATCATACTGGTATATTCAAACAAAGCCTGAAAACGGCCGTGGTCTTCGTACGGTTCTCCGGCATAAGCGGTTAGAAATTCGCTGCGGTTGGCGATTTCGTCACATATAGCAGGAATATGGTGGTTCCAGCAGCCCCCACCCAGGAAGCTTAAGTATTCACTTGTGGTTTGATTTTTAGCTAAAATCCCATCTACATGTTTCTTTAAAGCGGCCTCTGAAAGCAATGGTTTGGGAAGATCCAGGCTTCCCTTAAATCGCTGGTCATCCGGGATACAGGCAAATAGTGCTTCGATATCCCGGGCATTTATATCTTTTAGCATCTCTTCTTGCACTTTCGGATCCGAATTGGGTATGTAGGGGTGCACAAATTTTTCTGACATAGATAATCCTCCCTCATTTTTCATGCTGTTCCACCGCCGTCAACTACCAGTGTGGCGCCGCTGACCCAGGTGGATAATCCGCTGATCAAGAAGTATACCGCTTTGGCAATATCCTCTGGTTCACCCAACCTGTTTAGGGGGCGATCAGTGCTTTCTTTCAGCCATTGATCTAAATCTTTTCCGATCTGCTGTCCTTCATCTCTTAGTAAGGGGGTATCAACATCACCGGGACAAACACAATTTACCCGGATATTTTGTGGACCGTGGTCTATTGCCATGGCCCGGGTCAGGTTTACCACTCCCCCCTTTGCCGCACAGTAAGCAGCCGCTTTTGGTCCTCCTTTGATGCCCCATCCAGACCCTATGTTAACGATACTTCCCCCGTTATTTTTAGCCATGACAGGAATTACATATTTAGAGACTAAATAGACACCCTTAAGACCAACATTTAGAACCAGGTCCCATTCGTTTTCTGTCAACTCGACTACGGTTTTCCTGCGGATTACTCCGGCGCAATTTACCAGGGCATCTATTCTGCCATGAACAGTTTCTACATGCTTAACAGCCTCCTGGCAGGAGCTATCCGAGGTAACATCGCAGTATGCAAAACAGGTATTATCGCCGATTTCTTCTGCAGCTTTGTTCCCTTTTTCATGGTCCACATCAAACAAAGCTACCCTTGCCCCCGTTTTCGCCAGAAAACGGGCACAACCCAGCCCTATTCCTGAAGCCGCTCCTGTGATCACCACTACCTGGTTTTCCATTTGCAGTAGGTCAGATTGCACTTGCAAACGTCACTCACCTCTTGATCTAAAATTTTCTTTATAAGGAAAACTTGCCTTTTAGGGAAGACCGGCTGTTTCTCCGCCATCAATACGGACATCAGCACCGGTAATATATGAGGCTTCAGAAGAAGCGAGATAAGCAAATAAAGCCCCTATTTCTTTCGGGTCGGCATGGCGTTTAATCGGTATTTCTTCGTTTACAGCCTCAAGCATTTCTTCGGTATATTCTCCCTTTTGCATTTCAGTTAACACATAACCGGGACATACTGCATTAACCCTGATTTTAGGGGCCAGTTCCAGGGCCATTGTTTTTGCCAGGAGGATAACTCCTGCTTTCGAGGAGTTGTAATCAGCATAATAAGGATGTCCTTCAGTACCGTTAGTTGACGCTGTCATCAGGATTACCCCGCTGCCTTGAGCATCCATCCGGATGGCGGCCTGGGAGGCGCATAAGAAGATACCATTTAAATTAACCCCGATTACTTTGCTCCACTGTTCTGCAGTTATTTCCAGAAAAGGTTTACGAATACTGATCCCGGCATTGGCAATTAAAACATCGATACTACCGAGGATTTCGTCATTTTTTTGAAAAGCATTTTTCACCGATTCAGGATCACTGACATCAGCGCTAATGCCTCCCCAGAAAGCAGGGTTTTCAGCTAAGGCCTGGTCCAGGGCTTCCTGGTCCAGGTCCAATATAACCACTTTGGCTCCTTCATCGGCAAAGCGTTTTGCAGTAGCGAGGCCAATGCCCCTGGCTGCACCGGTAACCAGGACCCTTTTTCCTTTTAAATCTTCATATCGCGCCATTTTTGTCCTCCTTTTAAGATTGGTTATTGGAGCTTTATTTAAAATGCTTTTAATTCCGTATAGTTTTGCAAGTTTATTTGGCATAAACAACCAGACTAAACAAATTTCACAATAAAAGTATAGAGAAATACCTGTTAAACTACTATACTACTTCAATGAAATGAGAGGATTTCCTTTTTAGTTGAAATTAAATAGGATAGCAGATAAAAGATCAAACAATAACAAATGAATTGCAACAAGTTGAAGCAGATTCTGTTAGAACTAAAGAATTCTAACAGGTTTTAAGTGAATTTCCAGTAAATAAGTAATGCCTGGAGTTTAACGAAAATTAGAATCTCAACAATAAACTCCAGATATTTATTAATATGGTTTACAGAGATAATAATCCTTTTAAGTGTCTTTGCGAATTACTTCTTTATTTTGATCTCCGATTGCTTTTCTGTGTTCTTCTTAAGTTCATCTACGTTTGGCACATCACCAATTATTTTGCTTAGCTCGTCAAAACTGATAGGCTTGCCAAAACGGCTTAAGATAAGGGTTAAGACTGCTGGTATTACCAGGGCAACTGCGAAAGAAAGCAACAAATTACCTCTGGTGAACGTGGGATCGGGGAAGAAAGTGGCTCCGGCAAAAAGGCCAATGATCGTACTTAATGCAGCAGCCCAGCCAGGGAAACGATTCGAGTAAAGTCCGTAAAATAATGGCACAAGAGCAGCAGCGCAGACCAGGTCGGCGATAAAGAACAAATAGAGTACGCTGTAGCCCTGCGAAGCTATCGCAATAACTGCCAAACAGATAAGAGCTGTTATAATCCGGGCGTACATTTTTAAATTCTCTGGACTGAGATTTTTCTTAAATCGCGCCAGGTCAACGGTAAAAACGTTGGCAATGCCATTAATTACTGTATCTACGCTGCTCATAACCAGCGCTATGCCCAGAGTAATAACTATGCCAACCACCCAGGATGGTGTTGCAGATAGGACAACCTCGAACAATGCCGCCGAAGGCATAGCGGGTTCTTCCAACATAATCCACATAATCCCAAAGAAACCAGCAAGCATCATTATTGGGATGACAAGTAAACCGGCAATTATAAATGATTTCCTTACCGTAGAATCATCTTTGGCTGCAAATACACGGGACCAGAAACCTGCATGAAATGCGTTGGCTGCAATAACCGCTATTAATAAAGTGATCGCAAATTCCCAGCCGCCCCAGTGACCGAAACCAAGTAAATTTGGAGATACTTCTTGAGCACGTAATATAATATCCCCGAAGCCGCCAAGAAAATATACCGTTGCAAAAAAAGCGATTAAAAGTGTTGGAATCATAATTATTGCCTGGATACTGTCGGTAAAAATAGATCCGCGGATTCCTCCGTAAGTTGTGTAGATTAATGTCCCCACACCGATCAACAGTGCGGTTAGCCAAAGGGGGAGGTCTGTTATCAAATTGACTGAGAGGGCGATACCGGTTAATTCTGCGGCCAGAAAAATTGACATGTAAAAAACTGAACATATTAAAGTGATAATATACATTGGTATCCCATACCGGTAATACACAAATTCGGTCAGTGTGGAACCCTTAGGCGCTATTTTGCGCAATCTCGGGCCTATTACCGCAAACAACATCACGGCCAGTGCCTGGGCTACAGCATAACCTCCAAAGGCGAGTAAACCGCCCCAGGTGCCAGCCTCCGCCGGGCTGAATAAAATCCAGGCTCCCATAATCGATGCCAAAACGGTAGCCATGGCAACCCCCGTAGTAAGAGTTCCTCGGGCAGTCAAAAAAGAGTCGACGGTTTTAAAACGGTCCCGGGTCATATAAATATAAATAAGTGCCATTATGGTAAAAGAAACAGCTATAAAAATAACCCAGAAGATCATTATTGATCACCCTCCTGTTTATTAAAAAACCTTTACCCGTATCTACCAGGTAAAGGCATGTCAATCAAGCTTACACACTCCCTCCGCTGGTATTACCCAGATCAGGTTTAAGGGTCAGAACAAATCCAGTTCTTTCTCAGCCAGGTCACCCCAGCTCCCCTTGGCGATATTCTTTTTTTAATCATAGCACTCATAAGCATTATTTTCAATGCAACAAGTTATTGATATATACGCATAAAAGGTTTAAGTCGACTTTTACAGTTTAAAATGGCGAAAGCCCTGGTTCTGTTGATAACACAGGGCTTTTTTTGATCTCGCGATAAATAATTTTTGTTATGCTAAAACTTGATGTTTTTCAGGAACTTGTTGAACGACTCCTGCCGCAAGTAGATATAGTAGCAATCTGTGCCGAAGGCATCTTAATTCAATTTGCAGTCCAGTGCAATCTCGTCTTCATCCGAATATGCCAGCGTTTCGACAAGCTTGCCTTTCTTATCACGGATTTTTTGGAACGCAATCGCCCCGCCGACATCGTCTAGGTGAACAATGCCACCCTTGAAAACCTGGCATGTCGCAGCACCAAGTACCCTTGCGATTCATTCGGCTGACAGAGCCTTTTCTTCCAGCTGATATTGAATGATGCGCACGATGAGCAGTGCCACAAAGCAAATCAAGAAATGGGCCCGGATATGCTCATTGGTCCTAACAAACACAGGTCTGGCATTAAGATCTGATTTTAAAAGTTTAAAAGATTACTCTATCCGCCACAGTCCGCTGTAGACCCGGCGTATTTTGCGCTCATCATAGTCGAGCTCGCCGGTGATAATGTAAAAATAACCGTCAAAGATCGCCTCTTTTTTTGCCTTCTCCAGATCTATGCTGCGCAGCTTTTTTGTATCTTCCAAAACCTCACCGGTCTTTTTGTCAACGGTACTTTCTTTGGTATAATATAGGCAAGGCAGGATATAACATTAGCCGCTTTTTAAAAAAGAAGTCCTTCGCAAATGTCCTTATTTGCAGAAAAAATGGTTTAAGGTCTGACCCTCCTGTAACTGAGTAATAATAATTAGCCTGGAAAGGATGATCTAAAGATGGAGATGAAAAGAGATAAATATATTACCTTGAACTTTAAAAAATATATTGTCAATTATATCGATTTTAGGCATAACCCGGATTATAGCGGCGGTAAGGCCAAGATGGATATCAATTTTGGTCATTCAATAGCGACTAAAAACAATGAAGCGCAAGTAACCCTGCGGTGCGTTCTATTTCGCAATGCCAAGAAAGAAGAAAAGCCCTTTCATTTAGAAGTGCAAATGACCGGGCTTTTTAGTTTTCAAGGAGAACTTGCCGGTGAAGAACTGAAAAACCTTCTAAGGAACCAAGGGCTGACTGTTCTTTTTCCTTACATGAGGGCTTTGATAACCAATATCACAAGCAATTCCGGCCATCCACCGATCATTCTTCCCATCATCAATGTTAACCAGCTTATAGAAAAACAAGGCGCCCGGGATGGAAGCGAGCACTAACAGCAGCCGTTAACCTCTTTTTTAAGGCTTACTTTTGGCCCGGTTGAAATTTCCAGGACTTTTCTTTTCTAATTTCCCCATTCGGGGGTCTGATTCTCCTGTATTAGAGGGACTGAAGTCGCTTTCTAACAGCGGGATTAAGCTTGTATTTATTTTACCACCCGGATTATTATGCAAAGTTTGGCTTTAAACCAGCGGGCTGCCCGGGTTTTGAAGCGCCCTACCCAATTCTTAAAAAAAAACAGATGCATGGATGGGCAATGAACCAGGCCTTTCAATGATCGGCGAGATAAAAGGAAGAGTGCTTTGTGCCGATGTCCTTAATCGTCCCCAATACTGGTGTTAACCGATAGGTGTCAGCGGTATATTATTATTCCTTGGAGAGGCTTTCTAGAGCTCGCCTGGCCCAGTCGTCGTCTTTGTAGATGGCTCTGCCTACGCCGATCAGGTCTGCTTTGTTTTCAGCGAGCAGTTTTTCGGCGGAATGGGCATCGGTAACCCCGCCGGTGAGGATAACCGGAACCTTGACTACTTCTTTGATTGCTTCACTTAACGGGGCAAAGAAGCCCTGGCCGGAAAGGCCGGGGACGGTATATCCTGAATGACCGCCTGAAATGTCTAAGATTTCAATGCCTAACTTTGCAAGTTCCTCGGCCGCTATTTTACTTTCTTCAATTGTGGTTCCGCCTTCCATGTAGTCGGATGCGCCCAGCCTTAAAAGTATGGGAAAATCTTCATCCACCGCTTTTCTTACTGCCTCAATTACCCGGTAGTGAATTGTCATGCGTTTGTTTAAAGCTCCACCGTATTGATCGGTGCGTTTGTTGGTCAGGGGGGAGAAAAACTGGTTCAACAAAAATCCATGGGCGGAATGGATTTCCACCCCGTCGAAACCTGCCAGCTTAACCCGCCTGGCCGCATTGCCAAATGCGGTGATAATGTTTTCTATTTCAATTCCGGTAAGTTCCCTGGCTTCTGTTTTCTTGCGCGGATTGGTCACCGCGGAAGGACCGGCCGGGGTGGTTCCGGTAACTTTTTCACTGGCGGCGCTTCCGGCATGGTTAATCTGCAGCACTGCTTTAGATCCGTTTGAGCGGATTACTTCCGCCAGTTTTTTTAAGCCTTCAACTACGCTGTCGTCAGCCACGGAGAGCTGCCCGGGGCTGGCTTTACCTTCCGGGCTGATAAAGCTGTGCTCTACTATGACCAGCCCGATGCAGCCACCTTTGGATTTATTGTTATAGTGTTCAATTAGCTCTTCGGTTACCTTGCCATTTTGATCGGCTTTTTCGGTGGCCATCGGCGGCATTACCAGCCGGTTGAGGAGCTTTAATCTAGCTGTTTCCAACGGTTTTAGCAGGTGAGACATTTTTATAACCTCCATATTCATCACTTTTGTATTATACTTATTATGATATTATGCTTGTTTCTAACCAGGATTTGTTTTTCCAACTTTATACTTGATTCAACATTAGGTTACGGTTTCCTTTTTTGCAAAGTTGCTGTTCAAGAACGATTTGATCTTTTAAGCTTAACTGTGGCAACTTGAGTTGAAAATCACACATATTTTTAACTGGATTTTAAAATTTATCACATGAATTAAGCTTTATTGCTTCTTATAATGAACCTGCAAGATTAAAAAAATAACCGTTGCTTTGTATAACTATTTATTCTTAAAGGCGAACGTTCCGGATTCGGTGCGCTAAATCATTAACAAAGCTGCCGTTTTCCGGACTTGACATAGATTTGAGTTCATCGAATTTTAGCAAATGAGAGGTGCAAATTTGAAAAAAACATTTATTACAGTGTTAACCCTAATTTTTGTAGTTGCTTTAGGCTTTGTCTTTATAGGTTGCGGCCCTGAAGATGCAGGGCCTGAAGAAGAACCTGTCGAAGAACCGGAAGAACCTGAAGCTCCAGATGAACCGGACGAACCTGAAGAGTTAGACGAATCGGAGAACGATGAAGAAGATATCTTCGAAGAATTTGATGAAAATGATGATGAAGGAAACAACCTTTTTGATGAAGAAGATGAAGAAGACGAAAACAACGGTTATTAATTGAGGGTTAGGTTTTGTTTATTCCCCCTTTGATAATAGTGACAACTTTGCGATGGCTCGGGTTAACCCCGGGCTATCGTATTGTTATCTTTAGTAAAATAGTATATAATTATAATCGAAATTATAGATTTTAGGGGGAAGGTGAAAGTTTAAGATGAAAGATACTAATCATGAAGAGAATACTCGTGATCATTCAGGACACAACGGGCATGATAAACATGCCGGGCACAGCCCCAAAATGTTCCAGGATAAATTCTGGCTGTCGTTAGTTATGACCTTACCGGTTGTTTTCTGGTCCGGTAATATTCAGGCTTTGCTTGGTTACCGGGCGCCTGAATTTCCCGGTTCTGATTGGATCCCGCCGGTTCTGGGCACAATCTTATTTTTCTATGGCGGTTGGGTATTCATCCAGGGAGCCTTCCGAGAGTTAAAAGATAAGTTGCCCGGGATGATGACCCTTATTTCCCTGGCGATTACGGTTGCGTTCCTGTTTTCCTGGGTGGTGCAGCTTGGGTTAATCCAGGCGGAAGCGCTTTGGTGGGAGCTGGCCACCCTGGTTACCGTAATGCTTTTGGGGCACTGGATTGAAATGCGATCTATTGTCCAGGCGCAGGGCGCCCTGCAGGAACTGGCTAAACTTTTACCCGATACCGCTACAAGGATTACCGAAAAGGGTGAAGAAAAAGTTGCTGTCAACGAGCTGAAAGAAGGGGATCTGGTGCTGGTCAGGCCGGGTGAAAATATTCCGGCAGACGGAATCTTGAAGAAAGGCAGCAGCGATGTAAACGAATCGATGATTACCGGCGAATCGGTGCCGGTAAAAAAAGAGGAAGGAGACGAAGTGATTGCCGGAACCAATAATGGTGATGGTTCGTTGCAGGTTGAGGTAACCGGCAGCGGAGAATCAACCAAGCTTTCAGGGATCATGCGCCTGGTTGCAGAAGCCCAATCATCAAAATCCAGAACGCAAAACCTGGCAGACCGCGCTGCCCAAATGCTAACCGGTGTAGCAATCCTTGCTGGTATAGTTACTCTGATCGTATGGCAGTTTATCGGTATGCCCCTAGATTTTACGATTGTAAGAGTTGTCACTGTTTTAGTGATAGCCTGTCCTCATGCCCTTGGGCTTGCCATTCCTTTGGTTGTCGCTATTTCTACTACTCTGGGCACTATGGGCGGTCTTTTGGTGCGGGACCGGCTTGGGCTTGAAGAAGCGCGTAATCTAGATACCATTGTTTTTGATAAGACCGGGACCTTAACCCTGGGAGAATTCCGGGTGATTGAGACCACTACAGTTGACGGGTTTGCTGAAGAAGAAGCACTGAGAATTGCAGCCGGGGTAGAATCGGGCTCTGAACACCCGATTGCTAAAGGCATTGTGTCTACAGCTCGGGACCGGGAAATTGATTTCTCTGCTGCCGAGCAGTTTCGGGCCATTAAGGGCAAAGGGGTTTCAGCAACTATGGAAGGCAATCAATACCTGGTCGGCGGTCCTGCCCTGCTGGGGCCAGAAGAAGTTGTGGTTCCAGAAATACTTGCCGAAGCTTCAAAGGCTGCCGCCGAGCGCGGACAGGCTGCAATATATCTGCTTCGTGACAGGGAAGCGGTAGCGGTATTTACTGTGGCCGATGCCGTACGGGAGGAAAGTAAAGAAGCGGTGCAATCCCTGCAAAATCGCGGCATTGAAGTGGCAATGCTTACTGGTGATTCCCGGGCTGTTGCTGAAGCCGTCGCTGCAGAACTGAGAATAGACACAGTCTTTGCCGAAGTGCTGCCGGAAGATAAGGCCTCTAAAGTACGGGAACTACAGGCGGAGGGTAAAAAAGTGGCAATGGTCGGGGACGGAGTAAACGATGCCCCGGCTTTGGCCACCGCCGATATCGGAATTGCCATTGGCGCGGGAACTGATGTAGCTGTTGAAGCCGGGCACATCGTGTTGGTAAGATCAGACCCCAGGGATATTCCCCGGATTGTAACCCTTTCGCGGGCCATGTATGGTAAAATGGTGCAAAACCTGTGGTGGGCGGCCGGTTATAACATTATCGCCATTCCTTTGGCTGCGGGAGTGCTTGCTGCCTGGGGTATTTTGCTTTCCCCGGCGGTGGGGGCGGTCCTGATGTCTGCGAGTACGGTAATTGTGGCGATTAATGCTCAGCTGTTGAGAAGGCTGGAGCTTTAATAATTGGAAAAGAGCCAAGAGCGATAAATTAACTGCGGCTGAAAACCAAACTCTTATTCAGCCGCATTTTCTAGTAAAAGTAATTTTTTTATAAGATATAAGCATAAAGGAATATTGAAGTTTAAGTTGAAACATTTTTTTGTTTGTGTTAGATCTTTGTTGATTATTGCAATGATCAGTTCTGGCTGCAAATCCAGGTTGTAAACTTGGTGGAGAAAAGCGGCGGGGTGGAATTAATAAATAGAAAGGGGAAGAGACTTTGCATACAAGTAATAGTATGGCCCCGGTGCAGGCGGGGGAACGAATTGATGAAATTGATATTGTTCGTGGAGTGGCCTTGCTTGGGATTTTGATGGTTAATATGTCCTTTTTTAAATACCCGGTTTTCATGGAAAGAATTCCTTCAAATTTCCCTGAAGGTATTGAACAGCTGAGTGCCTGGCTTATTCAACTTTTCTTTACCGGCAAGTTTTATGCAATCTTTTCTTTTTTATTTGGCCTGGGCTTTTATATTTTTATGGAAAGAACTATAAGCAAAGGCCTTGAGTTAAAGCCTTTATACAAGCGCAGGCTTGCCGCATTGATGGTTTTCGGTTTGCTGCACATTGTGTTCTTTTGGTCGGGGGACATTTTGTTTAATTATGCCCTGGTAGGTTTTATCTTGCTGGCCTTTCGTAATATATCGATGGAAGCAGTAAAAAAATGGATCTCAGGTCTGTTTGTTTTATCCACTTTTTTTAATTTCTTAACCTATTTTTTAAAAGGTGCAGGTGAATTTTTTGATCCTGATAAATACCAGGCGATTATGGATGAAATGATCAGTTCAGCCCTGGTTGCCTACACTGAAGGGACTTATTTGGAATTGACCATGTTTCGCCTGGCAAATGAAGTTCCCTATGTAATTTCAGGTGTATTGCTCTGGATCCCCCAGGTACTGGCTTTTTTCCTGTGCGGTCTATATATCGGCAAAAAAGGGATTTTCAAGGATATCCCTGCCTGTATACCCTTATTTAAAAAAGTCCGGACCTGGGGTTTTCTAATTGGCGGTTTTTTCTTGATCATAATGGTCCTTTTAGATCGCGGAATTTTGCCGCTGCATCCACTGTTCAGTGTCTCTTTGCTTGGAGGAATTAACTACATATCTTCCCTGTTTCTATTTCCTGCCTATGTGGCAAGCATTATATTGGCGAGCCAGAGCGGGATCGGCAAAAAATTACTTGCGCCGGTAGCGGCAGCGGGTAAGATGGCCCTTACCAATTACCTGGCTCAAACCTTAATCTGTGTTATTATTTTCTACGGTTTTGGTTTTGGTTTCTACGGGGAGGTTTCACTTTCTGAAGGGATTTTGATTACAATTGCTATCTTCCTGGTCCAGGTTGCCTGGAGTAATGCCTGGCTGCGCAAATTTAAATATGGGCCGATGGAGTGGTTCTGGAGGCTCTTAACCTATAAAAAGCGACAGCCTTTTATGAACAGATGATAAATTTAAAAAAAGAAGTATCCCGAAGATCGATATTCAGGAGGTGTTATAATAGGGTAAAAATAGTCTGGCTACAGCAACCTTAAGTGGTCCGGGAAAAAGATAAGGGATAAGCGCTAAACTTTTTTGTTGAGCTTATCCCTTTCTGTGAAGTGCTTAGGGGTACATTGTACCATTAGTCAAGAAGAGTGGGGTACTTTTAAAGATTAAACTTATCCCCGTATTTTCCTATGATCGGCAATTCCTTCGTCTGGCCGCTTACTGCGTTGACAATCCCGATGATCATAAATACCAACAATACAATTGTGCCGACAATACTGATGATCCACCCTAGAATGGGAATGATTCCAACTATCAAAATTGCGATCCATGCAATCAGAA
>JAWODD010000017.1:0-13329 GCA_046483445.1 Bacillota bacterium | reverse complement strand
AGGAAAGGACAGGTCACAATTCCAATGGCAGTCCGGGAAAAATTAGATATCGCCTATGGGGAAAAGGTCGAGTTTGCTGTTAATGAGCAAAATGAGGTGGTAATACGGCCTGTAAAGGTGAGCCTTGATGACGTTTACGGTGTTCTGGAAAAACAAAAACCTGCAGGCACCCATGAAGACCACCGCCGCCTGGCCCGGGATTGGGCAGGCGAAAAAGGAAGTAAGCGAGGTTAGTTAATGCAGTTCATCGACACAAATGTCTTTCTGCGATTTCTGACAAAAGATGATCCAGTGAAAGCGGCCAGTTGTCACGAGCTTCTTCAAAGCGCAGCAGAAGGAGAGCTTAAACTTTACACTACCGACCTGGTTATAGCCGAACTGATCTGGGTATTGCAATCGCCTAAAACATATAATCTTAATCCATCTGAGATCTTCGAAATAATTATGCCCCTGATTACAATAAAAAATCTCTACTTCCCCTGTAAAAATATTTTTCCTGATATCATGGAGCTGTTTAAAATGGAAAATATTGATTTCATTGATGCTTACAACAGTGAAATTATGCGCGGTCGGAAGATAGACACTATCTACAGCTATGACAAACACTTCGACCAGCTGCCTGATATCGTAAGACAGGAACCTTAATAAAAGCTTATCAATTGGTTAAATTATCAACATCCACCAATCAACCCAACCATGACCAGGATAATAATTAAGAGCAGGGGCAGCAGGCAGCCGAAAGAGCTGATGGCGCACCCGGTCTGCTGCATAGCAAAACTAGAAGATAATCTTGGTTTGCCGTCTTTCCAGGCCAGTTGAGCTCCACAATTACCGGATCAAAACGAGGTTTTATAATTATCATCCATGTCCAGCAAGTTTAGTTGCCTTGTATTCAAAATACGTTGTGGCTTTATTTTTCAGAAAGCTTATTTATTTCTTCCTTTAACTGCTCTACTTCTTTTTTTAAAGTAGCGACCTGCGCCAGTGCGGCCAGGGCGAAAACAAAAGCAATCGGAGCCAGTAATCCAATATAATACTGCATAGTTATCAACTCTCCTTCCCGTAAGTTCAGGCTGGATCGAATTTGCCTTAAGCAACCTGAACCAGCTGCAGGACGGCGAAGCCCTGCTGGCCGGAGCCCCGTACTTTCACCGGCCGTTAAGCTGAGAGCAGCCAGATCGGATCCCGCAGGTAGGGCCAGTGCAAAGTTTAATAATCGCCCATTCATTTCTTAGACCTAAGGCAAGAGGATTATCTCCCTGGTTTGCTGTTCCAGCAGTTGATCACTGCTGCCGTTAACCTTGTAGTAGTCTCCATCCAGCCAGGTTGCAATATATTGATCGTATTGGTTGCTCATAAAGTGCCCGCTTTGTCCGCCGGCAAAAACGCCGTAGGCCTCTACCTGCGGCTCCATGACTGCGATAAAGCGCAAGCCTGCGGCCAGGGTCACATTGAAAGGATCGTTGAGGGAATAGTTGGCCCGGCCGACTGTTTCATTATCGCCCCCGTAGGGATAGGGCCCGCGGTTAAAGAAAGGTTTTAGCATATCTTCCTCGCCTAAAGCGTGATCGAAGGAAATGGACTGCAGCTCCTGCCACTGCCACTGAGATGGATCGGAGCCCAGCTGTTCTTCAAGTTCTCCTATAGTTTGCTGGTAACTAGTCAGTAAAAGCTCGTCCAAGCTGCCGTTAAACCAGGCTGATTCTCCTTTTTCCAGCTGATAATCGAGCGCCTTGTAGGCAATATAGGCATTGGCTATAAATCTTTCATACATTTCTTCGCCCATTTCTTCTTTAAAGACTTCTTCCATGAAGTTCAAATACCAGGTGGCATAGATAGCCGGGGCTGCGGCTTCCGGTGAACTAACCGGGTTTTGCGCCCATTCTTTGAGGAGCTCAAGCCCTTCTTGTTCGTTATCACCGAGCTCACCTGTATGACCATCAATTAACTCCAGCCACCCGGGCAGTCTGGCCGCGGCATGGGGGTTAAACCAGTCGGTTTGCATTGCTTTCATATCCTTTAGGGTTAAAGGGTCGCCTGCCCTTAATTGCTCGACAATCCTCTGCATCCGGTAAGGTGTGGCATCATCGATAGCGATCATGTAGGGATAGCTGTCATCGGTTACCCGGTGATTGGCGGTGGCGATATAACCCTGGGGTGGGTTGTAGAGCTCGGGCATTTCATCGGCGGGAATATAGCCTTCCCAGCCGTAATCTGCGCTCCAGCCCGGGACAGGTTCCAGCCCGAGGCCCTGTTTACGGATCGGGGCCAGCCCGGCAGTGCGGAAACCAATATTGCCGTCCACATCGGCATAGACATAGTTCTGCATCGGGATGGTATAGTCAGAGAAGGCCTGGTGGAACTCGTCCCAGTTCCGGGCTTGATTCATGTCGATCACGGCATCGACAGTACTGGCTTCGATATCGTAGGCTGTCCAGCGCAGGCTCATGGGGGGATCATCTGAAATCAGGGGTCCGTTGCGGGTAATAATTATCTCTAAAATCTCCGGCTCATCCTGCCCTTTAACCTTGATTTCTTCTTCAATAACCTCGGCGGTGTACCATTCGTCTTCGTACTTAAAGCGGTGAGGGTCTTCGGGGTGCTGCTGCTCTAAAAAAAGATCCTGGGTGTCACCGATATTGGTCATACCCCAGGCGATGCGTTCATTATGGCCGATCACTACCAGCGGCATGCCGGGAATGGACCAGCCGTAAACCGGCATCTCCCCCTCAAGCTCCAGGCAGTTTTCATACCAGATACTGGGCAGGCTGATGCCCAGGTGGGGGTCGTTGGCCATTACCGCTGTTCCCCCGGCATACAGCTCGGGGCTTATAACCCAGCTGTTACTGCCCAGCCTGGGCAGGTAAGCGGAAAGGCCATTTAAGTCGGCCATATCGAGCAGTTCGAGGATGGCCTGGGGATCACCACTGCCAGTTACCTGCTCTTCAGTGTAGATTGCCGGGGTATCCCAGTCATCGAAAGGCGGCCTGAGCTCGGCGTAAAGCTTAGGTGAAATTGTTTCTTTCAGGGCCAGGCGTATCTGCTCTACATTAAAGTTGCTGCCCAGGTCAAAGGTCATCAGGGCAAGGATGCCCGCGACATCAACTTCATCCCAGGGTTCAGGGGTTACTCCTAAAAGCAGCATTTCCGGGGTCTGCCGGGCTTCTTCCAGGAAAGCGTTAATGCCCCGGGCATAGCTTTGCAAAGCAGCGCGTCCCGCTGGGGAGGTTTTATCAACAACGCGTTCGGCGATGCGGCGTAAACCGATTTTGCGCAGGTAAATATCGGATTCCAGCAAGTCTGCTCCGATAGCCTCGCTAAGCCTGCCCTGGACAACGCTGCGGTTAAACTCCATCTGCCACAGCCTTTCCTGGGCATGGGCATAACCCTGGGCAAAGTAGAGGTCTTCAGGGTTGGAAGCCCTGATGTAGGCTGCGCCTCTTTCAGAGCGCAGGATGGATGCTTCTTCTGTTGTTCCCACCGATTTAGTGCCTGTATGGGTGGCAATGCTTGAGCGCAGGGTAAAGTAGAGGAACCCGGCGCCACCAAGGATAATTACCAGGAGAAGTACAAATACAATGAACAAAACCTTTTTTAGCCGAGACATTGGCAAGCCCCCATTTTTTAGTCTTCAAGTGGAAAGAAGCTTTTTCGATTATTATACATATTACTTCATCAATTATATATTAGCGGGCAAAGCCTGGATAACCTTCTTTTAAGAAGGCAATAAAATTTTCGGCCAGGTCAGGATCGAACTGCTTACCTGCAAATTGTTCTATTTCTTTAATAATCTCCTCGGTAGACTTCTTTTTCTTATAGGGGCGGCCGTAATACATTACTTCGTAACTATCAATAAGGTTTAGAATCCTTGCCAGGTAAGGTATATTTTCTCCTTTCAGGCCCTGGGGATAACCGGTGCCATCCCATCTTTCATGGTGGGCAAGGATATCTTCGGCCACAGAAGCAAACTCTTCAGTAGAGCGGGTGATATGATAGCCAAACTCCGGGTGTTTCTTGATTTTCTGCCACTCCCCATTGGTAAGTGAAGTTTCTTTCAAGAGAGTATCTCTATCAATATTGATTAAGCCAATATCATGAAGCATGATAAGCGCATTGAGCCTGGACAATTCTGAAGGAGAGAGGTTAAGATACTTTCCGAATTTTTGACAGATTACACTCATCCGCTCAGTATGATCTTTTGTTTCATGGCTTATATCTGAAAGAGCTTGCAATATTGTTTTAATGATCAGGTTCTTACTGCTTTTGCTCTCCTTAATTTTATTATTGTACATCATATTTTCAGCTTCACTTAAAGCTTTCTCTATATTTTCACCCTTTAGTTTTGAAGAAATTCCTACAGAAATTGAAAGAGGAATATCTTTCACATAGGTATTTCCGCAATGTTTAACCAGCCGATTATATAACTCCCAGCTCCTGGCTTCCTCAGTATTTTTCAGGACGATAATAAATTCATCGCCGCCCCACCTGAAGATTAAATCCCCTTGTTTAAAGGATTGCTTTAAAATATTTGCATATTCTTTGATTAGCTGATCACCATATTCATGCCCGTAGGTATCATTAACCAGCTTTAGGCCGTTAATATCAGTAACAATTACACTTATAACTGGAATGGTTTCAAGTTCTTTCCGGCAATGTTCAAAGTAATGGCGATTATTCAGGCCCGTGAGCTGATCGTGAAAGCTTATGTAACGGATATACTCTTCGGTTTTTTTTTGATCAGTAATATTGCGTGCTACTCCCTGGAACCCGGTAATATTCCCCCTGTTATCCTTTAAAGCAGATATGTGCATGGATAGCCAAATAGTTGTACCATCAGCTTTATAATGTTCCAATTCCAGCACACGGGTTCTATTTTTATCAGCTAGTGGGTCTTTTTCTTTATCTATCTCTTCCTGAAAGACTTTAAACAAATATTCCAGCGATTGAGGGGGGTACTTCTGCTCCATGGTTTTTTGCAAATGTTCCTCAACAGTTTCACCGAGCATTCTTTCAACTGAAGGGCTAACATAGGTAACTGTACAGTTCATGTCAAAAATCCAAACAACATCAGTCATGTTATCAACTATATTCCTGTATATTTGCTCACTTTCCCTTAGCGCTTCCTCAAACACCTTTCGCTCTGTTATATCCCTTGTGGAAAAAATTATCCCGCTAACCAATCCTTCGCTATCAAATAAAAGATTACTCTTTTTTTCAAGCCAGATAATACTGCCATCCTTTTTAACTGCCCTGTAGTCAACACTGTCGTTCTTACCCGATACAACTGCTTTTTGAAATCTCGCTGACACTTCAGGTAAGTCTTCTTCAAACACTATTTTAAATAATGTTTTTCCCAGCAATTCATCTTTATCGTAACCCAAAAGCTTATAATAAGAACCGGATACGTAAATAAATCTACCCTCAGCATCGGTCATTGAGACCAGGTCAGTCATATTCTCTGTTACAGTCTTTAGTTCTTGCTCGCTTTTTTTCAAAGCTTCTTCCGCAAGGACACGCCTTAAAGAAATAGAAGTGAAATACGCGTATGTTTTCAAAAGCTCTATAATAAACAATTCAGGTTTTCCTTTAAGGGCAATCAATGCTGTGCCGAAAAGCTGACCTTCGACCATAAAAGAAAAAGCTAAACAACAATTCATATTGAGTGCTTTACCAATTGCATTAGAAACACTTTCTGAAATGGTTCCACCTGAGGCTTCGTGCAGACTTGAAAGGATTTCAAGCCTATCAACGGTCATCTTTTTATACATATCGTCAGTAACAGGAGTAACAGTTGATAAGATATTCTCGTCAGCAATTTCTAAAACTAAGTTTAATACTTTCTGATTCGCATTGATTTTTTTTATAAAGAGTACCTTGCTGTCCGTATTATATTCACTATATACAGTAATAACTGGATTTAAGAGTATCCCTAACTGGGTAACTATTGATTTTACCAGACTTTCATATTCATTGATCTCAGTCTGCTCAAGCATAAAGTTATTCAGATTGATTAAGCCAGAATTATATTCAGTTGTTTTATTTGACATATAGTTTATACCCAAAGAGATGACCTCCCAAACATACTTTAAAAATTTGAACAGCAGGCAAATACAAAGGGTTCTGCACTTATTTTAAAGTATCTCTCAGCAGGTAGTTTCATCTGAAGGGTATAAAAGCTACCCTGATGCAGATCTAAGGCAGTTATAACCATTGCTGATATAAAAAACCCCACCAGGATATCAGGTGAGGTAATTGTTCTTAGTTACCTAAACCGACAGCTGGCAAACTTCGACATTCTATGACCGAAGCCCCTCTAGCTTTGCGTCACCACCTTACGGTGGGTTTGCCTTTTTCAGTTTACTTGCAAATTAATTATAACTTTACATTATTTACAAAGTCAAGTGTTTTTCTAAGATTTGTTATAAATAAGCAGGAAAACTTCTAAAAAAAGGGAATCCAAAAAGTAGACCGCAAAGAAGGGTGGGTGCCTGGTGTTAAAGAAATTACTGGGCAATATCGAGGAAAGTGCAGTTGAGATTGGCAGCAATGAGATGGATTACGTTTCTTTCGGTCGGGGTAAAAAACCGCTGATGATTATCCCCGGCCTGGGCGATGGTTTAAGAACAGTCAAGGGAACCGGGATAATGCTCTGGTATTCATACCGCTTTTTAGCCGAAGATTTCAAAGTTTATGTGTTCAGCAGGAAACATAAACTTGCAACAGGTTACACTACAAGAGCTATGGCCCGGGATTTAGCCGGGGCAATGGATAAGCTTGGTATTGATTCTGCAGCGGTCATGGGCTTCTCACAGGGCGGAATGATTGCCCAGTGGCTGGCTATTGACTATCCCACAAAAGTCAGCAAGCTGGCCATTGTTATCTCACTGGCAAGGCAAAATGAAACGGTCCAGAAAGTAGTTGGCAACTGGATTGAGATGGCCCGGAAAGAGCTCTACGATGACCTGGCTATTGACATGATGGAAAAAAGCCATACTGAAAATTACCTGAAAAAAGTGCGCCCCTTTTACTGGCTGATTAAACGCATAAGCAAACCGCAGTCTAAAGAGCGTTTTTTGATCCAGGCTGAATCTTGCCTGACCCATGATGCTTACGAGGAACTTTCGGCAATTAAGTGCCTAACTTTTATCATCGGGGGCGGGGCCGACCGGATTGTGGGAGGCGCTGAGGTGCAGCAAGAAATGGCCGACGCTATTGAGGGCAGCAAACTATATATTTACCCTGACTTAGGTCACGGGGCATACGCTGAAGCAAAAGATTTTGGCGAGCGCATTTATAACTTTTTTTCGAAGAGTGAACTGCGATAAAACCTTTGTGCAGAAAAAACCTGCCCTTTACTATATCCTATGGCAGTGTTTATACTTAACAGCCTCTTTCTTTATTTCTTCAAAGCAGTACGGACATATCTTTAATTGGTTTGAATCCATGGTCAGGTTCTCTCCCGTGATTTTTTAAAATAGCAATTATCGAGGGTCTAATACTGGTGTTGTCCGGATTTTAAATTCATCACACATTAGAACATCCTGCACAATTTCCGGTGCAGCCTGTTAAACCTTTTATGAAGGGAGCAGTAGTGCCCGGCAACTGCTTAATACCACAGTCGCCGAGCCTTCGATTGTAGGATCATAAGCACGGAGAAGTTCAACATTAGTGCGCTCCAATTATTTAAACAACATAGCGTCATCAATTGCTGAAGCGGCCAGATCTGCCATACCTGCAAGTAGCTCAGAGACATCCAGCGCTAAAGAAGTATCTGCCAGGTGGCGACAAATCATCTCTTTTGGGGTATCAACAATCTATAGGTTTGTGTTTTTATGTTTGCGAGTGCTCTAAACCTTGAGCAGTAAATCTTCAGGCTGATTTTAATCCCGGTGGGATGTTGTCTAAGTAATACTGGTTCACACTTTCCATATATTCATTAACCCTTCCGAAGACTACTCGAGTTTTCGGCGAAGAGCCAGGTATTTCTCTCGGGATATTTCTCCTTTTACGTAGCGATTGTCCAAGATTTCCCGTTTTTCATTAGCAACAGATCCCTGACGCTTATTTGTTGGAATCAGCAATACTATCAGCAAGACTACAAACGCTATAAATACCAGAAATAACAGCAGCCCACCAACTATCAAAACCGGCAGATTCTTGCCGACAGCAATCGGATTCTCATTGTCCCAGGATGCCAACCACTGCATCATCAAGTTGATTTCATCCCGCTGACTATCCACGATGCTTCTGGCCATGGCTTCCACTTGTTCATGTTCTGCCAGCCCCTGCGACAAAAATTGTTGAGACATCATCACAGCGGTCATGTGATGCGGGATCATATCCTCCAGAAAAGCCCTGTCTAGAGCATTACCTTCTAGATTTTCAAGGTTGCGCATCATCGGTTGGTAATCAACACTGTGCTTTTCATTCGGATACCATGTCTCGAGCCAGTCTGTCATTTGCACAATTTCCGCGTTTTGAGTTTCGATAATATCCTCCGCAAACCTTTTCATTTCCGGACGCTCAGAATTGTCTTTTAAATAATTAGCAGTTGCCACTGCTTCTTGATGATGAGGAATCATATGGATCAAAAAGTCATGTTCACTTCTTATATCGACTTGCAACAGATCCATCATACCCGGACCCATCATTCCCGGACCTCTCATACCCGGGCCTCTCGTACTCGGACCCCTTATATCCAGATCCCTCATATTCGATCCCATCATTCCAGGACCAATCATATCGAAAGAGCGGCTACTGCCCGGTTCAACTTGATCTGTTTCCCTTATATTTGCTGATAACGGGCAACATCCTGGTGAAGCACTGTTGCTATTAAACAGCAGAGCGGTATAAGCTGATAGTCCCAGCAGGGCAACAATTACCGCCAGCAGGACTACAAAAAGTGTGTTTTTCATGCAAGACACCCCTGTCCTTAAGTCAGTTCGCTTTTTTTTGTTTCATATTCCTCTTTATCTATATCTCCCTGGGCATATCTGCGCTTAAGAATATCAAGGGGCGTTTCTGTCTTGTAATCAGTGCTATCATTATTACCGCTTGATTTTTGAGTTGCTGTCACAACAGCCCAGATAACTAGCCCTAGAATAACGATGATAAAGATTGGCACAAGAAACATTGATCCATAACCTCCCATCATACCAGGACCCATCATTCCGTAATCATTACCCTGAAAGCCCCAGATTAGCATAAACCCTAATACTAAAAATACCAATATTGCCACTACAACGCCGCCAATTATTAATGCTGTATTCTGGTTCCGATTCATACTAAATCCTCCTTGTAGCTAGTAGTTAAATCATTTACACTAATTCTATTAATACTATAACACTGCTATCATAAAAGATCAATAATTTTCGTGCAGTATCCTTATATATAGGGTTAAATATAATAAATAAGCCCTTTTATTTTCGTCACTTCGCAAATAAATAGTTATGACTTTAATTTAACAGGGTTACAATACTGACAGAAAAGGGGACAGTTATGAACTTTGCCTGGAAAAGAATTGGCACCGAGAAACAAAATTTGAAACGCCAAGAGGAGGCTTTTAAGGTTGCATTAGAAAGAGCCAGAAAACATCTCTTATTCTAAGCAGGCGGATATAGGCAGCAGAAATCCATCCTGACAAATTTGTGCTGTAAATGCCGCTTACAATTTGTACTGTTATTTGCCTTAAACTGCCGGCAATACTTTTTCCAGCACCCTGATGAAGTTTTTGTGGGTAACTTTGTCGATCTCTTCCCGGCTGAAACCACGCGCTTTTAAGCCCTTAATCAGGCGGGGCAGACCAGTGACATCTTCAAGGCCTTCTATAACCTGCCAGATGCCGTCAAAGTCGGCTCCGATGCCCAGATGATCGACACCGGCCACATCAGCCACATGGACAAAGTGATCGAGCAGCTTATCCATGGTGGGGTTTTGGGAATCGACAAAGTCTGGACAGCAGCTCATGCCGATAACACCGCCGGCCTGGCTCAAGACCCGCAGCTGATCGTCTGATAAGTTGCGGAAATGGTCGCAGATGGCCCAGGCGTTAGCATGGGAAACAACAACCGGCATACTGCTTGTTTCGATGGCATCATAAAAACCCTGCCGGTTGATATGGGCCAGGTCTACAAGCATGCCGAGGCTGTTCATTTCCCGGATCACCTGCCTGCCGAAAGGGGTCAAGCCGGAATAGGGGTCATTTTCGCCAAGGCCGGTGGCGAGCCGGTTCTGCTGGTTCCAGGTCAGGCCGAGAGCCCGGATGCCGAGGCGAAAGAGCATGCGCAGGACTGCCAGTTCGCCTTCCAGGGCTTCGCCGCCTTCGATGCTTAAGAGGGTGGCGATTTTAGAGCTGTTCAGAATTTTATTTAAATCTGAGGCTGAATAAATGTTCTGCAGGTCACCGGGGCAGCACTGCATGGTCCGGTAGTAGCTGTCAAGCAGGCGCAGACAGTAGGCCAGTGAACCGGCCGGCTTATATTCCTCCCGGATGTAAAGGGCAAAGAACTGCAGGATGATACCACTTTCTTTTAAGCGGGGCAGATCGATGTGGTGCCGGTTATTGCGGGTGAGGAAATTGTAATCACTGTTTTCCTGGTTAAAAAAACCTGCAGTATCGCAGTGGGCGTCAATAATTTTGTAGCCTGGCATTGGTCACCTCTTATCCTGTTTATAGTTTGATATATTTATATTGCTGTTATAGGGGCATACGGCAACACAAATTCCGCAACTGGTGCCGTATTCATGCCAGATTGAATAGCATGCTTCGGGGTCGATATTCCAGCGCGGCTTGCCGGTATCGGTTGATTTGTTCAGTTCATTAATACTTGGAATTGCTTTTCCGGGACAGTTTTCGGCACAAAGGCCGCACTGCTGGCAAAACTTTTTGACCAGGCCTTTTTCAGACACCGGTGAACTGTTATCAGAAAAGTCATCTACCGGATAGCTGGTAGTTACCGCACCCAGGCGAATCATGGGGCCGTGCTGGCCGGTTATAAGCAGGCCCATCCTTCCTATTTCGCCTATTCCAGCGCCTGCAGCTGCTGCAGGCAGGATCAGTTCGCTTTCTCCCTCGATGTGCGCGCGGGCCTGAAACCCGAGCTCGCGCAGGAAGTAGCTTAAGGCCATACCAATCAACATCACCCGGACATAACTCCTTGATGCCTCAATTAACTCTTCCACGCGGGGGGCTTTTTCAATTTGCTTCCGGTTCATCTCCACCGCATAAACCAGGGTGTTGCGCAGGGGGTTTTTTACCGGCTTGCCGTAGCTGTCACCCCGGCCCCGGACCCGGTAAAAGCATTCTAGGCCAAGGACTGCTGCTCCAAACAAATCGGCCCCGTAATCAAAAGCAATTTCTTTTAGTGTCCTGTTTGTTTGGGCCATGCATTCCTTTTCGGCAGGAGGGCTGCAATCAGGTTTAAGAAAAGCGGCCCGGCCATAACCTGCGGCCAGCGAGCGGGTATCTTTTAAGAAGCGAAAGGCAGAATCAGCCCTGGCATTTTCTATCAAGGTGCCGCAGTACTTGCCGCCTGTTGCCTTACGGTAGCGAGCATCTGATTTTTCCAGCTCAGGCCGGTTTGAGTAGTAAGCCTTGTAGCGTTCTGTTCCCGGGACTAACTCCAGCCGTGAAAATATTGTATCGCGTTCATCGAACCTGAACATTAATTGTTCCTCCGTTTAGATGATTATAACATGGATTGATCCTTTCCTGTTTGGTTCCATCAAGGAACCAACTTGCAGGGTAGTTATTGTCTTATCCTAACATTACGGTAAAAAATATTCCGGATGATTTGTATGAAAATAGAGCGTTAGTTGAAAATATAAAAAAGTTTGGATCTCTTTGGATAGTTGATAAGGGGAAATTTTAATTAGCACCTGCTTTCATTTATACCTTAATTGATAGAATTACCCGGCCAATTGCGACCGGTGCAAGAAGAAAATTGGAAAACAAGTCGGCTGGCGGCGTAACGAAAACGCTTACCGCCAAACAGTGAAATGTGGGGTGCAGCGCTATCCATCTGTTCTTTAGCGTGCCAGGTGTGCTTAAACGAGTAAAAGATATTCACCAAAATGGGGTTTATTCAAGGATAATCGTTAACCTTCGGGAATAAAAACCGGGCAATAGCTGAAAAATGCTAATTTCAGAAGACACAAGATGTATGGTTATTTCATGTGTCAGCTCTGTATAATGAATCGAAATTTGCGAAAACTTCCTATCAATGAGAGAATAACCTTTGTAGAGGATTTATGGAATAGTATTTCGGCTGATCAGAAGGTATTGCCTTTTACAAACATAGCGTTATTTTAAAGCCCATGGGGGATACATGCAAATGGTTAAAAAAGATAAAGATTTAGAAGAAATTGAGCATACCTCCAGGCTAAAACTGCAAAATATCATCATAGGAAGAGACAAAGAAATTGAAGCCATCAAAATGCAACTTGACACAGTATTGGAAGGTCATTCTGCCCTTACAGTCATAACCGGTGATATGGGGGTTGGAAAAACGGCGCTTGTCAGAGCAAGCCTGGCGGATCTGTCAAATCTGAATGGCTCCTGGGTTTACGCTAAATTTGAACAGTATAAAGAGAAAGAACCCTATATTGCCATCATACAAATTATTGAGCGTATAACCAATTACCTGCTGACACTGCCCGAAGAAAAACTGGACCGGATCAAGAAGGAGCTTAAAAAGGAACTTGGAAAAGATGGAGCTTTAATCTCCGGAATTGTTCCCCAAACAGAGCGGATTATCGGCAAACAAAGAAAAATTAAAGTTAATGATTATCAAAAGCTGAAAATAAGACTGGGAAAAACCTTTCGGACCTTTTTGTCAATTGGGACAAAGGAATTATATCCCCTTATCATCACCGTCGATGATGTTCAATGGGCGGATACCCCTTCCATGGATATCATCAAAGCAATTATTGAAAACTTAAGCGAAGATAACCTCTACATTATCCTGGTCTATAGAAATAATCTTGAAAAATACAGGACCCGGATGAAGTTAACGCTGGGTGAGCTTGCCGGGAATAAAGATCTGCTTGAAATAAATTTAGATAGTCTTACCCTAAAAGCTGTCAAGGCAATGCTGCAAGACGTTTTTGGAGACAATATCGAAAATGTTAATATATTGGCGCGTTTAATTCATGGAGCAACCCTGGGTAATCCCTTGTTAATAAAACAGATGATAAATTTGCTTTTGGATAACGAAGAAATTTGTTTTGACTCCAAAAAGGGAACCTGGCGCTTGGAGACTGAGAATATAAGGGCTTATAACCTTCCGGGTAATATCGAAGATATAATCAAACAAAAAATTGATGATTTAA
>JAWODD010000065.1:0-5912 GCA_046483445.1 Bacillota bacterium | reverse complement strand
ACCGGACTTTCCTGAAAAGCAAAAATAACAAACTTATTCATTTTAACCATCCTTCCAATTACTGGGCTAAATACCTGATCAAGCTATACCCTCCGAATACTGCTGCCAGCAGTATATACATGAGCAGTCAGGGAGATATCCGCCTGTACCACGGTTCTTTTTTCATTTCCATATTAATTATTCCTCCTAACCTTTTAGATACAGTCTATCATAAAAAACGGCTAAAAGACAGATTATTTTAGTTATTAAGGATAGATCTTAATAATTAACCTGCTGGTGCCATCCAATACATTTTATGGTATTATTTTCTCGGCAGAAAAGAAAAATACTTTAAGCTGCACAGATGAAAGCAAAAGAAAGGGGACTTATAGTTGGTTATAACAACAATTATGAAAATGAATATGAGGGCCTGGACAATATGGTGCACCGATATCCAGGCAAATGATCTGTCCGGGTCAATGGCATGTTAATTAAACAGGTGGGCAAAGGCACCGGAGAGCTTGGGCACTCCCAGGAGTAATCCTGCCAATAAAAAGACTTTTCTGTAAGGTTTTGTTCAATGCCGGTTCTCCAATTATTATTTAATGCCAAACCCTTTAAATTCACCGGTAGCCTCTTCCCATTTTTCCTGGATCTGATCAACCATAGCTGCAGAAGGGCCTTTTTGACACCACTTTTTGTATTCCTCCAACTTTTCCTCTTCGCCTTCTGCTACTGTCTCCACTGTCTCATCAGGCATGTTTTTAACCCAGCCGGCGAGCCCTAATTCATGAGCTTTGCGCCGGGCTGTAGCTCTAAAATTAACTCCCTGGACCAGGCCATAAATTTTAAGATGAAGTCTTTTCATGCCTGTTACAACTCCTTTCCTTTCTAAGGATTGCCCGGTTTGGCCTTTAAAATATAATCCTCTCCTCCAGTTTTTCGCGTAAGCATTCAAGATATCCTGCCATTTTTCTTCTCCTTCACCGGAGATGAAAGCATGGAAAGGCACTTCAGGTTTTCCCTGTTCCAAAACCAGTTGAGCATTGGCCGGTAGCATGTCAGCTTCTTCCCACATGTTACCGGTTAAGGCCGCCGGAAAAATATAGTAAAGGATAATTTTGGGATACAATGAAAAATATTTGATACTACAATCGCTCCCCGGATAATCAGACGTTAATGCTTATCCGGGGAGCCTGGCTTGTGTCTTAAAGTTTTTCGGGGCGCTCATTTTATGACCTAAATTCAGGTCAAGTTTTTCTTATAGGTTATTCATGTACAATTCATTGAAACCTACAGTAAATTCCAAGACAAATTTGCTACACTTAAAGCTTGTTTGTTTCCTAAAAGAACCCTTTTTGCATCAGCTCTTTTGGTCTGCCGAAAAAGAAAATCGCCAGGTTGATGACTACTAAAACCAGGCAGCCGGGCAATCCCATCACACCGGTAAGCAGCGGTGTCGAAACTGTAAGGGGCATAATGGCCAGCCCGGCTACAGCATTTATTGAGCCGTGAAGGATCGCTGCGGCGATAACATTGTTTGCTTTTATGGTAATATAGCTGAACATGGGGGATAACAGGATACACCACAATGTCATCATGAAGACCCCAGGGATTTCATAGCCCGGGTAATTATGACCCATTAGGACCAGGGGGGCATGCCAGATGCCCCAGATAAAGCCGATAAACAGGGCAGACTCCCAGAAGCCGGCAGCTGCTGTTTCTTTTAACAGGAACCCCCTCCAGCCGAGTTCTTCCCCAAAGGCGGCAACTGCATTGATAGTGGGCCCTGCAATAATACCCTGGGCCAGCATCAGCCAGAACATAGCCACAGGTGAAAAGGGCATCTCTTCCATCATATCTTCCGGGATTAAGTCGCCGAGGTAATCGGTTATACCAGTCATTTCAGGGGAATAACCCACCCCGGGCATTAGAAGACTGACTCCGATAGTGGCAAAGGTGATCAAAACCGGCAACCCCCATGCTACCAGGAACCACTTATTGATATTTGTGTTGACTCCGTAAGTTTTCAAGACCGGCTGTTTGTAAATATACTTTTGCACGATTACTGTACCGAGTAAGGGAAAAAACATATATATTATAGCAAAAACCATGGCAAAGGGAGTGCCCCATTCTGCACCGGAGAGGTAAAACAGGCCCGCTGCAGCCCAGCTGATCAGAAGAGTAATGGTTACAAAGAAAAATATTTTTTTCCTGTTCATTTCTGTTAAACCCCTTTACATTTATACTAGATTACAGCCATCAAGGACAATGCGATCAATGCATCAGTCATTTTACTCACCGCTTTCCTGGACTTTATTTGTCTGGCGCTGTTTTATTCATGTGTAAACATCTAAATAAAATATTAAGCTTAATTGAACAGGAGATACAAGTGCCAGTACTTTTTAACCCTGGATGTCACGCCGGCGATAACCCAGGAAGCCCGCAACAATTAAGCCCAAAGCCAGCACCGTCAGGATAGATATCCCGGTGTAATCCATCTCCTCAATGGGCAGCCGGGGCACATAACCGAATGGTGTAAGTGAAGACAGCCATTCAGGCAGATCCAGCAGCTGGCCCAGGTAAACCACAAAAAAGGAGTAGCCCAGGTATAACCAGGCTATACCCAGGGCCTCCGGTTTGAAGCCCATGAAAAGCACGGCAACCCCGATCATAACCAGCAGCGCCGGATAATATACCATCGCGGCATTAAAAATGGTCTCAAAAGAAACCGGATCTTCCATCACCGGCACTGCCGCCGACCACAATCCTGTTCCCGCCAGCAACAGGGCAAGTGCTCCTGTAATTATTGATAAGGAGAGGTAGCTTCCCAGCAGGTTGAGGCGTGATACCGCCCGCGCCAGCAGCTGCTCCTTGCGGTTTTTGTTTTCTTCCGCCCGGAGCTTGGTGATCATAAGCAGGGCGGGGATAACACTGATACTGGAAAGTACCGACATCAACATGGGGATAAACTGCTCCGTTAAAGTAAAGCCCTCCACATCCGGCAGCATTTCACGCATCATCTCTAAACTGGCCAGGTATGATTCCAGGTCTCCCATGATGGAGCCGTACGAAGCGCCCAGGATAAACATTCCGATCATCCAGGCGATAATCCCATTGCGTTGGAGCTTCCAGGCCAGTCCCAGGGGACTCTGCAGGAAGCGTGATGCAGTTTTCCGGCCCGGCCTGGACGGCAAGAAGCCGGCTCCCAGGTCACGGATGGAGTTTAAGTAGAAAGCCAGGGCGGTTACAGCGAGGCTTGCTGCCACCGTCAATCCAATCGGCCACCAGTAATTATTGACATAGACTTCCGAGCGCAGGATCCAGCCCAGGGGTGATAGCCACGAAAGGGTTTCGTTACCTACATCGCCCACAGCGCGCAAAAGGTAAAAGAGTCCTAAAGCAGCCATGGATAATCCTACAGTGCCCCGGGAGCTTTCTGCAAGCTGGGCAAACAGCGCTGCAACGGCAGTAAAGAAAATCCCTGCGGCGCCCAGGGCGGCCCCGTAGAGCAGGGAACCGTGCAGATCGATGCCCTCGATTCCCAGGGCATAAAGACCCAGCCCTGTTAGGAGGGCCAGGGAGATACTGGTTCCCCATAAAACCAGGATGGTTGAACATAAACTGGAAAGGCGTCCTACCGGGAGCGAACGGATCATTTCTATCCGGCCACTTTCTTCATCCGCCCGGGTTTGCCGGGCGACCAGCAGGATGCTCATAATGCTTACCGCCAGAGCGGTAAACAAAAGCATCTGGTGGCCCATCATGGCCCCGTAGGTGTAGTCGTCCAGGCCGTACCCCGGGCCGAACATGGCGGTTACAGCCGGGTTTTGCATGGTTTCTGCCATGGTGATCCTCTCCTGCTCCGTGGAAGCCAGTTCGGTGTAAGCCGGAGCAACTATAAGGGTAAGCAGGACGATAGCCAGCAGCCAGATAAGAATGCGAAAGCGGTCCCGGCGCAGTAGCAGGCGGACGTATTTTCCCGAGTTACGGTAAAATTTTTTCCACATTACGAGCCACCTCCCACCACTTCGTAGTGGCGCATAAACAGATCTTCTAAGGTGGGAGGAGCGCTTTCGAGCTTGATAATATCAAATTGGCTTATGTATTTGATGATCGTGTCCAACTCTTCTGTGTCCACCTGGAAAGAATAAGTCTGATTATCTTCCTGGAGGTTGTGAACCCCCCTTAACTGGTCTAAAGAAGGAACAGCCTGCCGGGTTTCCAGGTGGACTGAAGTGCGGGTGAGGTGTCGCAATTCGCTGAGATAACCGGATTCAATGATTTCTCCCTGGCGAATAATACTGACCTTGTCGCATAACCTTTCCACCTCCGACAAGATATGGCTGGAAAGAAAAATAGTTTTGCCCGCCTGCTTGGCCTCCATTACGCATTCCCGGAAGACCCTGTCCATGAGGGGGTCCAGCCCCGCAGAGGGTTCATCCAGGATGTACAAATCGGCATCCGAAGCAAAAGCAGCTACCAGGGCTACTTTCTGCCGGTTGCCCTTGGAATAAGTAGCGCATTTCTTGGAGGGGTCCAGGTCGAACCTTTGGATAAGTTCTTCCCGGCGGCTCTGGTTGTTGGCGCCCCGCAGCCGGACAAACAAATCAATAACCTCCCCTCCGGTAAGCTCTGGCCAGAGGTTTACTTCCCCGGGCACGTAAGCAACATTGCGGTGGATCTCCACGGCATCTTTCCAGGCGTCTTTCCCAAATACCATGGCCCGCCCCTGCGTCGGCTTTAAAATCCCCAGCATGATGCGGATGGTGGTGGTCTTTCCCGCCCCATTGGGGCCGATAAAGCCGTATACCTCCCCTTGCTTTACTTCCAGGTTTACATTGTTCAGGGCAGTTAACCTGCCGAACTTTTTGGTTAAATCAGTTGCCTGCACTACCGCCATTTTTTTGTTCCCCCTTACAAGAATGTTTGGTTTTATAAAATACTTGCTTTAGTATAGCGATATAATCAAAAAATTCTTCCCAGAAAGGCTCCATATCCACCGTGGAGAGGTTTTCTCCCTGGAGGCGGTTTATAATATCTTTTTCGTAGCCATCTATGGTCCAGTGAATGAGCTTTATGCATTTTTCCGCAGCAACATCCTCTCTGAACAAGGAAGTATCGATGTTATTGAAGAACTTGGCATAACCTGTCTTTCTCACTTCACTAACTCTTTCTTCCAGTTCTTTGCACTTTTCGATTTCCCGGTTGATGTAAAGTGAACCTAAGAAATTAAATACATGGGGGTTTTTGGTGTAGGCTTTTAATTTGCACTGAGCCGCCTGCCGGTATTTTTCTAAGAAATCGGTTTCTTCTTCGTCAATCCGGTTTAAGTATTCGTTGACTACAAAGCTGATTGCGTACTCAATTAAATATTCGAAAAGCTCTCTTTTGCTTTTAAAGTAATAAAAAAGCATCCCTTTGCCGATACCGGCTTTTTTTACGATCCGGTTGGTGGAAGCCCTCTCATATCCCTTTTCAGCGAATTCTTCGAGGGCTGCGTTTAAGATCCGCTCTTGCTTGGCTAGCTCCAGGGTGGTAAATTTCTCGGTAATAACAATTCCCTCCCAGGATTTCATCGACCAAGGTGGTCTAGTAAAGTATAGCATTTTAGACCAAGGTGGTCAATAAAAGGTTGTAGGTTTGATTTAAACAAACCTATTGTAGAAAAAACCTATTCTTAAGAAGTTTGTCGGACCAAAAACTATTGACCACGCATAATTTTCATTGTGTCCCGAAATTTTTCCATGCACGCTATAAAGTAATAATTTGGTACCCATCGTTTATGTATAAGGCCATAGAGGGATGGCCGCTCATCTCATCTTTGAGCGGGATTCCCACCGTTTCATTATACTCAAGCACTCCCATTTTCGCAGAACAGGCTTTGCAGATACCATCAATAATTCCTTTGTCTTTGGCATCCCTATACAATT
>JAWODD010000064.1:0-11594 GCA_046483445.1 Bacillota bacterium | reverse complement strand
GAAGGCGGCGATCAGGAAGATCCACTTCACCGCGCGCACGAATCCCTCCGACTTGTGGTGGAAGAACTCGCGGGTGTTGAAGGACCCGCCCATGAAGCTGGATGGTTCGGGCTACCCGCAAGGGTTAAAGGGTGAAGAGATCCCGCTTTTGTCCCGGATTACCGCAATCGCAGATGCTTATGAAGTGATGAGCAGAGGCAGGCCTTACAAAAAAGCTTTAACCCCTGAAGAAATAAAAGCCGAGTTTAAAAGGTGCGCCGGCACCCAGTTTGACCCGGAATTGGTGGAAGTTTTCCTGTCGATTTTAGAAACTGACAAATAATATTTTTGGGCGCCATTATTATAGAAAATAATTTGATGCTTTTATAAGGTAAAAAAATAGTTATTTTTAGCATCAAATTCCTGAATCCCCGCCATTTAAAAATCGCTATTGTAAAGCCTTCCTTTTTGTGATAATTTTAACTTTAAGAATTACTAGCCGATGTGGAAAGGCGGGGATATTACAGCAACGGGTTTTGCCAGGTTGGTAGGAGTAAGTAGGCCAACGCTTTATCAATATATTCGGGAGTATGAAGTTAGCTAAATACTGTATGATGCTGGAATGCCTTCAATAGAAAAGTATACTGTAGTATGGTATGATTTTTATATCTAAATTAGTAAGCGTAGTCTAAAACCAGCCAAGGTGGGTTAAGGGAAAGTTTACTCTTAAATAAATTCATTTTTTGGAGTACATTTGCGGAATATCCAGGTAATCGTCGGTACATGATATTTACAGTATGCCTGGCTAGTCCTCGGTTCATGAAACATGCTACAATTAATTTAGAATTTTCTATAGTAGTTAAAAAAGTAACGTAGCGAACCTGAACGAGAATGACAAACCTGCTGAAAAGTAGGGACCCGAAGGAAGGGACCCGAAGGAAGAAAGAGGAGGATTGGGAAAATGACTGATAATACGAAAAGGTTATCCACCGGAGTACCTGGTCTCGATGAAGTAATTGGGGGAGGATTTATCTCTGGACGTTCTTATTTGGTTCGGGGAGGCCCGGGTACCGGTAAAACTACGTTAGGCTTCCATTTTCTCTGTGAAAGCATTGCAGAAGAAGAAAAGTCGCTTTTCATCTCTCTAACCGAACCCGCTGAAAAGCTTCGTCATGATGCTCTGCAAAGGAAATTTGATGTTAACAAGGTTGAAATTTTAGATTTAACTCCTTCTGCAGAATTTTTTTATGAAGGAGAGTATTATAATGTAGTTTCTTCAGGGGAAATAGAACAGGAGCCTATGGTACAAAAGATAATCCAGCGTTTAAACGAACTTCAACCTAAGCGAGTATTTTTAGACTGTGCCAGTCAGTTTCATTACCTTGCCCCTGATAACTTCCAGTTTAGAAAAAGCTTTTTACTTCTCATGGATAAAGTAATAGGTAACGGTGCCACTTTTTTGTTTTCTTCAGAAACCAGCAGTTTATTACCCGATGATGATCTGCAGTTCTTATGTGACGGGATAATAACCTTGGAATTAGTGCAAGAAAAGCGACAGATCCAGGTTTCCAAGTTCAGGGGCTCAGATTTTATTCAGGGAGTGCACGCCCTGCGCTTGGATGAAAATGGAATGGTGGTGTTCCCCGTATTAAAGCCCAAATATTCCCAACAGGAATATTCTTTTGAAATCATTTCTTCTGGTGTTCCTGAAGTGGACGAACTCCTACACGGTGGTATAGAAAGAGGAACTGCCACTGTAATAAGCGGTCCTACAGGGGTAGGCAAAACTACTCTGGGAGTTCAATTTATGAAAGAAGCAGCGGGTCGGGGCGAACGTTCTGTCATCTATACTTTCGAGGAAGGCGTAGAAGCCCTGCAGGAGCACTGCGAAGCTGTAAATATTCCAGTAGCCAGTATGCTGAAGAAAGGAAGCCTTTCATTGGTGAAAATAGACCCCCTTGAGTATATGCCTAACGAATTTTCCCACCATATCCGCCGGGAAGTAGAAGAAAAAGGTACAAAAATTGTAATGTTGGATAGTATTTCCGGATACAGGCTTTCCTTTGGCAACGAGTATTATGAAGGATACGACATACTCAGGCATTTACATTCCCTCTCGGAATATCTTAAAAGTGTGGGGGTCACGGTAATATTAATAAATGAGGTCCAAAACATTACCGGGGACTTCAAGGTCTCTGATTACGGTATTAGCTATTTGGCGGACAATATTATTTTTATGCGCTATCTGGAAATGAGGGGAGAAATGAATAAAGCTATTGGAGTACTTAAGAAGCGTCTTAGCGGCTTTGAAAAAGCTCTACGTGAAGTTGAAATAACCAAATACGGTTTCAAGGTGGGCAAACCTCTTACTGGGCTGCGCGGGGTTCTTTCCGGCAGCCCGGAATTTATTTCTACTCCTATTGATGAAAATAAATAAGTTAGGTGACTAATACCTTGGAAAAAATCCTGTTACTAGTGAAAAACAGCAGAAACTACAAAATTCTGGCTGATCTGCTTTCAGAATACACAGTGTTCAGGGAAAAAGGTGGTTTAGATTCAGCAGACCTGGTAATCATGGACTATTATTTTCTAAATAGCAACCGTGAAGTATTGGTAAAAGCCCGTGAAAGATCCCGTCCACTCCTTCTGCCATTTCTGTTGATGATTTCTCCCTCTGAAAAAAAGAAATTGAAGCCCTTTGATATGGAAATAGTGAATGAAATCATCGAAATACCTGAAGAAAAGATAATGATACAAACACGGGTAGCAACCCTTCTTCGCCTGAGGAGATTTTCCCTGGAGTCTGAACAAAAAAACCAATTGTTCCAATTTATGGATAACAATGTTCCTACAGGCATCTGCATTTTGCAGGAAGGAAAAATTGTCTACTCCAACCAGGCTCTTTGCAGCCTTCTGGAAAATGGGTATGAAGAACTTCAGGGGAAATATTTAATAGATTTTGCCCAGCCAAACTATAAGATTAAGCTTCAAAGAACCATAGACCAATCACAAAAAAGCAAAGACTTAGGAGTTTCTGATGAGATCCAGGTTCTCACTAGTAAGGGTGATAAGCGTTGGGCTGTTCTTCTTTTTTCTCAAATCACGTATAATTATATCCCTTCCTTGATAGTGAGTATCCTGGACATCACAGAAAGAAAGTCTTACGAACAAGAACTGCGCTACCTGACCCTGCATGATCAGGTTACCGGGCTTTATAACCGACTATTTTTTACAGAGGAAATGAATCGTTTGCAGAAGAGTAGAGATTTTCCGATTAGCATTCTTGTAGCTGATCTAAATGGCTTAAAATTTTTCAATGACGCTATGGGACACAATAAAGGAGATGAACTATTGCAAGCTTGCGCAAAAGTAATGGAGGACTCCCTGCGCAGTTCGGACATTTTAGCCAGGATAGGTGGGGATGAATTTGCAATTCTTTTGCCGAATACCAGTGAACAACAAGGGGGAAAAATCAAGCAGCGGATACTTGACAATGTAGAAGAGTATAACAATAACAACGCTAAACTGCCTTTAAGTTTCGCAATGGGTTTGGCCTCTGCTGAAAGTGGTGAAGAATCACTGGAGAAGATTTTTGATAAGGCAGATGGAGATATGTACTGGGACAAATTGCACAAAGGGGAAGATGAAAGGACAAAAATCGTTAATAGCTTGATGGCCGCTTTAAATGAAAGAGACTTTATTGCCACAGGGCACGCTCAAAGGCTTACTGAATTGTGCAGAAAGATGGGAGAGAAAACGGGGCTTTCTACCAGCCAGTTAGGCAACCTTGATCTCCTGGCCAGGGCCCATGATTTGGGTAAAGTGGGGATACCTGATAAAATATTATTTAAGAAAGGTGGTTTGGATTCAAAAGAATGGGGATTAATGAAAGAGCACCCGGAAAAAGGTTACAAAATTGCCCTTGCTTCTCCGTATTTTTCCGAAATAGCCGATTTGATACTCAAACACCATGAAAGGTGGGATGGTGGCGGATATCCTCATGGGGTAGCCGGCAAGGATATTCCTGTAGAATGCCGTATTTTATCTATTGTTGATGCCTTTGATGCTATGACTACTGATCGACCTTACCGTAGAGCTATAACTAAGGAAGAAGCTGTTAAAGAGTTGAAGAATAATGCTGGGAGCCAATTTGATCCTGATTTGGTGGAGGTGTTCCTCCCGCTTGTAGAAGGCGATAACAATAAATAACAGTGAAGCAGGATTTAAAATACCAGATATAACAGCGGTCGTTGCGTGCTGTTCCTGATACCCACTTTTTTACTTTACCGTCCTCTCAGTGAACCGCTATTAACCGGTTGAACTTAAGCTTACCACCTTATTTGAAATTTTTAAATGAGTGATCGCGGTGTATTTACAATAGCTGCTTTCTTGCTAGAGCTGCTTTTGCCTTAATTATATTGCGGCTAACTGTTTTCTTAGGAGGTTATAGCCAGGATGACTGAACAAAAGAGAGATAAGTATTCTAAACTGCCTGATTTGATGGATGACCTTAAACCCCACGATCATCTCTGTCTCATCTACGAAAGCCGGGAAGAATGGCTGGAAACAGTGGTCCCCTTTATCCTTTCCGGCCTGGAGCGAGGTGAAAAATGCATCTATATTGTTGATGCCACTACTGCCCGGGAAGTAAAAACGATCTTCAAAGAAAAAGGACTGGCTGTTGATGAATCTGAAAGCAAGGGGCAGCTTAGTGTTGTCCATGAAAGAGATACTTATACCCGGGAAGGTTTTTTTGATCCGGATTTGATAATTGCCTTTCTGATAGAAGAAACCGAAAAAGCACTCCGGGAAGGTTATTCCGCCCTGCGGGTTACTGGAGAAATGAGCTGGGTTCTGCGCGGCTATAGCGGTGCAGAAAGGGTTTTGGAATACGAGGCAAAACTAAATAAAGATCTCTTTCCCATGTACCCTTGTGTGGCCCTCTGCCAGTATGATCGGTGGAAATTTGATCCCGAAACTATTAAAGGAGTAGTGTTAACCCACCCGCTGCTGATCAGGGGTGGACAAATCTACCGCAACTTCTATTATATTGAGCCCGAGGAATACCTAAACCACAAAAAGGGAGAACGCGAAGTTCAGCACTGGCTAAACAACCTCGAACGTGAAAGAAAGTCCCGTGAAAGTTTGCAGGAGAGTGAGGAAAAATATCACTCACTGTTTGAACAGTTTACTACCGGCATTTACCTGCATGATTTTGAAGGTAAGATCATTGATGTGAATTATGAAGGCTGTGTTCAGCTGGGCTACACGAAAGAGGAATTGCTTGAACTGACTGTCTTTGATTTTCATCCTCAACATAAAGACGGTATTAATTTACCGAAAGAAGATATTTTAAACCACTGGGCAAAATGGGATTTCGATGAAAAGCATGTCCTGGAAGCAGAGCATCAACGCAAGGACGGGACCATTTTTCCAGTTCAGGTCACGACCGGCACCGTACAGTATGGCGGCAAAAAAATGCTTTTAGCCATGGTTCAGGACATCACCGAGCGCAAACAGGCTGAAGAGGCCCTTAAGCGTATTGAATGGATGCTTGATCCCGGGAAAAATAGAAGCTTTGAAGAGATAAAAAACATACCGGTGCAACCCTACGGTAGCCTGACGGATTTAGGTCCTCCCGGCCTGATTCAGAAAGCAGTCGGCGAAGAAGTATTGACAGAAATCGCTGCCGACTATTTAAACCTGCTGGAAACATCGACCGCTGTCTATGAGGCAAACGGCAATTATGCTTTTGGGATCTTTTCTTCCGGCTGGTGCCGATTTTTAGACAATGCCTCCCGCGAACTTTGCGGAACAGATGACAATGACGAAGCATTACGGTGCGGCAAATGGCTCTGCCATGAGTCCTGCTGGACAAATACTTCCCAAAAGGCTGTTGAAACCAGGCAACCGGTCGATTCTCCATGCCATGGCGGCCTCCGCCTCTATGCTGTCCCTATCTGGGCCAACCAAGAGGTTGTTGGCGCTATTAACTTCGGTTACGGTGATCCTCCCCGGGAACAAAGTAAACTTCAGGAAATAGCAGATAAGTATTGTGTCGATCTAAATACACTGGCTGAAAAGGCAAGGGCTTACGAGTCCCGGCCACCGTTTATGATCGAGTTGGCCAAAGATCGCCTCCACGGATCAGCTAAATTAATCGGGGCCCTGGTGGAAAGAAAACAATCAGAAAAACGCCTTCAGGAAATAAATGAATCCCTTAACTTTTACCGGCTGGCTGTTAATAGCATGGATGATTATAAAATTGCGGTTGTCGATAACAATTACCGCTACAAAGCTGTCAGCAAACAGTACATGGAAGGCTACAATTTGTCCAGAGCAGAAATTGAAGGCAAAACAGTTGCGGATTTAATGGGTCAAGAAACATTTGAGCAAGCTGTAAAGACACCTTTGAATCGCGCTCTTAAAGGAGAAGTGGTAACCTACCAGGACTGGTTTGAGATTCCCACCAAAGGTCAAAGGTATACAGAAGTAACCTATTACCCGATTTTTGGAGAAAATGAACATGTGTATGCAGTAGCGGCAATAATTCAAGATATTACAGCGCTGAAACTGGCCGAAGAAGAAAAACAAGAAACCTATAGCAGGCTTAAGGCCTTGCTTGATAACAGCCCGAGTCCCATTATAGTTTTTGATGATAATGGCACCTATATGGAGATATCTAATCATGCGGCTAAAATTATCGGCCTTCCGGCAGAAGAAATTTACGGAAAAACCGTAGATGATCTCTTACCCAAAGAAACAGCCGATGAATTTATGCAGACCGTTAATCAATTAAAAAGAGAACGCCGTTTAATCAAGAAAGTCGATGTAATAAAGGTTGATGGAGAAGACCGGGTTTTTGAAAGCAGGCTCTTCCCCATATCAACAGAGGATAAGCGTACTGATTTATTTGGCTCTATTGCCATTGACATCACCGAGCGCAAGCAGGCTGAAGAAGTCCTTCAAGAACGTCTTTCTGAACTGGAAAAGTTATCTAAAATTTCTTCAACTATTCGAACCGCCGAGACCCTTGATGAAATGCTTTCTACGCTGCTCGATGAAATCCTTAAAACCCTTGACACTGATACTGGAGCAATCTGGCTAAAACATCCTTCCACCGAGTCACTGCAATTTATTAAAACCAGGGGCTGGGTTGAAAACCTGGCGGAAGAAGATTTCATACCCGACCGGGAACAGGGTATTATTGGACAAGTTTTTCGGACCAGCGAGCCTTATATTTCAAGCGATATAGCAGCAGACCCCTTGCTTAAACCGGTTGCCGGTGCCCGGGTGCCAAGAGGCAGGAGCGGAATCTTTGTGCCGCTTCTGATCGAAAATGAACCGGTCGGGGTGCTCTTCGTTTCCATGAAGCTTCCCCGCATGATCAAGACAGAAGAAAAAAATCTGCTTATTTTACTGGCTGAAATGGCCGGCACCGCCATCCACCGTCTTAACCTGCATGAAGAAACCCTGCGCCAGCTTCGCTGGTTGGAAGCAACCAATGCTGTAGATATAGCCATCAGCAGCAGCCAGGATTTAAGGCTAACCCTGAACATTCTCTTAAATCACGTCCTTACTCAGCTTGGAGCGAATGCTGCCTGTGTCCATCTTTATAATGATAAATCTAAAACCTTGAGCTATGCCACCGGTCGGGGTTTCAAGTCGAAAACGATTGAAGGCAAAGAATTCAAACTGAATGAATCCTGTCCCGGTAAAGCCACCCTGGAACGACAAATATATAAACGTAGAATTGAAGACATTGACCCCGCAGACGATGAACTCTGGGCTTCGATCCTAAAAGCAGAAAATTTTACTGCGTTTATATGCGTCCCCTTGATTGCCAAAGGCGAAATTAAAGGCGTGCTCAGTTCCTTTTATCGCCAGCCTTTTAGTGAAGACCCAGGTTGGTTTAACTTCATGGAAGCCCTGGCCTTACAGGCCGCTATTGCTATTGACAACCTCAGTTTGTATGAAGACCTGCAGCGCAGCAACCAGGAACTGGAAACAGCTTACGATACCATTATTGAAGGGTGGGGCCAGGCCATGGAATTGCGCGATCATGAAACTGAGGGACATACCCACCGGGTTGCTGATATAACCATTAAACTAGCCCGCGTGATGGGCATGAAAGAAGAAAAACTGGTTAACATTCGGCGCGGCGCTTTGTTGCACGATATCGGCAAAATCGGTATACCAGATGCGATTTTATTCAAGCCTGGCAAACTAACAAAAGATGAGTGGGAAGTGATGCTAAGGCACCCTGTCATGGCTTATAAGATGCTATCTTCCATCGAATACTTGCGTCCGGCCCTAAATATCCCCTACTATCACCATGAGAAATACGATGGCAGCGGTTATCCCCAGGGACTCAAAGAAGATGAAATTCCTCTTGAAGCAAGGATCTTTGCTGTAATAGATGTGTACGATGCCCTCACCAGCGACAGACCTTACCGAAAAGCCTGGAGCAAGGGAAAAGCGATAGCTTATATTAAAGAACAAAGCGGTAAACATTTTGATCCGCAGGTGGTTGAAGTGTTTCTTGATCTAATCAACGAGATCGACTGGCGGGAAGCTTAATCTTTCTACCATCAGGCTTTTAAGTTATATTTTAGGTAGAATTTTTTGTGGTCGACAGTTCCAAGACAAGTCAGGATGACGCCATTTACAAGCAGGAATTGTATTTTGAAGGTTTAGTTGATATCATAAAAATTGAAAGCATTATAGGGTTTCGTGGAAGTGAACAGCCCCAGAAGCAATAAAATTTTAATAGAATTGGTTTTTTAGAGATTTTACTTGATTGCACTGATGGACCAGCAGAATGTTTGTCAGGAAAAACTATATTGCTTAAGTAAAGTCACCTATTTTCATTAATTACATTTATGAGATAGAAACCATTATCTATTCTAAGGAGATTTGCTAGAAAAGAAAATAGCTGACTGAAAACCCCAGTAGCAAACTATAGACAACCATCTCATAATTAAATTTCAAGAAAGATGACTTATCAATATATCGCTCTTTCATATAGATAAGCCCTTCGATATTATCCGGGCAAGGAGCAGCACAAGCCATATGGGTATATACAAACATTAACCCTGTAAAAAATAAAAACCGCATGCCAAAAGACAGTTCTCCCAACGGAACCAGGATGGGATATAAGATAATTGATAATAATATCCCCCGTACTATCTGCCCTGGTATAAACCAGTTTTGGACGTGTTTGCTTTCTTTTTCAACAGACATATCCCTGAGATAGTCCATCAAACGGCTCTTTCCTTCATAGATCTCCTTACTGATCCGCAAAACCAGCACCCCAGCTATCGTATAAGATAGAACATGAATTAAGGTAAACCATAAGCTGAAAACCAGGTAATGCATTTTCTTAGCCCCTTTCCATAATGTAATATTTCCATGCAGCAAAGATTTATAGTTGATTATGCTGCCTACATATCTGCCTGCCAAGGGTATGGCCGGGCGTTAGTAAACCAGGGAAGTTACCACCAGGATGATCAGTCCGAGAGCAGAAATGCCTCAATCAAGCAGGGCTAGACCGCGTCCCTTGTTTTTTTAAACATTCCCGCAACTATTTTCTGGAATCGGCCTTAGTCAAATAGAACGGTTAGCGCCTTTAAAGCGGTCAGGGAAGACAGCACGGTGATGCTCAACAGTTTAAAATAGTTCATTATAATTTCCTCCTCAGTATAGAAATATTCCCATCATGATAGTACCGGTGCCCATGAACAAGACAGCGATGTTAAGCAGGGCCAAAGTTTTCCGGTCTCTTTCAAGGACCCGAACCGCAAAAGCGCGAAATTGCTGATAGTTAAACAGCACCTGGTAAGTTTTAACCAGGGTTAGTGATAACAAGATGGTCAGGACCAGGGAATAAGGTACACCTGCCGTGAAATGCATGTACCAGGTAAAGGCAACCAGCAGTAGGCCTATAAATCCGACCATCCAGACCCAGCGGGGCTGGTTTTCTGTGTAAGCGGTTTTTAACTCAAAGTTATTCCACTTCTCCGGGAACAAATGAATTGCCACCCTGGTTAAGATCATTATAGCCCCAAACACGTAGCTGACAATTTCGAAGTAGTTCATTAATCTTCCTCCTATTTTTTGGGCCCTTGCAGGCCATTTTTTAAAAAACCGACCAGGTTACTCATTTCTCTTGCTATTTGTGAATCGTCTTTTTACATCACTTCCCGGTAATCCGGGTATATTTCAGTAAACCTGGTTAGGAAAAACTGTAAAATACGAATTACGAAGCTTTTTTCTAAGTCCGGGCGGATTGCATCATCAAAAATGGCTTTTTCTGCTATGGTTTCCATGTACTCTTCAAACGTTTCCTTGAACCTTCCCCAGATTCTTTTCTTTAATGCACATTCCGGCATGTTTTGCAGTTTTATGCTGATCTGGTGGTAGCGGTAATTATTTCTGGCAAAACTAATTGCCGAGTGCAGCTGCAGCTCCAGGTTTTCAAAATAATCCAGTTCGTGCAGATTTTTATCGGACTGGTTAAAGACTTTTGTAAGAAAAGCTTTTTTCTTTTCCATTGCCTTTTCGAGCACGTATATGAACAACTCTTCCTTGTTGTTGAAATGGGGAGATTACCTGATTTCTAGTCCTAGCTTATTGTAACATATATATTTTCTTGATTGCTCCAATCAGCTATTCTTTGTATAATAGGTGTAACAAAGTTTGTTACAAGGAGTGAAATAAGTGAGCAAGCGTAAAATACTAAATGTTTCTCTACCGGAAGATCTTTATGCTGCTGTTAATGAAATGGCGGATTATGAGAATAAAACTAAAGCAGAGCTAACCAGGGAAATAATCCGTGAATATATTACAAAGCAAGAAAGATGGAAGAAGATCCGGCAGTGGGGCAAACAAACTGTTGAGGAAATGGGGATAACCAGCGAAGATGAGCTTGAAGACATCATTCACAATGCCCGAAAAGGTAATTAATAATGCCCAGAGTGACTATAGATACTAATATAATTATTTCAGCTATATTATTTGGTGGAAACCCTGAAAAGCTCATCCAGCTTGCTTCCAGCCAGAAGATTAGCTTGATCCTCTCTCACGATATACTGGCCGAAACTGTTTATATACTTCGTAATAAGTTTGGATGGAGTAATAATCAAATTGAATCTTTAGAGATAATGCTGAGGGAAGTTGCTACCATAGTAACTCCACAAAAACGAGTAAAGGTAATAAAAAATGATGATCCTGATAATCGTACTTTAGAATGTGCCGTGGAAGGAAATGTCGACTTCATCGTTAGCGGTGATAAGAAGCACCTTCTACTTCTCCGGTATTATAATGATATACCAATCATTACCGCAGCAGCTTTTCTTGAACGTGTATAATTAATAATTATTGGACGTCGGTTCCCATAAATAATTTTCATTGTGTCCCGAAATATTTCCATGCACGCTATAAAGTAATAATTTGGTACCCATCGTTTATGTATAAGGCCATAGAGGGATGGCCGCTCATCTCATCTTTGAGCGGGATTCCCACCGTTTCATTATACTCAAGCACTCCCATTTTCGCAGAACAGGCTTTGCAGATACCATCAATAATTCCTTTGTCTTTGGCATCCCTATACAATT
>JAWODD010000047.1:0-2627 GCA_046483445.1 Bacillota bacterium | reverse complement strand
GTGTGGGACTGGCCCTGCAGCTTGGTGGAGCTTTGGGTAACCTGATTGATCGGGTTATCGGCGGTTATGTCATTGATTTTCTCAGTTTTTCTATTTGGCCTCCGGTTTTTAATCTGGCCGATTCGGCAATAGTGGTCGGAATTGGTCTTTTTGTAATTGCTTTTTGGCGCGATTTTGATTTTCGTGAAGATGGGAGCTGATTTTTTTGTATCCTGTGTTGTTTGAAGTTGGAAATTTAACGATCCACACTTACGGGGTGATGATTGCCCTGGGGGTTATAGTGTGTTCATTTGCTTTATACCGTCAGGCTCCCCGGGAAAATATAAATCCGGATTACCTCCTGGAAGCGGTGATAATTTCGGTTTTTGCCGGTATGATCGGCGCCCGTCTGCTTTATGTCGCCCTAAACTGGGATTATTTTTCCGCCAACCCTGGAGAAATTATTTTTACTCAATTTGCCGGATTATCTTTTTTCGGCGGTCTTTTCCTGGCAGTGCTTGTCCTTTATTTTTGGAGCAAGTGGCGCAAAATGGGTTTTTTGAAAATGGCCGATCTGCTGGCCCCTTATCTGGGTCTCGGCTATGCGTTTGGCCGAATCGGTTGTTTTCTAAACGGCTGCTGCTACGGATTGGAAAGTGATCTTCCCTGGGCCCTGCCGGTAAGTATGCATGACGATCTCCTGCGTCATCCGGTTCAGCTCTATGCCGCCTTAGGGGCGCTGTTGATTTTTGTTATCCTCAAGCTGCTCCGTCCCAAAAGGCCCTTCATCGGTTTTATGCTTCTGGCCCTATTTGCTTTTTATGGCGTTCTGCGCTTTGTTGTCGAATTTTTCCGTTATGAACCGGAGTACTGGTTGGGATTATCCCAGGCCCAGGTCTTTAGCCTTGTTTTAACGCTATTTTCTGTTTTATTGATCCTGGTTTTTAGTCGAACCCGGAAGCGCATAAAAGCGAAAACCGCCGGTTATGAAGATGGGTCCCGGATGGCCCGCAGCCGGAAAAACAAGGAAAAAAGAACGCCAGGCGATGAATAAACGGGATGAAAACGGCCTGGACCGAAGCAATTCGCGCCCCGACCTGGATAACGACGATCTATATAATGGCTGTTTTGCCGGTGAAAAGGAAATAACTGTTCAGGCAGAAGCCGGCGATGTTCGTATGGATAAGTTTTTAACGGATCAATTAAAAGGACAGTCGCGCAGCCGGTTGCAGAAACTGATTGAATCCGGGCGGGTGTTGGTTAACTCTTCTACTTGCACGGATAAAAATTACCGTCTTAACCCCGGGGACAGGATTAATATATCAATACCCCCGGCGGAGGAACCTTCGGTAGAGCCGGAAAACCTTCCCCTGGACATTGTCTATGAAGACAGAGATCTCCTGGTAATTAACAAGCCCCGTGGAATGGTTGTTCACCCGGGTCCCGGCCATAGGCGTGGAACCCTGGTTAATGCCCTGCTTTATCATTGCCACGATCTGTCAGGCATTGGCGGGGTCTTGCGGCCGGGCATTGTCCACCGGCTTGACAAAGATACTGCCGGTCTTTTGCTGGTGGCAAAAAATGATACCGCTCACCGCGATCTCTCCAAACAGCTCAGCAGCAGAAAGCTCAAGCGTGAATATATTGCCCTGGTAAAAGGGATAATTGAACCTGCTGCCGGACGCATCCAGGCCCCGATTGCCAGGCATCCAGGGCACCGGAAAAAGATGGCAGTGCTACCAGGTGGCAGGGAAGCGGTGACCTGCTACCGGGTCCTGAAATATTTCACTGGTTACAGTTTGCTCAGGCTTAACCTGGAAACCGGACGCACCCATCAGATCAGGGTCCACATGGTCTACAAAGGTCACCCGGTAGCCGGTGACCGCACTTATGGGGGGCGTAGTTGGGACGACCTCCCTCAGCAGCTGGCAGAGCCCCATGCCCTGTATGCCCGCAAAATCATTTTTCGCCATCCGGGCAGCGGCGAACCAATGGAATTTAGGGTTCCCCTGCCAAATTTCTTTAAAGAAGGCCTGCTTATCCTGAAAAACTAACTTTTAATCCAGGCCAAACTGTTTGCGCAGCTGCAGGTCGGATGGATTGGCGGTTACGGTGTTGAAGTTTTCATAGAATACAAAGCCCGGTTTCCCCCCGGGTCTGCGCCGGACATGGCGAATTTCGGTGTAGTCAATATCAACTGCACCAGTATCTTTGCCCCGACTGAAATATGCGGCTAAAAAGGCCGCTTCTTCAATGTCCTTTTCCGGAGGCGGGTAGGGAGTTTCTTTTAAGACCACATGTCCGCCGGGGATTTCCCGGGCATGAAACCAGGTGTCATGCCGGGAGGCGGCCTTAAAGGTGATATAGTCATTCTGGCGGTTGTTGCGGCCTACCAGGATAGGATGTCCTGTCGATGATTCGAATTTATGGGGCTGCGGAATGCTGGTTTCTTTTCTTTTTCCCTTATCTTTGGCTTTTTCGCGCAGGTACCCGGCTTCGATCATTTCCTGCTTCACCTCTTCCAGTGATGAATAGTCGCTGTTTTCCAGGGAATAGAGCAGATTCTGGCAGTATTCAATCTCTGCTTTGGTCTTGTTTAACTGTTTGCGAATCTTTTGCCGCCCCTTTTTGGCTTTTTGATAACGGCT
>JAWODD010000032.1:0-6754 GCA_046483445.1 Bacillota bacterium | reverse complement strand
AGGCAGTCTTTTTTATTGATCGTGAGAAGTTTGTTTTTCATGGTTCAAACATCCTTTCCGTTTACGTTTGCCTAGAGTATACTCTGAAGTGGAGCGTAAAAAAGTTACCGATGTAACTAAATTACAACTAATTGGGGTGGTAATGATTAAAATTGAACAGTACCTTGATGCCCTGGTCGGTTTAAATCTTTTTAAAGATTTCTCCAAAGAAGAATTAAAGAATATATTTAGTTTCTCCAGCTATAAGATCAAACACTTTGGGAAAGAGCAAATAATTCATTTGCAAAATGAAGTATGTTGGGCCATGGATATCATTCTGGCAGGCCTGCTCGAATATAATGTCTGGATGATTACCCTGAAAAATTTGAAAGTGGAGTGATTGTCATGCCCCATCGAATTACCGATTTATGTATAGCTTGTGGCTCGTGCTGTAATGAATGTTCTGAAGAAGCTATAGGTGGGGGAGATAAAAATTTTATTATTGATCCCGAACTGTGCTTAAACTGGGGAGCCTGGGCCGAAATCTGCCCGGTAGAAGCGATCGAAGAAAACGGTGAATAAAACCAAAAGTGAATATAGAAATAAATCCCGGGCCGGTTTTCAAGTTTTACTTCAATTGAAGGCTTGAAAATCGGTCTTCCTTTTATGAAGGAGGCTTGTTAAGGTATGTAAGAGTAAAAATAACTGCGGCCATGATCTCGGATTAAAAAAATGTTGTTGCAGCGAACAGTCATTGAAGCTTGAAGGGTTTTTAGTCTCCTGTCTACTGCTTTTGCTTAAGGAAAGCTCCGCATCTATTATAATTTAACAAAAAAGCAGTTAATGATCCAAAAATTCGCTAATGAGGTAGCTTGAAAAGAGATAGCTTCCGGGACAGCTGAAATAGATCAAAACGACCCTTAATATGAGATTTTTATGAGTGGCAGCGTTTTATTGACTCCTAGCCCTAAAAGTGTTATGCTAAATGTTAGTTATTACTAACACAAACAAACTCCTGTTTGACGGCATAAGGAGGTATGATTCTTGGTAATTAATTTGACTGAAATGAAACCCGGGCAAAGCGGAGTTATAGTCGAACTGAAAGGCGGTTTTCAATTTACTGAAAGGCTTGGCCAACTTGGTTTGCGTAAAGGGAAAAAAGTAAAAAAAGTTAGCTCAGTATTTAAACGCAGTCCGGTTATTGTTTGCATTGACAAATACCAGATAGCTATCGGCTACGGTAAAGCGGTGAGAGTGCTGGTGGAGGTGACTGGCAATGGCTAAAATTGTCTTGGTAGGGAATCCTAATGTCGGCAAAAGCGTTATTTTTTCACAACTAACCGGGACCAAGGTTATTATTTCCAATTATGCGGGAACAACGGTCGAATATACAGAGGGCCACTTGAAGTTCGGACAGGAATTTTATGAAATTCTCGATGCTCCTGGCACTTACACCCTTAAACCATCTTCAAAAGTGGAAGAAGTTGCGGCAAAGCTGGTCGATCAGGCCGATATCGTGATCAACATTGTTGATGCCACCAACCTGGAAAGAAATTTACTGCTAACATCGGAGCTTTTGGAACGTGACGTGCCGGTCATCATTGCGCTCAATATGATAGATGAAACCGGGCATAAAGGGATTAAAATTGACATAGAAAAATTGGAGGAACTGCTGGGGGTACCGGTCATTCCAACTGTCGCTGTAAGCGGGGAGGGGTTGAAGGATCTTGTTGGCGCTTTACCAGACGCAGTGAAGCACTATTCACCGGAACGCACCCAGGCGGAACGGTGGGCTTATGTCGGCAGCATTATTGACCGGGTTCAGAAAGTAACTCATCACCACCATAACTGGCTTGAATCTTTGCAGGATGCCAGCCTAAGTCCTTTAACCGGTCTACCGTTTGCAGCGGCTGTTTTATTTCTTGCTTTTCAGGTAGTGATCGGTCTTGGCGAATTAATTGCCGAGTTTTTAGAAGACTATTTGTTTGTCGGTCTCTACCAACCGCTTCTGGTCTATATAAGCAACTTGCTTGGGAGAGGGGGGTTTTTACATGATATTTTGATTGGCAGGTTGATCCAGGGGGAAATAGCGTTTGAAGAATCACTGGGTGTGCTGTCAACAGGTGTTTTTGTAGAATTTGGCGTGGTGTTACCTTTTTTAACTGTATTTTATCTTGTCCTCGGTTTCCTTGAAGACTCGGGTTACCTGCCTCGTTTGGCGGTTATGGTAGATCGTGTTCTTCACCGGGTTGGTTTGCATGGCTATTCAATCATTCCCATGGTCCTCGGGTTTGGCTGTAATGTCCCGGCAGCCCTTGCCGCCCGCAACCTTGAAAGTCGGCGGGAAAAATTTATTGTGTGCACCCTGATGGCGGTCGCGGTGCCCTGTATGGCCCAGTTGGCTATGATTGTCGGCCTTGTTGGTCGCTTCGGCGGTGCTTACCTGGCCGTTGTATTTGCCAGTCTATTTTTTATCTGGATGGTCCTCGGCCTGATCATAGATCGCATTATGCCGGGATATACCCCCTCGATGGTGGTGGAAATACCTCCATACCGCATTCCCAGTTTTCAGGCCCAGGTGAAAAAATTGGTTATGAGGGTCAAGGGCCTGGTCGTACATGCCACTCCTTATATTTTGGGCGGGATTCTCCTGGTCAATGTTCTCTATACCAGTGGAATTGTTGATTATATCGGGTTTCTATTTACACCGATTATAACCGGGGCACTTGGGCTGCCTGGAGAAGCGGTTTCTACCCTGCTGGTTGGGTTTTTACGTAAAGACGTTGCTGTTGCTATGCTGGTGCCACTTGGGCTGGAAGCACGCCAGTTTGTAATTGGGGCAGTTGTCCTGGCAGCTTATTTCCCCTGTGCTGCAACTTTTACCGTTTTAGTTAAAGAACTGGGAGTAAGGGATATGTTTAAATCGGCGGTGATTATGATCATTACAGCCTTCTCAATCGGCTGGATCCTGAACCTATTGCTTGATCGGATTATATCTGCCGCTTACCTGGCTGTGGGGCTGGTAGGTTTGGCTATTGTTCTGGCCCTTATTTTTGGCAGTTCTTCAGACCGGCGCGAAATGGAAGCCCTGGATAAAGAGAGCAAAATATCCGCTTAAAACAATAACTCCACATTAAAAGAGGTAATGTTTTGCTGTTTGAGAGAGGTAAGCTCAAACAGAAAAACGTTGCCGCAATTGCTTCCCGCAGTGGAAATAGTTTACTTAAAGGATTCCTTTAGTGCCAGGTGATGTACGGCAAAATGCTGGATTTAGGGTAATATGCTACTGGACGTTGGATATAAATTCGTAAGATAAATGGCGCTTAGAGTATCGGTGTAGTTTCCGCCGAAAGCTGTTTGTCCGTGAATGACTTGAAATACCTACCGGCAGTACAAAATGATTGTTTTCGCGGCCGTGTCTTTTGGTTGGTTCCCGCAGAGGGTCTGGGCTTGCGGGAATCTTTTTATCCAGATGTCTATTTTAAACCAGATACATTAACCAGGGCCCTCAAAGGCCTGGTAGGTGCCGATATCTTTATTGCCTTTGTTCCCGGCATCTGCAGTACCTCTAATGAACTTGGCATGGCCTCTACCTTAGCGAGGAACTTTTCCTGATGGCAAGAGACCCGGTCTATTTTACTCAGACCGGGCTATCTGAAGCTAATCTTTCCGCACTGCTTGAATATGATGCCCGGACGATTACCATAAAAGATTTAAACCTGTTTTGCTATTGGTTTCCATCGCTTAAAAAATCACCTTTCCTTCCACGTATAGAAGGGTTTTTTCATGAGCAGGATCGGTAAATATTTTTTCTGTAGGTCCCATTTCAACGATTTCACCTTTGTCGATGAAAATCACTTCGTCTGCAATACGGCGGGCTTGAAATACATTGTGGGTCACAATCACAACGGTTATTGATTTTTCCTTGTTCAAGGATTTAATCATATTTTCAATCAACTCGATATTAAAGGGATCCAGGTTGGCGGTAGGCTCATCTAATAGAAGGAGTTCTGGATCAAAGGCAACGGCACGAGCGATAGCAACCCTTTGCGCTTCACCACCTGAAAGTGTATCAGCCCGGCGGTCGGCCAACTCTTTTAAACCGACCTGGTTTAGAAGGTGATCAACCCGTTTTTTGATCTCAACCTTATTGTAACCGCGAGCCCTTAGCCCGTAAGCAACATTGTTCCATACACTTTCTTTGAAAAGGATGGTTTTCTGGAACACAAGGCTCATTTTGCGTCGAAGATTGATCAGTTCTTTTGTGTTGCTGGGAACCGGCTGGCCGTGGAAATAATAAGTGCCGTTACTTGGGGTGGTGAGCAGGTTAATAATATGCAATAGTGTACTTTTACCGGCCCCGCTCGGCCCAATGATACCGTAAATAAGGCTTTTGTTTAGTTTTAGTTTGTTAACCCGCAATACTTCCCGGTCGTATTCTTTTTGTATGTTTTTCAACTCAACAATTATATTGTTTTGGTGGCTGTGATGATTAATTGGCCTGCCCTCCCTTCTGGATACTGTAAAGGATTGAATTGATGGCGAAAGCCAGGAGCAGGAGAATAATACCAAGGCCGATGGCCAATTCAAAATTGCCTCTTCTTGTTTCAAGGACTATGGCGGTAGTCATTACCCTGGTCCTACCAGCAATATTTCCACCCACGATCATTACTGCTCCTACTTCGGCAATAACCCGGCTTAAACCGGTAATAATTGCCCCAAGGATAGAAAGGCGAGACTCTTTCACCACTGTCCAGGTAGCCAGCATAGAGTCAGCGCCTAGTGAACGGGCAGTTTCGATTACCTCCGTACCTCTGGCTCTAACACCCACAAGGCTCAAACCGGTAACAATCGGCGTAGCCAGGAAGACCTGGGCAACGACCATCGCCGAAGGGGTATAGAGCAGCCCCACTACACCGAGGGGGCCCTGCCTTGAAAACAGTAAATAAATTATTAGTCCCCCAACTACCGGCGGCATGCCCATAAAAGTGAAAATAACTTTATTAATAAAGCGGGTCTTTTTTTCTGGCTTCAAACCTAGAAGCGCACCTAAAGGCACCCCTAAAAGGGTAGCAATTATTATTGCTAAAATAGAAACCCTGAGGGACAAGAAGACAATTTGCAGCAAGTCCGGGTCTAAAGAAAATATTAGATGAAATGCTTCAAGGATTCCTTCAAATAATCGGGACAAGGGCTTCACCTCCAAACATCTAAAAAGGAGGGGCGCATTTATGCTTTTTGTCGAAAATGATCAAGGGTTTAAAAGGGTTTCGGCATAAATGCGCCCGGCTCGCATGGACTTTGTTATTATTCTAAACCGTAACCTGGGAAAAACAAGGTTTCGTTGTTTACCTGGTAGGATTTGATCAATTCCTGACCTTTATCCGACATTAAGAATTCGATATAGATCATCGCATAATCATATTTAACATGGGGATGCTCATCTGGATTAACGGCCATAATGCCGTACTGGTTATACAACGCCGGATCTCCTTCAAGGACGATAACCAGATCAAGGTTATCACTCATGGCTACATATGTTCCCCGGTCGGTCATGGCATAACCCAGCTCTTCATTGGCCATATTTAGAGTGTCGCCCATGCCCTGTCCGATGGAGGAATACCAGTTTTTTCCTTCCGGGTTGAGACCAGCATCTTTCCACAACCGCATTTCCATGCGATGTGTTCCCGAGTCGTCACCGCGGGATACAAAAGTGCTTTCATGATCTGCAATCAGATTTAAAGCATCAAGAGCGTCATCCATTCCTTTGACACCAGCCGGGTCTTCTTCTGCTCCAACAAAGATAAAGTCATTATACATCACATCATAGCGATCGACAAAGTGGCCTTCTTCAACCAGTTCCAATTCAGAACCCCTGTCGTGCACCAACAGAACATCGACATCGCCTCGCTTTCCAGTTTCAAGAGCGGCGCCCGTTCCCTGTGACACAACCTCCACTTCGAGCCCTGTTTCTTCTGTGAAAATAGGATTGAGAAAATCAAGCAGCCCTGAGTCGTAGGTGCTGGTAGTTGTGGCCAAAGTAATGGTGTCGTCAATTAGTTCTTCTTCCGCACATCCTCCGACTATCAGCGCTGTGCTTAATAAAAGAGTCATAACAAACAGGGTTAAAGGTTTAACTCGTTTACAACGATACATTTTTTCCTCCTTCTAATTTTGCGTTTGAATATGGGTTGCCCCAAATTAATTCCAGATCAGTCTTGCCTTACTTTGATTGATGCTGCTCACTGGAGGCATAGCTTACTTTTTTATTAACCTCCTTAAATGAGTCATATTTATCTTAATCTGTGCAGAAAAGATAGGCTTTGCATTATGTGTTTTAAGCCAAAAACAAAAAATCGCATCCCCCTATTGGGAATGCGATCATAATTATCAATCACTGACCTTCTTTCCACAACGGGAGGAACAGTCGTTTCCAACTGGACCCTATCGTTCATTTGCCTTAGCCATGCCTCATTCCAAGCCTTAGGACAAATAAATCGAAGGTTACTATTCATTTCTAATATATGTACATTTTATAACAAGTTTAAAAAACTGTCAATGATGATCAAGCCCTTAACAGGGGACGGTTCTTTGTTCCGTCGGAACAAAGAACCGTCCCCTGTTTCGTTTTCTAACTAAAGGTATTTTAGTGTATGAATTAATTAAGATTGATGGGCTACTTCATATACTTCGATTTGAGGAGGCATTCCTGTAATATCTTTGGCAATTTGATTTGCAACTTTCTCTGCTGCTGGTTTACTTGCTTCCAGGGCTT
>JAWODD010000010.1:0-9264 GCA_046483445.1 Bacillota bacterium | reverse complement strand
CGCAAAGGCAGAAGCAAGGGCGGAAACAGGTTTTTAGTTAAAGCCTGAAAAAAAAAGATTCCACCGTTTAGGATAAATACCACGCTGGTCAGCAGGCCAAATAATTTATTAGTGCTGCCTGAAAAATTATTCACGGTTAGACATACAGCCTTTCAGTTAAGAGTCATAGCGCTATTAAAGTAAAACCCACTTGTTCACCCGGTTATTATAACATTAAACCGCAAAACCAGGCACTATAAGCCTTAAACTTTTAATCCAAGTTTGCCGTTGTCATTAATTTTGCAAATAACCATTAAATAAGTCTAACGCTTCTTGCGACCCTGATAACCTCTAAACTTCATGTCCTCACGGCTCAAGCAAGTGTTCCTCTTTTTAATCCATTAACCGCCTTTCGTCCTTACCAGTCTTCTCTCTCTGGCAATTATAGATTGATATGCTTTACGGGAAGTGATATATTATAGTCAAATATTACTTGAAAAGGTTAGGAATTTGATGACTATGATGAACAGAGGATATGATTGGCTTCGGGAAAACATGGTTGAAACCCAGCTAAAACCAAGGGGGATTACTGACGAAAAAGTGCTGGAAGTTTTTTACAAAGTGCCGCGGCACCTATTTGTCAGTGAAAGCCAACGCCCCCTGGCTTACGAAGATCATCCTCTGCCCATTGCCCTAGATCAAACCATTTCCCAGCCTTTTATTGTGGCTTTAATGACCCAGTGCCTCGAATTAAAAGGGAATGAAAAAATCTTGGAAATTGGCACCGGATCAGGCTACCAGACCGCTATTTTGGCCGAACTGGCAAACCATGTTTATACTATAGAGCGGTTTGAAGACCTTTCAAGAAAAGCTGAAGCTATCCTAACCGAGCTTGGTTATAACAATGTTAGCTATAAAGTGGGTGACGGCTCGAAAGGATGGCCGGAAAAATCCCCTTTTGAGGGAATCATGGTAACAGCCGCCGCCGGTAATCCGCCAAAAACTTTACTGGATCAACTTGCCTGCAACGGTAAAATGGTAATCCCTGTTGGTGACCACCACGGCCAGGAACTTGTGGTTTTTGTAAAAGATGCAGAGGGGAACCTCTATGAACATAAAAAGGGCGGCTGTCGCTTTTTACCCCTGGTTGGCAATTATTAAAAAAGTCTTTTGCCTTATTTATAATTGTTCTATCACATATTTGTCCCCCACTGCAGCAGGATCGGCTGCCGAGCTACCACCGACTGCTTCAAGTAGCATTCCCACAGCAGCCTCCCCCTTTATTATTTCCATTGTTTTAGTTTAGGTTGGATCCCTATCCTTAATTTTTTTGCCGCCTGGGCTGAGCCGATCATTGCCCTGGCTCACAACCAGGGTTTGCGGGTAGGCGATATGGCAGCTAAACCCAGGTTATCGAAAAAATGTAAAAAGCCACCCGGAAACTTATTCTTGCCGGGTGGCTTTACTATAACAATCAATCTTTTCCAGAGAGGTTTTCCATTTTCTCGAGGTAAAACAAAGCTTGAAACTGATACATTTTTATATCTTCCATCAACTGGCTTTTTTCCGGTCCTTCAGGCAACTGGTTTTTCCTGCGCTTAAGCCTGGCGATATGTTCCGAAAGTTCTTTTACTTCGGCTGAAAGCCTAAGCAGTTCATCATCACGAACATCCATAATTATTCTCCCTGCCACCGGGTTAAAATTCCCTGATGGTGTTTATTTAACTTCTTTTTTTACAACCCCTATCCTCCCCGCTAAAAACAAATTCTAAACTTTTATCTAATCTAATATTTTAGCAAAAAAAAGAGTTTTTAATCCTCATATTGCTAATATTAAATGATTAAAGTCTCAACCCCATAGTAAAATCTCTCTTGTGAAATAAAAAGGACAGTTTGTTAGTAGTAACTACAACTGCCCTGCGATAAATTAAACCATTTTTTTCTCATAGTTTTCTTTTTTTTGAAAGGCAATAAAACGATTAAGAAAAGATATCTTTTAATTGAGCCTTTATTTCATTGGTTTCTTTATCGATTTCCTTTTTAATTTCTTGCCACTTTTCTTCGCCGGTTTCTTTCATTGTATTTAACCTTTCACTCTGCTGATTTACCTTATGCTCCAAATCACTAATTTTCTCCTGGTATTTAATTTTACTGTCCGCTTTTTCTTTTTCTGCTTTAGCTTTCAATTTATCAATTTCTGCCTGCCACTCTTTAATTTGTGCCTCCAGTTTTTCCTGGAATGCTTTCTTATCCATAATATTCACCTCCCTCATCTCTTAAAAACCAATTATATTTAGCGGGTAAACCTACTACCGTTAATTACTTATAATTTGTTTCCGATTTGTTTCCAATGATAGATCATCTAAACCCACAAATTTGATGATACTACTATTAAAACAACTATACAAGGTAGAAGTCAATAGCAATATTTTTAAGTTATATTATTTTTTTTATGAATTTAAAGCTTGGCCTTGGCGGAAAAGTTGATATTAGTGTTTCAAACCGTTATTATTAATTCAGACTGGGCATGATTGGAGGCCTTTATATCATGACAGAGATTAATCCCGGACTGGTTGGCGAAGCAAAAATTAAAGTAACAGAAGCAAACACAGCCTTGAAGGTGGGAAGCGGCAGTGTTGCCGTTTTTGCCACACCCATGTTGGTAGCCTCGATGGAAAATGCAGCAATCAATGCTTTGAAGGAAAACCTTTCAGAAGGGCAGGGCAGCGTTGGCACCAGGGTAGATATTTCCCATACCGCGGCAACCCCGGTGGGTTTAGAGGTAACCGCCTACGCCAAGTTGGTCGAGGCAGATCGCAAACGCCTGGTTTTCGAAGTTACGGCAGAAGATGACAATGGCCCGGTAGGGCACGGGCGCCATGAGCGTTTCATTGTCAACCTGGATAAATTCATGGCAAAAACAAAAGAAAGAAATATTTCATAAACTCTCTGGATTGCTGAGGAGATAATTATTTTACTCAACTGCTGTAGAGCCAGGGTAAAAAAATATAGCTTTCAGCTAATTAAATGGTGGGATCTTTCTCCTTGCTCAATTTTTTTTCACAAACAATCTAGCAAGTCAAAGGAATGTTTCAAAACTTCCCCCCCCCTTTCTTTCAAACCTATTGCAATCCCGACTTGCGGGTAATCTCCTCAATTATACTTTAGAAAAAGCCTAAAAAGTTTTAGCTTTTTATAGCAGGTTGCTAGATTTAATTTCTCGTTATGCAGGAACATGGCCGGTTGTAGTCCAATATTTTAAAATTAGAACCATTGCTTTAACCCGGTATCACCAAAAAACCAGGGACCTTTAAACCAAGGAGTTATTTATACTTGATCGAACTGGTTTATTCCAACCAAACCGAACGCCTGCTTGAAGACTTGGCCTTAAACCTGCAGTTGGAAAGAGAAGCAGGCGCGCATCCGCTTGCTCCCGTGGAGCTGGTAGTCCCCAACCGGAACATGGAAGCCTTCGTCAACCTGGGCTTGGCCCAGCACCTGGGGGTGGCAGCCAATTTGCACTTCAGGCGCCTGGAGCGCTTTATCGGGGAAATCATTAATGAAGCCTGCCCCGGCAAGATTAGATTGGCCGGCCTGGAAGCTATTGAAGCCGCTATTTTATCCCTTCTTTTAAATGATCAGCTTTTAAAAGAGCCGGCTTTTAAACCGGTGGCACGCTACCTGTCGAGCTCCGGCGGGCAAATTGATTTAAGCCAGCAGCCAGGCACAGATCACGAAAAGGATCAAGCAAAACATGCTTCCGGTGAAAATGTACTTTCAAGCCCGGGCATCCCGCAAAGCTTTGACTTGCAGCTGGCCAAAGACGGGGCCGACCTGCGCAGGGTCCAGCTTGCATCACAGCTGGCCTACCTTTTCCAAGAATACATCTATTCCCGGCCGGAAATGATTGCCTTTTGGCGGACTGGCAAATCACTTGCCGGCGACCCCCTTGACGACCCGGCAGTAGCTGATCCGACCTTTGCCTCCACCGCCGCATGGCAGCACGCTATATTTAAGGCCGTCTTCGGCCAGGAAGGATTCCTGGCGCAAAACCCTCCCATTGAGGGCGGACACTGGGCCACCCTTGACGAATTAACCTTTGACGATAACCTTTTTAAAACGATCAAAGAAAACGGATTGCCTAATGTGTATATTTTCGGCATGTCTTACGTAGCCCGGATTTTCCAGCACCTGTTTGCCAGGCTCGGCCAAGCGGGGAATCTGCACATCTACACCTTAAACCCCTGCGCCGAATTCTGGGAAGACGTGGAAACCGACCGAGACCTGTTCCGGCGCCTGGATAAGCAGAAGCGTTCTAAACGCCACCACTTCAGCGCCGGCTTATCGACGGATCAAGAGGAGAACATGGAAAGTGAAAACGGCACAGTCGATTCCTTAAATGAAGACCCGTTCGGACTTAATGAAGCCGATACCCCCGCCCTGCGCTACTGGGGTAGGCCCGGGCGCGAACACGTACGCCTTTTGGATGAGCTAACCGACTGCGATTTCAAAAGCGCTTTTGCCGATCCCCTTGAGCCTGGAAACGGCTTGCTCCACCACCTACAAAGAGACATTCTATATCGCGAACCGGAAAAAGATGTCAGGCAAAACCCGGAAGAAATAAAAGAGGCCGATGACACGATCAAACTGATCGCCGCCCCTTCGGTGCGTCGGGAAGTAGAATGGGTGACCGATCAGATCTGGCGCTTGATGCGTGACGATGACCCCGCGCCCGGCGAGGAACCTTTGCGGTTCAGCGACGTGGCTGTAATTGTCAACAGCAATCAGAAAGATATCTACCTGCCCCAGATCGAAACCGTCTTCGAGGCCTGCCACAACCTGCCAAGCAGTATCTCCGATTTACCGGGCACCGCGGGCAGCCGCTTCATCGAAGCAATGAGTATGCTTATAAACCTGCCGTTTGGGAAGTTTTCCCGTGCGGAGGTTTTAACCCTGGTCAGCCATCCCGCGGTAATCGGGAGCTTCGAGGACTTAAGGCCTGAAGATCTAGCCCAGATAGCCGATTCCTTAGGGATCATGTTCGGGGCCGACCACAGCGACCATCGGGGCACCTACATCGACGAAGACGTCTTCAACTGGGACCAAGGAATCAGGCGCCTGGCCCTGGGCACCTTGATGAGCGGAGAAAAAAGCGGCGATGAACGCATCTTTGAAACCAACCGGGGCCGCTGGCTGGTGAAAGAAGTCTCCGGTTCACAGGCGGAATCGGCAGCACGTTTCGGTCTTTTGATCCGCTCTTTGTTAGCCGACTGCCGCTTTGTAAGAGAGGAAGAAATGACCCCGGGTAAGTGGGCCGAATTTTACCGGGTCCAGCTGGACGCCTATCTGTTTGCGCAGGACCAGCAGGACCGCCAGGACCGCCTGCGGCTTTTAAGCGCCCTGTCAAAGCTTGAAACAATGGATTTGGGTAGCAAGGTAAGCGGAAGGATCGCCGCCGAAATTGCCTTAAACGCCGTGGAATCTTTAGGCGGCGGCCGGGGCCGCTATTTGGCCGAAGGAGTGGTGGTTTCTTCCTTCCTGCCCATGCGGGCGATCCCCTTCCGGGTAGTTTTTGTGCTCGGGTTGGGGGAGGGCCTTTTCCCCGCCTCGGAACAAAGAGACGCCCTTGATTTGCGAGCCGCCAGGCGGCGGGCGGGCGATGTCGACCCGGCGGAGCGCGACCGCTACATGTTCCTGGAAACTTTGCTTTGCGCCCGGGAAAAATTGTACCTTTCTTACGTAAAAAGAGACGGGCAAACCGGCGACCCCCTTCAGCCTTCCGCGGTGGTGCAGGAACTTTTGCACATGCTGCAAACCGGTTACTTGGGCGAACAGGAACTTGAGGCGATCAAAATTGAACCGCCGCTGTGGCGGTTTGACGATATAACTTCTTTTGAAGACACCTTTCTCGATGAAGCCAAAACAGAAGCGCAGATTAAAAGCTTAAGCAGAGAGCTACAAGAGCGCCTGCCGGCGGAAGCGATTATAGATTCTGCCGGTAAATACGCCCCCATTCGCAGCCAGCTCACTCCCGCGGCCTGGGAGAAGCTTTCGGCAATGCTTTCGCTGCCGGGCGATCCCCCGGAAAAAACCCAGGTGACGGCCACGACCGGAAGCGCCGTACCTGGGGAAGAAGAAAGCCTCGAAACCCCGCTTTATCTTTCCATCTGGGCTATCAGGCGCTTTTTGGAATGCCCGATGCAGGGCTGGGCTTCCGCTGTTTTAGGGCTAAGCGAAGAGGAAGAGGATCTGCTAGAGCGGGAAGAAGAAGATTTTGATGTTGGCCGACCCCTTGAAAGCAGGTTCCTGCAGGAAGTTTTCCTGGACGCCGCAGCAGGAGGCTTTGACCCAGGAATTCTTTATGAAGAAAAGGCCGCCCGGATGCGCCTGAGCGGACAATTTCCGGTGGGTGTGTTAGGGCAGGTCAGCGCGGTCCGCCACAAAAAAATCCTGCACGAATGGCAAAAACGCCTGGCTTCGTATTTAAATAACAATGGATCTGAGGAATGCTCAACAACTGCCGGTCTACCGGAGCCACTGCACCGAGTGCGCCTGGGGCGCTCCAATGAACAGTCGGTTACCGAAGCCGTGTTCGATCCATTAGTGCTTAATCTTACCCTACCCGGGAATAACGGGCACTCTTCAAAAGTAAAACTGCATATCGGCGGGCGCACAGAAGGGCTTACCACGGACCGCTCCTTTTCTATAACTTTCCACCCACGGACTATGTCAAATTGGAACCAGTACGGAGCGGGGCGTAACTTCCGGCAGCTTTTGCGGGGACTTGTCGATCACTTAATCCTTTCAGCCATTGGCCTGCCCAGAATTAATCAACGCAGTGTCCTTTTATGCTACGCCGGAGACAGGGAGGAAAAAGGTATCACCGGTTTCAAACTGCGCAGCCTGGAACAGGAAAGGGCCAAAGCCTGGCTGGAGACAATTGTCAGCGACCTTCTCACCACCCCTCACACTTACTTAATGCCCTGCGAAGCGGTGATTACAGAGTACTTTGAAACAAACCGGGAATTGTTTAAGGCAAGTAAAGGTGGCAGAGCTAAAAAAGAAAAGCAAAAAGAGAGCCCAGCAGCTGATCAGGGTGAAGAGAAAGCTTTAAGCTACGCCCCCTTAAACGGCGCCGGTTTACGAGACAGGATAAGCGCCATGGCAGAAGACGAAAATGCGAGTTTCAGCAGCCTCTGGGGACCGGTGCCTTCACCGCGTTCATACCAGCCCCCACCGGCGGACGAGGCCGAACAGATTGCCATGCGGCGCTTCGGCCCCTTATTCGAAGATATTATAGAAGTGGAGGAGTTTTAGGATGCAGACCACTTATTACCGCCGGCCGGAGATCCTTGCCCGAAAAGAATTCAAAGAAGGCCACGCCGTAATCGAAGCTTCGGCGGGCACGGGCAAAACTTTTACCCTGGAACACCTGGTGCTTGATTTAATCATCAACCAGGCCGCTAAAATTGAAGAAATTTTGGTCGTTACCTTCACCGAGGCAGCCACCCGGGAACTGCGCGAGCGGGTGCGCGCGCTGATCCGCAAGATCTGCGACGAGGGCGAAACAGAAATCCCGGCAGGTGAAGACCCCGCTTGCTACTGGAAAATTGACGAAGCCACCCGGGGCCGGCTGCGGGAGGCCCTGTTCCGCTTCGATGGGGCCGCCATTTCCACCATCCATGGATTCTGCCACCGTGTCCTTTCCGAGCAGGCTTTCCTGGGCGGCAGGCTGTTTGAACAGGAACAGATCGACGGGGCGGAAATGTTTGGCCTGGCTTTCCAGGAAGAAATCCGCACGGTGCTGGCTGAAGAAAGTACGCTGGGCAGTAATTTAAGGCAGTGGCTGGAACAGGACCACTACCTGGCTGACCTGGAAAGCCTCCTTTACCGCTGCCACCGGGAAGGTGTCCCGGAACGCTGCCCGGTTACGCCCGTGTGGGATCCGGAAGGGATGATGGAAAAAATCGAGGGCCTTCCGGACCTGGAACAATTAAAAGAAGCAGCCCCCGACCTTTTTAGCCACGGCAGTACAAGGACTACCTTTATCAGCCATTTGGACGAGCTTTACGATACCTTGGCGGCCATGAAAGAAGCTTCCTCAACTATTGAGGCCACCATCCTATTTCAAGAATGGGCGCAAAAAAGGCGCTCATTAAAAAGCGTCCAGGGCACCCAGATCGAAAATATCCACCGGGCCGCAACAATACCCGGCGCGCCGGATCTTGTAATCAAGCTTTCAGAACAGCTGGAAGCGCTTGCGAAGAAGGCTGCTCCTGTAGAAAGTTTTTTCGCTTACGAGCTTTTGCCACGAATCCAGAAAAGGCTGGCCGCCCGCAAGCGCTCTCTCGGCCAGATCGACTTCGATGATATGCTCCTGGGAGTAAAAGATGCTTTGAGCGGCGAAGGATCTGAGGTGCTTTTAGAAGCACTCAGGCGGCGCTGGAAGTATGCCCTGGTCGATGAATTCCAGGATACCGACCCGGTACAGTGGGAAGTGTTCCAGAAGATTTTCGTGAAAGGAACCGATAAGCACCGCCTGTTTGTGATCGGCGACCCCAAGCAGGCCGTTTACGGCTTCCGGGGTGCGGACGTGCACACCTACGAACTGGCCAAAAAATACCTGCTTGAAAACTGCAAGGCAGCACGAGTGCCTTTAACTTACAACTTTCGCTCCTCCGAAGCGCTGATCGAGGCAACCAACGAGATAATCACGGCAAAAGACAGCGCCGGCAGAGATTTTTTTTCCGGCCTGAACCGTTACGACGAACCGGTGGAATGCGGCGACAGGCCTCGCTTCGCCAGGGAAGCAGAAAAAGAAGCCAGCCCGGTGCACCTTTTACATCTATACAACGAAGGGGACAAGCTGAGAGCCGCTACCTTGCGCCAGGGCTTGGCTGTATTTATCGCCCAGGAAATCAGACGGCTCACCGGTGAAAAAGCACCCCTGGTAACCGGCAGTGAGAAAAAAGAAGCCGCCCCGGTAACCCTGAGCGATATCTACATCTTGACCAGGACCACCAGGGAAGGCGAACAGGTAGGAAAAGTACTGCAAGCTTACGGGATCCCCCACGCCTACTACAAGCAGGAAGGGCTGTTCCAAACCGAAGAGGCAAGCAATGTTTACCGGCTTCTATGTGCCATCGATGTGCCAAACGACCCGGCTTCTAAAATGTCCGCCTGGCTCACTCCCTTCTTCGAGGTGCCCCACGGCCTGCCCTTGCCAGTGGTTGTTCATATAGAGAAGCGTCAGCGGCGCCTCGGCGTCCAGCTCGCGAATCTTCG
>JAWODD010000021.1:0-7830 GCA_046483445.1 Bacillota bacterium | reverse complement strand
GCAACATTATGTACCAGCGGGGCACCCTGGCCCTGGCCATGCGTATTGTTCCCTTTGATGTGCCCAACCTCGATGATTTGGGAGTTTTACCCGGGGTTAAGGAGCTTTGCTACCTGCCCCGCGGGTTGGTGCTTGTAACCGGACCCACCGGCAGCGGTAAGTCTACCACCTTAGCGGCCATGATCGATATTATCAACCAGGAGCGTGAATTAAACATTGTCACTGTGGAAGACCCAATCGAATTTTTGCACTCGCACAAGAAAGCAAACATTAAACAGCGCGAGGTGGGCTTTGATACCCGTTCTTATGCCAATGCTTTGCGCCACGTGCTGCGTCATGACCCCGATGTGATTTTAATCGGGGAGATGCGCGACCTGGAAAGTATCGGCATTGCTTTAACCGCGGCGGAAACCGGCCACCTGGTCTTTTCAACATTGCATACCCAGACGGCGCCTTTAACTGTCAACCGCATTGTCGACGTGTTTGCTGAAGAACAAAGGGACCAGATCCGGCAACAATTAACCGGTTCCCTGCAGGCTGTCCTTTCCCAGCAGTTAATCCCCAAGGCTACAGGCGCGGGGCGGGTGATGGCCATGGAATTTTTAAAATCCAGTACGGCCGTGCGCTCCATGATCCGCGAAGGTAAAGAGCATCAACTTTATTCGGTGATGCAGTCCAGCCATGCCACCGGCATGAAAACGATGGACAAATCCTTGATCGAACTCTATGCCGCAGGCAAGATTTCCCGCGAAGAAGCCATGGAGAAATGTATCGACCGGCCGGAAATGGAAAGGCTGCTCCAAAAGCAGTCTTTAAGCCGTAAAGGATAATATTTAAGCATTAAGGAGGAAATGCAGTTGGCCTCTTTCAAATACGAAGCGGTGAATAGAGAGGGCGAAACCGTAACCGGCAGGCTGGAAGCTGACGAAGAAACAGGCGCCCTGGAAAAACTGCGCGGAATGGGCCTGATGGCTACTGATGTAAAAGAAATAAAGGAGTCTCCAATTCTCAACCTTTTGAAATCAGGTGGGAAGGTAAAGCTTGCCGACTTGAGTTTATTTAGCCGCCAGATGTCGGCCATGCTAAATTCGGGAATTCCCTTGACCAGGGCCCTTTATACTTTAAGCCGCCAGGTAAACAACCCGACCCTGAGCAAAGCCTTGGAAGAAATTGCCTCCAATGTGGAAGGCGGAGCAAGCTTTTCAGAAGCCTTGAAGGGTTACCCTAATATATTTTCCGAACTTTATATCAACATGATCAGCGCCGGTGAAACAGGCGGTAACTTAGAGGCAACTTTGAACCGCCTCTCGATCCAGCTGCAGAAAGACAAAGAGCTGCGGGACAATATAAAATCCGCTTCCTTTTATCCCGTTGCGGTGCTGGCATTTGCCGTTGTCATTTTATTTGCCATGCTCTTTTTCCTGGTCCCGATATTTGTTAGTTTTTTCCCGCCGGATGTGGACTTACCCCTGCCGACCCAGTTTATTATCAGCATGTCCGATAACCTGCAGGCTTACTGGTACCTTTTTATTCCAGGTTTTATCTTAATCTTTTTTGCCCTGCGCTCTTACGCCAAAACTGAAACCGGCAAAAGGTTTTTTGATCGCCTAAAATTACGCTTGCCCATATTTGGTGAATTAATCCAAAAATCAGTTGTCGCCAGTTTTGCTCGCACTTTCTCCACGATGATGTCTGCCGGGCTGCCGATAGTCCAGGCACTTGATGCTTCGGGAAAATCAGCCGGAAATACAATGATCTTCGAGGCAACCCAGAAAGCGGGTGAACAAATCCAGGAGGGAAGCAGTGTGGCGGCGCCACTTGAAGAAAGCGGCTTTTTCCCTCCAATGGTTACCCACATGATTTCAGTTGGTGAAGAAACCGGGGATATTCCGGAAATGATGGATAAAGTGGCCTCTTTTTTTGAAGAAGAGGTTTCCACGATGACCAAGTCTCTGACTTCGCTGATTGAACCGGTTATGCTTGTAGTAGTCGGAGTTTTAGTCGGGGGAATGTTGATTGCCCTGTATCTGCCGATGTTTACCCTGATTACACAATTCTAAATAGCTTAAGCAAAAAAATTGGTCTTTGGATCTTAGGGAGTTGTCGTTAAATGGATTTAGGCGTAACTAAAAAAACGGTGGGTTTGGAGATTGATACCGGGACTGCCCGGGTGGTCGAAGCAGCCGGTTCGGCAAAAAAGCCAAAATTGTTGTCCATCGCTGAAATTAACCTGCCTGAAGGGGCGGTTGAAGAAGGAATGATTGTTCAGTCCGACCAGGTTGGCCATGCTTTACGGGAACTTTGGGCTAAAGAAGCGATTAAACACCGCAAAGTTTTACTGGGCGTTTCCAACCAGGGAGTTTTGGTCCGCTATGCCACCATTCCGAAAGTGGCCCCCGGTAAGTTGGAAAATGTGATCCGCTTTTATTCCCAGGACCATTTACCCATTCCTCTTGAAAGCGTAGTCCTGGATTACACGATTATTGGGGAAGAGGTGGAAGAAGAACGCCCCGTTTACGAGGTTTTACTGGTGGCCGCCCGCCGCGACATGCTAGATGGTTTCCTCCATGCCCTGGAAGTGGCCAAACTTGAACCAGATGATATTGATGTTTCCACCCTGGCTTTAATGCAGATCCTTCCCGCGGTAGCCCTGGATCGCACGGTGGTCATGGTTAACGTGGCCAATGGCTTAAGCAATATTTTAATCGCCGATAAAAATCAACCCCGCCTGGCCCGCCTGGTGGCGGCAAAATTAAAGGATTTGACTTCCGGTCTTGGCAAGAACCTGGATTACTTGTTTGAGGGTAACAGAGCCGAAGACGAAAACGCCCGCAAAATTTTTTCCACCTGGGCCAACCACTTGATCTCAGAAGTGCGTTCCTCGCTTAACTATTACCAAAACCAGGACAATTCTCAAGAATTGGAAGCAATTATTTTCAACGGCAGAGGGGCTCGCTTAAAAGGTTTTTCGGACAAAATGGAAGCGGATCTCGGTTTGCCTGTACGCATTGTCAATCCTTTTGCCGACTTTAGCAATGCCGATAAACTGTTTAAAGACACCGGCATTAAAGCGGTTGATTATGCGATCAGCGCCGGCTTGGCCCGGCGCGGTCTGGAGGGATAATAATTTGCAAAAATACGTCAGTATACTGCCGCCTGAAATAAAAAAGAGAAGTATCGACGAAAAAAAACAGGGCAAACTGATCAGGATTATTTTGTTCGTTTTTGTGATTTTGCTGGCTGTGTATGCCTTTTTAATGGTCAGTTCCCTTTTTGCCAGAAGCGAATTGCAGTCTCTTCAGCAGGAACGAAAATCTGTGGAAGAGCAGGCTGAAGCCCTCGCTGAATATGAAGATCTTTATAACCGAATGACGGAGGCAGAAGAGCTGATCAACGCCGCCATGCGCCGTTCTCCAAATTGGGGCGAGTTTTTGGGCGATATTGGCAGGGCTCTGGATCCCGAAATTGCCCTCCTTGAGTTTTCCGCCGCTTACAATAATGAAGAAGACAGGTTCAACATGCGCGGCTGGACCTATACCCACCGTAATGTAGCCGACATGCTGGACCGGGTCTATACTTTAGAACAGCTTGAAGATGTCCGCTGCCGCATTTCCACAGAAGCAACGGATGAGCAAAGGGATGCCGTTGAATTTGATGTCGGTGCCGACATTCTACCCGGTCCGCAATTTTTTGAATCGGAAGAAGGGGGCAATTAAATGTTTAATTTAACCGGTACACAACGCCTATATTTGATCATTGCCCTCGCTTTTTTGGTCACTGCCCTGACCGGAGTGCTGATTTACTTCCAGCACAACGCGCTCACGGAGCTGCGTGAGGAAATCGAGGAAGAAAAAGCTGCCCTGGATGCCGCCCAGGCAACCCTGGACAGGCGCCTTGAACACCAGCAACGGGCGGATAAATACGAAGAGCGCCTGGATTATGCTCTTTCTAAAATGCCCGCCAAACCTGAGGAAGAAGAACTTCTCCGCTACATTCACCGCCTGGTTGGTGAATATGACCTCCGGGCAGTGGAAATTTCTTTTGGAGATCGTTCCGAGGACGATGAAGGTTTTATGAACATGCCCCTTACAATAATTTTAGAAGGGCGCTATAATGGGATTAGAAGGTTGTTTAACGATCTTTACGGCGGAGACCGGTTATTTCGAATCGATAGCTTTGACCTCAGCCCTGCCGGTGAAAACGGCACCGCTTTGCAGGTAAACATTTCCGCCTATACTTTTTACAACCCTTAGCCTTAAGTGTTAAAATGTCTTTACAGGGTTAAAATACTTGTTATTATTATTTTTCATAAGAAACTCTTATGAGGTGGAAGCGATGGTAAAACGCAACAGCAGCCTGGGTGCCAAACGAGACGGCATCGGTGATTTGCTTGTTGAAAGCGGAGAAATAACCAGTGAACAGCTGGAAGAAGCTATGACAAAGCACCGGGAAAGGTTGAAAAAGGGGGCCCGTGGTCTTTTAGGGCAAACCCTGGTTAATTTAGGTTTTACGACAGAAGATGCGGTAACCAAGGCTATAGCCCGCCAGGCCAATGTCGACTTTGTTTCCCTGCAGGAATCCAAAATCGACAAAGCAGCTTCTTCATTGCTCGATCCCGATTCCGCCCGGCGCTACAACTCCCTGCCTATAGGTTTTGAAAACGGCCGCCTGATCGTAGCGATGATGCATCCGAACGATATAGTAACCATAGATGACTTGCGCCTGATTACAGGGTACGAGGTAAAACCGGTTTGCGTTTCGGACAGCGAATTGAAAGTGGCTATCGAGCAGTACACCCAGGCCACCACCGGCATTGAGACCGCCGAAGAGAATTATTATCCCGAAGAAGAGGAAGCACAAGAAGATTTGCAGGCATCGGTCGAGGATAAACCGGCGGTCCAACTGGCCAATTTGATTTTTAACCAGGCCATCCGCAACGGGGCCAGCGACGTGCATATCGAACCCCAGGAAAAAAGTATGCGGGTGCGTTTCCGGATTGACGGAGTTCTCCATGAAACCATGCAGCCGCCCGCCCGATTGCATGCTTCCCTGGTTTCGCGGGTTAAAGTGATGGCCGGAATGGATATCGCCAACCGGCGCACACCCCAGGACGGCCGGACCACCCTCAAATTAAACGGCCAGGTCATTGATTTAAGGGTGGCTTCCCTGCCTTCTGCTTTCGGAGAAAAGCTGACCATACGCCTGCTGGACCGCAGTGATCGCTTGATTACTTTACCGGAAATGGGTTTTCCCGAGAGCCAATTAAAAAAGTTCTACCGGACTATCCATAAGTCTTATGGCTGCGTACTGGTTACCGGGCCTACCGGCAGTGGGAAAACGACGACCCTGTATGCGGCGCTTTCTGAATTAAACAGCGTAGAAAAACATATCATTACCGTGGAAGACCCGATTGAATACCGCTTAAGCGGGATCAACCAGGTCCAGGTAAACCCAAAAGCCGGCCTGACCTTTGCCACCGGTTTGCGCTCCATTCTTCGCAACGATCCCGATGTCATCATGGTCGGCGAGATCAGGGACAGGGATACAGCCCGCATTGCCGTCGAGTCCGCTTTAACCGGGCACCTGGTTCTATCCACTCTCCATACCAACGATGCCGCCGGTGCTTTGACCAGGCTTGGCGATATGGAGATCGAGCCCTACCTGACCGCTTCATCGGTTATCGGGGTTCTGGCCCAGCGCCTGGTGCGGGTTCTCTGCAAACATTGCCGCAGTCCTTATAAAGTTAGCCGCAAGGAAATCCATTCAAACGTGCCTGATTTTCCCATGGCCAAGGGCGAGCAGGAAGTGACCCTCTATTCGGCCAAGGGCTGCCTGCGCTGCGGCAACACCGGTTACCGGGGACGTACAGGGGTTTATGAGCTGCTCCTAATAACCGATAACATCAGGAACATGGTCTTACAACACCGCTCGGCAGGAGAAATTGCCGAAGCAGCAATCAAAGAAGGGATGATTACCCTTCGCCGTGACGGTTTCATAAAAGTAAGAGAAGGGATTACCACCCTGGAAGAATCTTTAAGGGTATTAGCCTAAAAAAAGAAAAAATAAAAACAATAATTGACTAATTTAAGTAAGTATGAGATAATTTATAATGAATCAAAAAACCGTAAAAGGCAAAGTCACCGAAAGGTGGCGGCGCAAAGCTATGGGGGCTTAAGGTTTTAAAGGCCTATGCCAGCCAGCTGCCGGTTCAAAGGGATTTTAATCGACCCCACCTGGACCAGCAGGTGGGGTCAGTTTTATCTTTAAGTTTTCCTGCCGGTATTGAAAAAAACCGGTAACTGTTTTTTATTAAAGAAACAGCAAGACTTTTACCCGTGGAGGCTTAAATGGGATGAGCAGCGACAGTAAGAACAATCAAAACGAATCCTTAGAAATTGCCGCTAAAACCTATTGCTATACGGGCTGTGAACAGGCAAAAACAGCTGCTGTAGAAGCAGGCGAAGCCCTGGTCTGTTACTATGCCAATCTCTACAGCCCGGGCAGGCTTGAGGAAGACTTGAAGCAGGACGGTTATGAAGGGCTGTTAAAGGCGCTCAAACAATACGACCCCGATCGCGAAGTTAAGTTTTCCACTTATGCCGCCCACTGCATCACCGGTGAGATCCGTCACGACTTGAGAAATCGCGGTATTTTCAAGGTACCTGAATGGATGAGGACTCTCCAGTCAAAAGTGATCAGCGCCACCGAGGAACTGGCCCAGCAAAATGGAGCAATGCCCACCCTGCAGGAAATTGCCCAGAAAGTGAACATAGAAGAAGAAGGTATAGTTGAAGTTATACAGCTGGGCTGCATATCCCTAGAAGAAATCGACCTTTCGAAACTTAGATCGCTTCGCTACGAAAATTTTAAATTGCCGCTTGAAGATAAGGTTGCCATGAGGATGTCAATCGAAAAAATGGACGAGCTGCAGCAAAAAGTAATCAAGCTGATCTATTATGAAGGACTGACCCAGGAAGAGACTGCCAAAAAACTGGATATAAACCAGAGAAAAGTATCCCGCCTGTTGAACCGGGGATTGAAAGAAATGCGCGCTTCCATGGCTTAAAAGCATCAATTAGCCCCCTTAAATTTTTTAATCAAGGAAAAAAGCCTGCCGGAGTTTTTTATGCCCCCTGCTAATTACAGTCCCGCAGCAAAGTTATTAATATCCATAAAAAAATTATTAAAATGTGTCTAAAATATAAAATAGCCGGTATAACTATATATAGGAGAGCATTGAAAAAGCTCTCGCTCAGGTCGGAGTTTATAACCTGACGATAATGGCAAACCTGCCGAAAGGCAGGGGCGCAAAGCTATGGGCCTAACCTCGTAAAAGGTATGGCTGCCAGGCTACCGAAACGGGTTTTTTACTTTACCAGCAGGGCATTATCGTCAAATCTTTAAAAAAGGAGGTGGCAAAGAAAAGAAAAACGAACTTAATTTAATAACCCGGGGCTTGCGGCCAGCCTGGCCCGGTCCGGAAAATAAAGAACATGAAGGGAGATTTAAAATGCAAAAGTTAATGAGAAAAATGCATAAGCAGGAACAGGGTTTTACCCTGGTTGAATTGATGGTCGTTGTCGTGATCATCGCCGTATTGGTGGCCATCGCCATCCCCATTTACAGCGGAATCCAGAGGAGCGCCGCCGAAAGCGCCCACGACGCCAATGTAAGGACCTTGAAGGGATCTGCATCGATTTGGTATGCGGAGCATGGGACATCAGACACAAATATTTTAATGGAAGATGGAGATTTTTATTACGATGATGACGGGGATATGAAATCGAGTACAGAAGATAGTGATGCAGACGAAGACACTCATTTCGGTAA
>JAWODD010000041.1:0-120700 GCA_046483445.1 Bacillota bacterium | reverse complement strand
TCATTACCTCGGGAACATACATATCGCCCTGCTTAAAACGATCACCGACTACGTTCATCCCGGCAATCAAACCCTTGTTGATTACTTCCTGGGGCTTGGCACCCTCGTCAACAAGGTTGCGGGTTAACTCATCCGCCTTTGATGCATCACACTCAATAATGGCGTTCGCTAATGTTTCAAAATCTGCCATTTTCGTACACTCCTTTCTTTTATTCTTTTTTTTTCATCGGCATACTGCCGCCGGATGTTTTCCATCCGGCGGTAGTATACCTTTTTAGCTATTTTAATTAAAGCTTCAGGCCATATCTATTTTTCAAGCACTTGATTGATTAACTGCTGAAGCAAAACCTTAAGTTACAACTGTCCTTTTTCCTGCTTCAACTCTTTTAATGCAGCATCAATACGCGCTTTCTCCAAAGGCAGCGAACCTTCTCTTCTTTCTTGCATAAGCGATTTAAACAGGCAGTAAATCATCAGCAGCATGATGATCATGAATGGGAAACCACCAACAACTGAGGCTGTCTGGAGTGAGCTCAGGCCACCGGTAAAAAGCAAGAGACCGGCAATTGCTCCCTCAAGGACCCCCCAGGTAATACGCAACATATAGGGCGGGTTAGGATTACCGCCAGAGGTGAGCATACCGTTTACGTAAGTACCAGAGTCGGAAGAGGTAATAAAGAACACCGCCACCGAGAAGCTGGCTGCTGCCACCAGCAAAGCGGAGGCAGGCATGGTCTCCAGGAGAGTAAAGAAACCCATCGCTTCGTCTTCAGAAACAGCATCGCCGATTCCGCCTTGGCCGAAATGTTCGTACCAGAGGGCGGAACCGCCAAAGACTGCGAACCAGACCAGGCTGACCGCCACGGGAACCAGCAGCACACCGGTAATGAAGTTACGAATGGTGCGGCCGCGGGAAACCCGGGCGATAAAGGTCCCGACAAAAGGCGCCCAGGCAATCCACCAGGCCCAGTAAAATACGGTCCAGGCATTATACCATCCTTCAGCTCCTGCACCGGCAGCATCGAGGCCAAACGACATGTAAACTATATTTTGTAAGTAATCACCGGTAGCATGGGTAAATATCTTAAGAATAAAGAGGGTCGGGCCGATGATAAATACCAGCACCAGTAAAGCAATGGCCACAACAATATTGATCCGGCTCAACCACTTAATGCCTCGGTCGATACCGGTATAGGTGGAAATAACTGCTGCGGCGGTTACTACAACAACGATGGTAACCCAGATTGCGTTGCTGCTGGGAATGCCGAATAAGGACTCCAGGCCGGCGCCGATCTGCATCGCCCCCAGGCCCAAAGAGGTAGCCAGGCCGAAAAGGGTAGCAAAAACACCGATGACATTAACGACAACCCCCCAGCCTTTGTCAATATTTTCCTGGCCAAGGATCGGCTCCAGGCAAGAGCTGAGCATCATCGGCAGACCTTTGCGGTATGAGAAATAGGCCAGCGAACCGGCCACCACGCAATAAATAGCCCAGGGGTGTAAACCCCAGTGAAAATATGAATAACGCATCGCTGTATGCACAGTAGCGGCAGTTTCTGCTTCACCCATCGGCGGCCACATGTAGTGCCAGATCGGTTCGGATACCCCCCAGAAGAGGAGACCGATACCCATCCCACAGCTAAAAAGCATGGCAAACCAGGTAAAGTTCCCGTACTCTGGTTCTTCATCATCTTTCCCAAGCTTAATTTCGCCCAATGGGCTCAGAAGTAGATAGATAATTAGGAACAGGAAAATACTGGCTCCGAGGATGAAAGACCATCCCCACTGTTCCACCATGTAGTCAAAAACAGCGCTGGTTGCCTCGCCAAAAGCTTCTGGCATGGCAGCACCAAAAATCACGAATACAAGCATGATAATAAGAGCAATCCAAAACGTTCTTTTGGCATACATACTTCTTTCTTGATCAGTTACCACTTACAATACCTCCTTAAAATTAAATTATCAGTTCGGGAAAAGGGCAGCTTTTCTTTTTACATCTATCAACCCCCTTTAACTGCTTTAGTTAGTACTTAAACCAGGCATGAAATGAGAAATAAACATACCTTTTATTTATTTAGTGCAATATTCATGCCACCCATAAAATTATCGCTAAATATTCGAAAGTGCCCACAATGCCTAAATAAAAAGAAACTGCTCTGATCTTGAAAAGCAGCCCTTCTTTATCATATTGAGATATAACCAATTGTTATAACAAAAAACAAGCGGTAACAATGGGAAAGAACGAATAAGCATTGATAGATTATCATATTGAGAAATATTCTCATATCAAGAAACTTCTTGCTCGATCGATTTGAGTTTTCTATAGAGAGTAGCCCGGCTGATGCCAAGGGCGGAAGCGGCTTTTTCCTTTCCCCAGGTTGAGTTGCCATACTTTTGCAATGCAGCCTGGATCGCTTTTCTTTCCAGGGAAAAAAGATCCTCTATTCCGGCAGCATCACTGCTGCTATAATACCTGGTAATTTTTTCAGGCAGGCTGTTTCTGCTTACCCTGTCACCTGATTCAATATTAACCGCGTATTCAATAGCGTTTTCCAATTCACGAACGTTTCCCGGCCAGGGATAAGCCAGCAAAGCTTCTTTGGCCTCTTCTTTATATCCGCTAATTCTTTTATTAAGTCTTTTCCCATAGTAATCCAGGAAATGATGCATGAGCAGTAAAATATCGTCTTTGCGCTCACTCAACACCGGAATGGTAAAAGGAATAACATTAATCCGGTAAAATAAATCTTCCCTAAATTTACCTTCTTCGATCAATTCTTCTAAATTTCGATTTGTTGCTGCGATAATCCGCACATCGACATCGCGGAAGGAAACACCGCCAATCCGGGCAATGCTCTTATTTTCTATAACATGCAACAGCTTCACCTGAAAATCAGGAGGCATATCTCCTATTTCATCGAGAAAGATCGTCCCTCCCTGGGCAAGTTCAAATTTACCCGGCTTGCCGCCTTTTTTAGCCCCGGTAAAAGCCCCTTCCTCGTACCCGAATAATTCCGACTCAAGAAGAGGCGCTGGTATTGCGGCACAGCTAATCGATACAAAGGGATTTTTCCGCCGGGGGCTTTCCTCATGGATGGCCCTGGCAAAAATACTTTTTCCGGTTCCGGTTGCTCCCCTGATCAAAACCGTTGAATCGGTAGGGGCAATTAACCTCATCTTTTCTTTGATCTCATTAATTTCCTTGCTGGTGCCGATGATCCCTGAAAAAGTGCATTTTTTATTTTCCTTCATGATCCTGGTAGCCATTTCTTCAACTTCTTCTTTCAAACGGAAAGAAAGCACCGCGCCGGATACCCACTCCCCTTCACGCATCAGGGTAGCGTTGTAAAACAAGTGCATTGTTTTATTATCGGGCCCGGTATAGCTTACTTCATTAACATAATACAAATCTCCCCCATCATCATATTGCTTGCTGAAAACGTCTTCTACACTAAAATCCGGGAATAACTCATTGATGTGGCTACCGGTTTTACTGTTACGATCCAGGTTTAACAATTCTTCAGCTGCCCGGTTAATATTTGTAATATGCCCCTGACTATTTATGGCTATAACCCCTTCATAGATGGAATTGATCACATCTTTAAACTGGTTCATCAAACTGGTTACCTTTGCTTCCATCTTTTTTTCATTTAAAGAAATTAGCATAATATCGCACAGTTTATTTAGAAATTCCTGCATTTTTTCATAGTGGTTAAGCAGTTTACGGCGATGCTGTTCAGTTAAGGCAAGAAGAGAAATTGTCCCAACCTTTTCACCGTTGTAATCAATCGGACACATCAGAAAAGCTAAAACTTCGCAGTCGGCAGCATGCTCGCACTCACTGCAGCAAATGGCCTGGGAGGTGTTTTCCACCAGTATTGGTTCACTGCTGGAAGACATCAGGATTTTATGGGTCATACAACCCTCATCATAGATGGAACCGACTTCTTTCTCAAAGTACCCGCTGCCAGCAATAACTTCCAGGTTTCTGCTGATTATGCCGATTTCAATATCAACCACTCCGGCAAATGCACCGGTAACTTTTTGGAGAAATTCCTGAATACTTTTCAATTCCTTCAAATCTTTCAAGGATAATACCTCCCTCATTTAAGGGTTAACCCTTCTTGATAGCAAAAATCTTGGTTAAAACCGGGACTAAACCTAGGATAGAGCCATAATTACACCTATCAAGACTTAAGGCGGCCCGTTAATCTTTTTAACCCTAAAGATCCATTTTCACCTAAATATAAATCACTTCATTGCCACAGTACTGCAAAAACTTCTCAAAATCCTGGTAGGAAATGCTTACAGTGGCAGTATTTACATTGGGATGAAAATTAACCTTATCCGCATTTTTTAACTCTTTATCAATAACTATTGAAACCGCATTTTTTTGATCATTGAGCAACCCAAATGGTGATACAGCACCGGTTTCCAGGCCAAGATGTTCCTTTAAGCGCCTTTCCGAAGCAAAGCTAAGCTTGCCGGCAGCCAACTTTGCAGAAAGGCCTTTAAGATCAGCCGATTTGGATTCTTCCAGCACAACCAGGAAATGGCGGTTGCCCTTATTGTTTCTTAAGAACAAATTTTTTGAATGAGCTCCTTCAATATCCTTCCAATATTGCTTTGCCTCCTCTACGGTATACACCGGTGGGTGTTCGTAACGGGTGTACTCGACCCCTAAATGATCCAGGGCCTCATATACTTTTTGTTCAGCTTCTGAAACCATACGTTGTTCCTCCTTTTTTTATCGGCGAGCTTGTTATTAATGATTATATTGAAAGAGAATACAAAAATACATATAATGTCATTTGTTGGCACAAATTTGCTTTAGTATTGAAACTAAAAATTTTAGTCCGGAACAGTAGTTTCTTTATCCAGTGCAGCAACCCGGTAAGGTCCGAAACCGAACAACCAAATTCCCACCTTAATTGAATTGCCTGCACAAATCAAGCGGGCACGCCCATGACGCCGGTCTAAAAACCAGCCACCATTGTACTTGTCCCCGGTAGTAAATAAGTATGTGCCATAACCATGGCGGTATCCATTCCAAAAGCGCCCCCTGTAAACATTTCCCCCGGCCCAAAAACGAACACCCCAGCCATGAAATCTGCCTCCGCCCATTTCACCTTCATATGTGCCTCCCCTGGCAAACCGGCAGTAACAGTAACCGTACATTTTGCCCTCTTTCCAGTTGCCTTTCCATTCAGTACCATCGGCCTGGTTTAAACAGCCTTTTCCGTGGTAACGGTTATTATAAAAGTTGCCTTCATAACGATCGCCAGCTGCCGAACAGTAAACTCCCCAACCACTGATCCGGTCTGCAAACCATTCCCCATCGTACTCTGACCCGTCCGGCCAAACTTGTTTTCCCCTGCCCTGCCTGAAACCGTCGTAAAAATCACCACTGTAAACGGTTCCTTTCCGATAAGTCACTGTTCCCTTTCCGTGCGGACGCCCATTTTTCATCGCACCTGCATAACTAGAACCATCCGCAAAAAAGAAAGACCCTGAGTCGTCAGGATAGCCATTTATAAAAATGCCCGCATAACGGGAGCCATCCGGATAAGTCAGTTGACCTTCGCCATGCGGTATGTTGTTCTTACTTTCTCCTTTGTATTTCGATCCATCAGAGTAGTAGAGTTCTCCCCGGCCACTATCATGGCCATGTTCAAACCAGCCGTAAAACTGACTGTCATCAGGAAAACAAACCACCCCCTTGCCGTGAGGCAATCCGTTTAATAGCTTTCCCCGAAATTTGGAACCATCGGGAAAGAAATAGCGGCCTTTATCAGCAAAACTGCCCTCTTTAAATAAACCATCATACCTGGAACCATTTGCAAAGGTATAAACCCCTCTGCCGTGCATTCGATTTTTTTTCCATTCACCTTCATAAGAACGTCCATCAGGCCAAACCTGCTTCCCATAACCATGCCGGCGATCTTCAAACCACTGTCCCGAATAACTTTTACCATCAGGCCAATCCATTCTGCCCTGCCCATGGCGATAAGATTTTTTCCATTTTCCCTCATATTTTTTTCCATCCGGCCATAAATAGGTGCCATGCCCTTCGTATAGACCGCTTATAAACTCGCCTTCATATTTTTCACCACTGGGCCAATAGTAAGTTCCCTGACCATGGATCTGGTCTTCAAACCAATCACCGACATACTTGCGCCAATCGGCAAAAAGATAAGTGCCTTTGCCATGCATCCGGTCTTCTTTCCACTGACCCTCATATTTATCCCCGTTAGACCAAATGAAGGTGCCTTCGCCGTGGAAACAACCATTCTTCCATTCACCTGTATACCTGCTGCCATCAGGCCAGGTTACTGTGCCCCTTCCATGCGGCTTGTTATTTAAGATTTCTCCCCGGTATACTCCGTCACCGGCTATTTTCATCTTTATCGACTGCCTTTCCCGAGTAAGCCTGAAACCTTCCAGTATGACTATTATTTCTACATCACCCGGGTATTCCCTTCCCGGTGCATATTCCCGGGCATAATCACTTACCTGAAGCATTGCAAGAAAAATACCTGACAACTGCAATAACAGATACTCTCATGTTTAGGTTAGTGGCGAGCTTGCAAATTTCTTTAGATGGATGTCAGTTTAGCTAAGCAACCAATCTTAACCGGTAGAGGCATCAGACATTTCTTGTTTCTTTTTCTTGCGCCAAGAAATATAGACCATTAAAATACCCAGCTCGTATAAAAGCATCAGTGGTATAGCCATCAATATCTGGGAAAAAATATCCGGCGGAGTTAGCACAGAAGCAAAAATGACAATAATCAATAGGGCGAATTTGCGGTTTCGCTTTAAAAAAGCGGTGGTAAGCAGACCAATACTGCCCAAAAACCAAAATACAACCGGCATCTGAAAAACCAGGCCGAATGAAAAAATAAAGGCAGTAGTAAATGACACATAGCGGGCAATGCTAAAGCTGGGCATCAAATCGGGGCCGGAAAACCCAATAAAAAAGTTAAGAGCAAAAGGCAAAACCACAAAGTAAGCAAAAGATAAACCCAGTCCAAAAAGCACGTACATAATCAAACTCAACCAAAAGGCTGATCTTTTAGCCACCCCGGTAATAGCGATGGCCAGGGCTACAAGTTGATAAAGGATTATCGGCATCGTAACTGTAGCGCTGGTTATAAAAGCTAAGCGAATATTTGCCAGCAAGGCCTCAGAAGGAGTCAGGAAAATCAACTGCATATCACGGCCTTCAGAGTCAAGACCGCCATAAGCCATGTCCGCGGGCATCAATAAAACGCTGCGTATTTCATCGCTAAATGAGAAACTGACCACTGCAAAAACGAATACCACTACAGCTATAATAATTAACCGTTTTCGCAGTTCTTGGAATAAAAGTAATAATGTTTCTCTATCCATAAGTTTCTTTCAAGTTTTTCCTTTCACTGCTTAATCTATTAAAACATCGTCCTCATCATAATCTTCATCTTCTTCAAGGAAGCTGAGATATTGTCTTGCAGCCTGGTATATCCTGGTGTCTCCCTCTTCTTCTTCCAAAATATCTTCAAGGATAATTTCAGCCTTATCCGAATCTTCCAGATATTCACCAAGCAGCACTGCATAAATATAACGCTCCTCGTTATCAGCTACCCCTTCAGCAACTTTTTGTTCAAGGTGGTTCTGGAGCCAGTTGACTTCTTCGGTTATTTTCTCTTCCTTTTCAATAACCGCAAGGGTCTCAATTAAAGACATGTGAATCCTTGGATCCGGATTTTCATGCAATGTATCGAGCAAAACAGTCAATTCTTCTTCAATCAACTCATCTTCTTCCTGCAGCTCCACGTACAGATTTATTAGTTCGTAACGGTGTTCCGGCATGTCCGGTTCCTTTTCAATCAATGACTCGTATATAGATACCATTCTTTCCCTGTATTCACGCACAGCTTCCTGATCATCAAAGTAAACCTGTTTTATAAAAACCAAAAACTGGTAGTTTTCGGCCAACTCACGCAATATAACTGGCGAAGATTCATGTTCATCCAAGTAGTTTTCCAATCGCTCTACTTCATCTTCATAATAAGCCAGGTAATCCTCAGGTTCCGGATCTTCCTGTTGATCAGGCAAAACTGACCCTTCCTGGCCTAATCCCTGGCTTAAATAAGCGCCCACAGCTGAAACAATCATTCCAAAAGCGAGGATAGCTGCTACAACCGCTGCCCAACGCTGTCTCTTCAAAGTTTTCGGTTGTTCCTTTTTTGCCAAAGCCAATCCCTCCGCGCATTTATCAAGGTTAAAACATGCAATAAGCATGTGTACTATCGAGACTTACTGATTTTCAAGCTTAACCAGCAACCGTCCGCAGTTCTCACAATACACCATCGCGCTTGGATTGTAAAGATGACCCCGCTGGGCGGAAGAGATAAATACCCGGCAACCGCTGCATATATCATTTTCTACCTTGGCCAGGGGCTTGCCCCGGTGTTTTTCCGCCATAATTAAGTATTTGTCAAGATATTGTTTATTAATTTTTGCTGCTTGTTGCTCCCGGTCATCTTGCAGTTTTAAAAGCTCCTGATTTAGCGAATTTAACTCTTCTTCCAAACTGCTTGCTTTATCTTTTAAAGCCTGCTTGCTTTCTTTCAGCTCTTCTTCCGCCTGCTTGAGCTTTTCTTCCTGTTCTTCAATTGATTCCATTAGCACCAGGATTTCTTCTTCTACATTTTTCTTATCCTCTGCCAGTAAGTCCATCTTACGCTGCATTTGTTCTAATTCTTTGGTGCTTTTGATCTTCCCGCTGTACATACTCTCATATAACTCCTGTCGATCTTCGACAATTTTTTGCTCCTGCAATTCCAACTTTTTTAAATATTTTCTGTCGTTATTTAATTGTGCTTCGAGCTCAGCATAATCTTGTCCCTTATTTTCTTTATCCTGTTTTGCTTCCTGCACCCCGCTTAATTGAGGCGCATTTTCTATTTTTTGCTTGACTTCTTTGATTGCCAGATCTAATTCCTGCAATTCCCATAATAGTTTTAATTGCAAATTCAAACACCCCTATTGTTTGTTATCATTGTTTGTTACCCTGATCTAAAATTTACTTTTCCCAGGTTTAATAAAACAATAACCCAAAAAAATAGGGTAGGTTTTAACCTACCCTTAAAACTTAACATTGCCAACCTTCTGCAACTGAAGCTGCCAGGCAAACTTCAGTTTTATAATTATCCTCCTTTAAACGTTCTTCTAAATATTGCTGAAGATAAACCACCGCCGGCCATTCAGTTGCGTCATGTCCGGCATCAATCAACCCCAGGCCCAGGGCTTGAGCATGCCTCAAATCATGATAACGAAAGTCCCCTGAAATCAAGACTTCCGCTCCCTGGCGGGCAGCTTTTTCAATTAAGGACCCCCCGCTGCCCCCGCAAAGGGCTATTCTGGAGAATTCTTTTTTGCCGGCAGGCCAGTAGCGCACACTTTCCGAATTTAACAAGCTGCGGCAGTTTTCTATTAACTGGTCCAGGGATATCGGCTGAACAAGGCCAATCTTTAACCCCAGGCCAATCCTTTTTCCCTCCAGAGCCAGGGGGTAAAGGTCGTAAGCAACTTCTTCGTAAGGATGCGCATTTACCAGGGCGTCGATCACTTTGGAACGTAATGAAGCGGGCATAATAGTTTCCATGCGAAGCTCATCAACCTTTTCCAGTTCTCCCTGCCCACCGATAAACGGGTTAGTACCTTCACCGGGCCTGAAAGTGCCGCTACCGGGCACCTGGAAAGTGCAGTGGCTGTAGTTTCCCATCTGAGCAGCCCCTGCCTCGGCAATGACATTACGGATCTGATCTTCATATCCGGCAGGAATAAACATTACCAGCTTGAGCATCTGTTCCTGGTCGGTTTCTTCAAGAACTTTAACGTCATCGGTAAGCAGATCCAGGGTTTTAGCAAGGTGATAACTAACTCCGTTAAACGCAATGTCATAATTGGTATGTGCGCTGAAAATATGCAGCCCCTTTCTTACAACCGAGGCAATTAACGAGCCAGCCGGGGTGCTTTCATCAATTGCAGAAAACTGGTTATAAAACAACGGGTGGTGAGTAATCAACATATCGGCACTGATGAAAGAAGCCTCTTCAACTGCTTCCCATTCAGAATCAAGGGCCACCAGCAATTTTTTCACTTCCGCTTCCGGGTGCCCGAGTTGCAAGCCAACTGAATCACCGGATAAAGCTATCGACGAAGGGGCCAGTTCTTCCATATACTCCATGATGGTTTTAACTTTTGCCCAGATTAATGATCACCTCCATAACATTCTGCCTCAACAACTTTCCGAAACTCTTCAACCAAACGTTTGCAAACAGGGCCCGGGGGTTTTTCTTTTAAAGGTTTCCCGTCTATGGTTCCCACCGGAAATATTTCCAACCCTGTAGAAGCGGTCCAAACTTCACTGGCATTCTGCAGGTCACTGACTTTAAAAGCTTCTTCTTTAACAGGGACAGAGATCCGTTCAAAAAGATCAAGGACAATCTGCCTGGTAATACCGGGCAGTATGTATCTGGTTGCAGGGTGAGTTCTGACAATTCCATCAATTACAGCAAAGATATTAGTTCTTGTCCCTTCGGTAACAGTTCCGTCAGGGCGATAAAGAATTGCTTCCGCAGCTCCCGCTTCATAAGCTTTTTGCAGGGCTAAAATGTTGGGTAAAAGGTTTACTGTTTTTATATAACAATTCATCCACCTTTCATCCGGTAACGTGATACAATCGGCTGGTTCTGCGAGATCTTTTGAAGAATTAGATTCAAAGGCTCTTACATAGATCAAGACTGTGGGTGCAGGATCATTGGGAAAAAGGTGCCCTCTTGGCGCACATCCCCGGGTTACCTGCATATACAGGTAACCGTATTCACACTCACTCTTTTCAACCAGGCCGGCAATATGCTTTCTCAGTTCAGCAAGAGAATAGGAAAGAGGGATACTAATCGCTTCGGCGCTTCGCTGCAGTCTTTCCAGGTGCGACTCCAGGTAAAAAGGTTTCCCATTATATATTTTTATTACTTCATATACCCCATCGCCAAATAGAAAGCCCCTGTCCTCAACAGGCACTTTGGCTTCTTCCAGGTTGCATACTTCTCCGTTAATCCAAGCCAGATTCTTCAATTCTTATCAACTCCGATCCTCATTTGTTTGACTTAAATTGATATAATTCACAAACACTTACTACCGGAAATCCAGTTCTATGGTTGAGATTTCCTGGAAGGTTTTCTGTTTAACCTTCGGCGCCTGATCCCAAGCACTGCAACAACCAAAATAATTATCAGCGCTAAAATCAACAGGGCCAAGTATGGGATTGACCTCACCGGGTTAATTCTGCCTGCTGTAGAAGCGTAATAAGATTCCACCTCGGGAAAACCGGTTTCACCCTCCGGCTGGTTGGCGGCGTACTCTACAACCGCTTGCCAAACCTTTAATTCTTCACCGTTAACATATAGGATTTGTTTCTCCAGTTCTTCTTCGCTGAGCGGATTCCCTTCCCTGTCTTTTAAGGTAATCTCAAGCTGGGGTAAAAGTTCTCCAATCATAGGGAAAAAAGAAACTACCAGGGAATCGGTAATCAGGCAGTACAGTTCTTGTTCTCCTTTTTCAATTAGGGCATATTCCCGGTCATCAATACCCTGCCGGCCCTCTTTAGTGTAACGTTCAGCGTTTAGAACAGCCCTGGCCGTGGGAAGCGGTAAATCTAAAATGGGCACATTAAATAAAACAGCATTTTCCGGGTTGTATTGATAACGTAATCCGGAGAACTGCAGAAAGTAGGTATTGTCCATTACCTCTTCAATTAAAGCGGCAACCTCGAGGACCCGGAGTATTTCTTCACCGGTAAGATAAACCGCGACCAGGGGATAACCTGCCTTTCCGTCAGGCCCGTAGCCAAGGCCAACCAACTCAGTCAAATCATAGAAAGAAACCTGCCCCAATGAATGCGGCATGGAGCCCGGAACCACACTGCCCCTAATTGCCCCGTTGGCCTGAACGGCAAAATCGGGGTCGTGATCGGTTTTTTCTTTGGCCACCAGGCGCATAGCATCAGTTACAAAGTTGCCAAAGGGAGTTTCCTGCAGGGGCGGATAATCGGGAATTTTAAAATCTGATATTACTACCGGATCAAGGATATGCCTAAACTGCCCATCAGTCCTCTCTGTAACAAGATTATTTAATTTTTCTTTATATACCCCTACAGCCTGATCAATATCAGGGTCCACTGTATAGGAGCTGTCAAGGCGGTAAAGCAAAGGAATTTCATTTTCCTTGTTACGAATCTGCACAGAATCAGCAGCGAGATCATAGGCCAAATCAAGCCGACCCAGATACTCCAGGTAAGCGCCGGCCTGCACTATGATAGTATCATTTTCAATAATCGGCTCCTGCAAAGCAGTATGACAGTGCCCCCCGATAATTAGATCAATACCGGGAACAGCTTCAGCCAGCTGGCGATCTTCACCCACACCCGAATGGGCAAGCGCTACAATCACTTGAGCTCCTTGAGTTTTTAAATCGCCTACCATTTTTCGCGCAGCTTCATGTTGATCGGTAAATTCCAGGGGTGCATACTCGGTAGCGATTTCAACCGCATCTTTGCCCATCAAACCAAACAAACCTATTTTCAGACCATTTTCAAGGGTAATTATATGGTTTTCCCGGTAAAGATTTTTATCCGCAAGCGGGTGTTCTGACGGCACATTTACATTGGAAACAAGGACCGCGGTATCGCTGTGAGCATCGGGATAACCGGCTTCCCCTAAATAATCAGCTAAGACATCAGCCCCGTAATCAAACTCGTGATTGCCGATTACTACGGCATCATAACCGATTTTTTGCTTGACGCTCAACTCCGGGGCATAGTTTTCGGGAACAAGCCAGCTAAATGCAGTTCCCCCAATAAAATCACCGCCTGAAAAAAGCAAAACCGGTTCACTATCCGCATTTTTTTCCTCTTTAATCCGGTTTACTGCCGTTGCAAGGCGGGCATACCCACCGATCGTGGGATCTTCGCGGTCGGGATGGTAATCTACCGCCGGTGAGTGCGGGATCATCGCCCCGTGTTCATCATTGCTATATAAAATAGTAAATTCAACTTCGCTTTCGCTTTCGGCCTGCAGTGTAAAAAAATCATTGCTCAAAGCTCCTGAAAAAAACACAGGTAACAAAAAGACCAAACCAATCAAAACCAAATGCCGGTTAATCCAATTGATTATTGTAAACATTTAACACCTCTGCCGACTTTACTCTCTTAAGGCTTGCTTGTATATTATCACAGGGTAGCAGTGAAGAAAACATTTCCGGGGAAATGAAAGGCAGCAATATTTAAAGCCAGAAATGATGCGAGGCAAAAATCCTTTATTCCAGCCTTAAATCAACTACTAAATTTGCTGTTATGCTCTATGCTTCCCGCCGATATGATATTAGAATTCAGTTAAAGTATATTTAATATAAGATCTCGGATCCGGTGGGTAAATATGATTTGCTCACGAAAGTGACTCTTTAATCACTCCCCCTCCCAGGACTTCCTCGCCACTATAAAAAACTGCCGACTGACCCGGAGTAACCGCTTTTTGCCGCTGATCAAAGACAACCCGGGAAAATTCATTTTCAGGGGGATAAAGGATCGCCGGAACCGCAGGTGCCCGGTAACGGATTTTTACCTCTACCGGTACAGGCTCAAGCGGCGGTTTCCCGGCAACATAGTTTAAATTCTCAGCTATAAGCCCACCTGCGTAGGTTTCATTTTCTCCACCAACTATAACCCGGTTATTCTGTGGATCGATCCCCACCACGTAAAGTGGTTCGGAGGCAGTTAACCCCAAACCTCTCCGTTGCCCGATGGTATAAAAAGCAACTCCCTGGTGCCGTCCCAGTTTTTTCCCGCTGGTAGATACAATATCACCGGGTTGAACTACTTCGGGACAGATTCTTTCCATAAATGAACGATAATCATTGTCGGGAATAAAGCATATTTCCTGGCTCTCTTCTTTGCGAGCTACCTTAAGTTCCTCTGCCTCGGCAATATTCCTGATTTCTTCCTTGGTTTTTTCCCCAACCGGAAAAAACACGGACTGCAGTTCTTCTTGCCCTAAAACATAAAGCATATAACTTTGATCTTTTTGGAGATCACGCCCCCGCAGCAGCCTGTAAACACCGCTTTCCTGATCGAACCTGCTGCGAACATAATGACCGGTAGCCAGGTAATTAATCCCCAACCCCCGGGCTTTTTGCATGAGATGATAAAATTTAATCCTGCGATTGCACTCTATACAGGGGTTGGGAGTTCTTCCCCGCATATATTCAGAGGTAAAGTTACACACTATATCCCGGTAAAATTCATCTTTCATATTTAAAACATAATGCGCTATATCAAGGCGAGCTGCCACCCTCTTTGCATCCATGATATCCTTGTAAGAACAGCAGTTTCTAATTTCCTTTCCGGCTTTTTCTTCAGCAAAAGGATCCACCCAAACCCGCATGGTTGCCCCAATTACTTCATAACCGGCTTGTTTCAAAAGCAGGGCTGCAACTGAGCTGTCTACGCCACCGCTCATCGCTACCATGACTTTTTTATTATTAGCTTTGGGGTCAAACAACTTTAAACCACTTCCCGCGCCAATATTGAATTAATAGATTTCAAGTCTGATTATAACACGACCAATCATAAGGATCTTTTCCTTAACAAGGGTTTTTAAGGAACAAATAGAATAATTGAGTATAAAAGTTATCGAAGGAGGACCCTATTGCAAAACAACCTTACTATTCTTGTCCCGGCCTATAACGAAGCGCCCCGCATAGGCCCGGTTTTAGAAGTTATCTGTACTTATGTTGGGCCAAAAAGAGTGGTTGTGATAGACGATGGTTCTACTGATGGCACTGCTGAGGTTTCAAGAAAATATCCTGTGGAACTTATTGAACTTGGAATTAACCGGGGGAAAGGAGCAGCCCTCCAGGCAGGGATCGACCATGTAGGAAATACAGACTACTGGATTTTTATCGATGCCGATCTGATCAATTTTCACCACGGTCATTTAGACGAATTATTAACTCCCTTACAAAATAATGATAACCTCGCGATGACTGTCGGTGTTTTCCGCGGAGGTGGAACCCTGACTGACCTTGCCCATCGTTATTTTGATATTTTAAACGGGCAACGGGGACTTAGAGGCAGCTTTATAAACAGCCTGCCTAATCTTTCCTGGTGCAGGTTTGGTGTTGAGGTTTTCATAAGCAAATACGCCGCATCCAAAAACTATGCAGTATCATATCCCTATCTAAAAAAATTAACTCATCATATGAAAGAAGCCAAGTTTGGATTTGCAAGGGGCCTGCTTTCCCGCCTGCAAATGTACAAAGAATGCTTAAAAGCGCTTTTTACCTGGAACAAATACTGCTGAATAGATTACCCGAACTCATTGCCATTAAAAAACAAATTATAAGCAAACCTCTTAAAGCAGGGCAGGCAGCTGTATTTAAAGATCGCCCCTGAGCTCAAGTTCATCTGCAGCGGTTTGCATTCCTTTGATGGTTTCTTCAATCAACTCACTTACTTCCATCCCCAGAAGGTTCGCTCCTTCTTCGATGATGCCGCGGTCCACCCCGGCAGCAAAACCTTTTTGTTTCCATTTTTTCTTAACCGATTTGGCGGTGAGATCCATAATACTCTTGCTGGGCCGCATCAATACAGTGGCAACAATTAAACCGGTCAATTCATCTATGCCATAAAGAACTTTTTCCATCGGTTCCACCGGTTCAACCTCGGTGCAAATTTTCCAGCCATGGCTTTGCACCGCCCTGATATAATCTTCTGGGTAACCTTCTTCCTCCAGCATTTCCTTTGTTTTATGGCAGTGTTCTTCCGGATACTTTTCATAGTCCAGGTCGTGAACCAGGCCAATAACCCGCCATTTTTCAACATCTTCCCCAAACTTTTCGGCAAAATGGCCCATTACCGCTTCCACAGCCAGAGCATGTTTGATCAAAGCATCGTTTTGGTTATGCTTCTTTAAAAGTGCCATCGCTTCTTCCCGGGTAGGTGCTTTCGTATCCATGGTATCCCTCGCTTTACTCAAATTTTTATAATGTGCGTTCTATACCTTTATAACTCACTTTTAGCTCCTGATTTGAGAGAGCATATATTTATAAAGCAAACCAGGACCGCAAATAATACTTTACTTTTGACTTGAATTCTTAAGCTTTATTTTACCGAATGTAAAATTATTGGTCAAATCTTTAGTATTTGATTAATCCCTTTAAAATAAAATTATGGCGGAGATTTAGCTTCTCCGCCATTTCTGGATTAATGGTGGGCGAAGTAGGTTTTGAACCTACGACCCCCTGCTTGTAAGGCAGGTGCTCTCCCGCTGAGCTATTCGCCCCTATTTCCTTGCGCTTCCTAATTTTAATAGTTTTTTTAGCGGAAGTCAAGGAAAAAAACGCCCTCTAAGTCTTAAAATTTTTTAGGAATGTCTCGAGTGTTTTAGACCTGACCCTGATAATAAAAACCCGGGAAGAAAAAATTTCTATCCGGGGCCGAAAGATATAATTTTAGGCAGATGCCGTTTGGGGGCTATCTGCCTAATTATTGGAATAATGGTGACCCCTAGGGGATTCGAACCCCTGTTGCCAGCTTGAAAGGCTGGTGTCCTAACCTATTAGACGAAGGGGCCATGTTATGGTGGGCCCACCAGGACTCGAACCTGGGACCAACCGGTTATGAGCCGGTAGCTCTTCCAGCTGAGCTATGGGCCCGCTTCGCAAAACTCTTGCCTCCCTCATGGCTCTATGAGTTTAACACACCCTTAAGAATGTTGTCAAGAACTGTATTAAAGGATAAAATAATAAAAGATCGCTTTATATTACTGGAGGTTAAACCCATGTATAAACTAATTGATAACCTTGATATCACCCTCAATGCGGAAGATGTGCTAAAAGGTCAGGGGATTGATCCCAACCGCGCTTCAAAGCGCCTTTTCAACGATGCAGAAGCGATAATCGAGGAAGCTTACTCCCTGGTAAATCCGGTGGCTCTGTATACGGTGGTAAAAGTATCCGCTTTTGAACACCAAAAAATTTCTTTCGAAGGGGGCTATTTTGAAGGCCCCCTGGTGGCCAAAGCTATGGCCGGCGCTGAATCTTTAAATATCGCCATGTACTCCATTGGACCCGAGCTGGAAAACAGGGTTAATGAATTAATGAAAGAAAACCCTGTAAAAGCTGTAGCTTTAGACGGTGCCGGTATCGCCGCCCTTCGAAAAGTATCACAGGCCATTGAAGGTGTAATCAGCGCTGAAGCCTGCGAACAGGGTTTAGATCTGGGCATGCGGGCCCAACCCGGTCAGGAAGGATGGCCGATTGAACAACAAAGAGAGGTGTTTTCCCTTCTGCCCGCTGAAAAAATAAATCTTCGCCTTACCGAAAGCTGTATGATAATTCCCAGAAAATCAGCCACTTTTGTAATACCCCGGGGCAAAAACTTGGATTCCAGTATGATTCCCTGCGATTTTTGTTCAAAACAAGACCGCTGCGAATGGAGGAAGGAAAAACAAACAGGTTAGATAAGGACATAAAATTGGCTCCCCAGGCAGGATTCGAACCTGCAACCTACCGGTTAACAGCCGGTCGCTCTGCCGTTGAGCTACTGAGGAACCTTATCGGCAAGTAGTATTATACTGAATACCTGCAATCTCGTCAAGAGTTACTTTAACAATTTTTCGAGTCGTCCTTTTTATTTTATTCGAGATAATCACGCAACCGTTTACTGCGCATAGGATGGCGTAGTTTGCGAAGCGCTTTGGCTTCAATCTGGCGTATTCTTTCCCGGGTTACACCAAAGTACTGTCCCACTTCTTCTAATGTCCGAGAGCGACCGTCGTCAAGTCCAAAACGTAAACGAAGCACTTTTTCTTCCCGGGAGGAAAGAGTATCGAGCACATCTTCCAGCTGTTCTTTCAGCAGTTCAAAAGCAGCGGCATCAGCAGGTGCCTGAGCTTCATGATCTTCAATAAAATCGCCCAAATGGCTGTCATCTTCTTCGCCAATCGGTGTTTCCAAAGATACGGGCTCCTGGGCTATCTTCAAAATCTCTCTAACCCGTTCTTCGCTGATATTCATTTCCTGGGCAATTTCTTCAGGTAAAGGTTCCCTGCCCAAATCCTGGACAAGCTGCCTGGAAACTCGTATCAGCTTATTAATCGTTTCAACCATATGAACAGGTATCCTTATGGTCCTGGCTTGATCGGCAATTGCCCTGGTGATAGCCTGTCTAATCCACCAGGTAGCATAAGTACTGAACTTATAACCTTTACGATAATCAAACTTTTCCACAGCTTTAATTAAACCCATATTGCCCTCCTGGATCAGATCCAAGAAAAGCATACCTCGCCCGACATATTTTTTCGCAATGCTTACCACTAAACGTAAGTTGGCTTCAGCCAGGCGGCGTTTGGCCTCTTCATCATCCTGCTCAATTCTTTTGGCCAATTCGATTTCTTCTTGGGAAGTAAGCAAAGAAATTTTGCCGATCTCTTTTAAGTACATCCGAACCGGATCGTTAACTGTTATTCCTTCCGGAACCGACAATGGGTCGCTATCCTCCTCTGCTTCATCATCTTCACTTTCATCTTTAGAAGGTTTTGCTACATCAGCAGTTGTATCATCAGTTATATCGATCCCTTGCTGAGCCAGCCTGTCATAAAAGTTATCCAGCGCATCCACAGAAAGTTCATATGGTTGAAGGGTTGCAATAATTTCTTTATAACTTATTGAACCCTTGTTTTTACCGCGCTCAATTAGCTCCTGCTGAGCATCTTCCAGGGAAATTGTTTTTTCCAGATCTCTAGCCATTGAAATCCCCTCCTTTTCCTAACCGGTAAGGGCTGTCATCTTTTATATTTAACAGATCCTGGTGTTTTCGCAACAATTCTTCTATCTTGTCTTCTTCTCCTTGCATTTCCAGTTCTTTTAATTTTTTCTGCAGTTCTCTTTGCTGTTTTTTCGCCCAATTTTTGTATAGTTGATTTATACAATCTTCTGCCATACGTTTCGCGGTTTGAGGGGGCAAATCCTGCAAGGAAGGATCAGTTACCGCCTCAGTAATCAAATTATTAATTTGCGGGTCATCAAAATAGTTTAATAGCTTATCAACTGTCGCTGTATCATCATTATCAAGGTATTCCCAGATCTTTTCTACAATTTCCTTCACCCGCGAATCAGTTAAATAATTCAGTTTTAAAACATTTCGACCTTTTTCCGCTATTTCCTTGCTTTGAAGCATCAAAGATATTAATATTTTTTCTGCAGGGCTGATCCTGCTCTTTTGCTGTTGCCCATTTTTTTCCTGCGGCGTATCTTTTTTCCCCTCTTCTTTATAGCGGTTACTCCATTTCTGCCGTTTTTTTAGTTCACTGCGCAGGGCTTCTTCATCTATTGCCAATTCCTCCGCCGCTTTTTTTAGATAGTAATTTTGTTCAATATGGTTGACCGCTGAAAGCAAAATAGACATCAGCTCATCTGTATATTCTACCCGGTCTTTATCCGTAGAAAGATCATACCTTTTTTTTAATTGTGTCAGGCGGTATTCCATTAAGGGTGTCGCCTTATCCACCAGCTGCAAAAAGGAATCCGCTCCATATTCCTTGATGTAGCTGTCCGGGTCGCTACCTTCCGGCAGAGCGGCTACTTGCACCAAGCATCCAGTTGACTGCAGTATAGCCAGGCCTCGCCAGGTTGCGGCTTCTCCGGCGATATCTGAATCATAAGCTGTTACCACCGTTTCAGCCTGAAAGCGCAGCTGACGGGCCTGAGCTTTGGTCAAGGCCGTACCCAAAGAAGCAACGACATTTTTTATACCTGCTTGATATGCGGCAATAACATCTGTATACCCTTCCATTACTATTGCCTTTTTTTCACGCCGGATTGTTTCCCGGGCCAGGTTTAAACCGTACAAAGTTGAACCCTTATCAAATACCAGCGTTTCCGGTGAATTAAGGTACTTGGGCCCGCTTTTTTCACTTTCGGATAGCAGCCTTCCTCCAAAGCCGGAAACTTTTCCGCTAATGTCAAAGATAGGAAACATAATCCTGTTCCGAAACCGATCATAATATCCCTTTTTTTGGCCCGGCGATACCAAACCGGCTTTGACCAGTGATTCCGGGTCAGCTCCTTTTTTTTGAGCAAACTTTAAAAACCCCTGCCAGTCAGAAGGAGCATACCCTAACCTAAACTTTTCTATGGTCTGTTGTGCAATTCCTCTTTTTTGTAAATATTCCAGCGCTTGTTTTCCAGGTTCGGTATTTTTAAGGCAGTAAGCATAAAACCGGGTTGCCAGCATATTGGTGCGATATATTTTCTCTTTAAAATCCTCTTTTTTTTGCTCCGAGCGATTAGCTTCAGGTATTTTTACACCGCACCGACTGGCCAGTATCCGGGCCGCTTCCGGAAAATTTAAATTGTCCATTTGCATGATAAAGCTAAAGGCATTACCGGAAGCGCCGCAGCCAAAGCAATGGAAAAGCTGCTTTTCAGGCGAAACTGTAAAAGAAGGGGTTTTTTCACTGTGGAAAGGACAAAGGCCGACCATATTTTTGCCTCTCCTTTCAAGCTTAAGATACTCGCTCACCAGATCTACCAGATCGGTGCGCTGCCTTATTTCCTCAATAATATTTTCAGGTATACCTTTATGCATAACCAATAACACCCTCTAAAGCAACAACTTTCAATTTTATAACAAAAACCCCATCCCGGTTAACAGAGACGAGGTATATTCTATCGCCTGGGCTTTTTAGTTTGCCTGTTCTTTGTTTCCCAGATAGAGACTACTTTTTCCTGTTTTGGTTCCACTTTATAATTAAATTTTAAATCGCTTCTGCTTCACTTCGGTTTGTAATGATTCGACGTAACTTTGGACATTCCTTCCTGAGTTAGAAACATTAAATAAATACCAGGCCCCGGTAAATATTGTATTGACCGGGGCCTTGAATTTACCTTTACATTAATTGCCGGCAGCTTACTCTTCTTCTTTTTCTTTAGAACCGCCTTCTTTAAGATTTTTAACAGCTTCTTCAATCACCTGATCAAACTTATCAATTTCTTCTCCGGGCAGTTCGCTATAACTGACGCGTTCACGCTCCAATCCAATGGCTTCAAGCAGCTCACCGGCGCGGCCAACTCGTTTTTCCGTCCACTGGCCAATTTCTTTATACTGACAGTTAAATTTATCGCTTTCACTGCACCCAACAACTACAACACCATCAGCACCATGTTCAATAGCCTTGAGTATGTGCAGCGAATCAACCTTGCCGACACAGGGGTAGCGAACTAATGCGGTATTTTTATGTTCTTTTTGGAGAAATTCCGGCAAAGCAAATGCTCCATAAGCACAGGTTATTGCCAGCATAGCCGGTTCCCCGTTTTTTTTGGCAGCAAGCTTCTGCACGGCAGGTTCAATTGCCTGGGCAGCTTCTTCAACATATGAAGAGCGGAATTTGATCGCATAAACAGGGCAAATACCCATACACAATCCGCAGGCCTGGCACTGTTCATTACGGATAGTCACAGTACCTTCCTCGTTAATAACAGGCACATCATAGGGACAGACCCGCACGCAGGTCAGACAATTGACACACAACTCGTCGATCCGCTGAGCCCCGGCAGCGCAGGTTAGACAGCGACGAGCTTCACAGATTGCAGTCTCAGGATCGTAACCATATTCTGCCTGCTTAAAGTGACGGACCCTTTCTTCAGGTGACATCATCGGGATCGGATTGCGTTCCACCTGATCTATTTCTCCAGCTACTTTCTCATCAAGTTTCTCAAGCTCCGGTGTTTCTTCGAGAGTTTGGCTGTCAAAGGGAATTCCTTCCAGGTAGCAAGCGATTGCCTTAGCCGCTAACCGGCCGTTCCCCATGGATTCCACTGCCGTCCCGGGCCCGGTAAACATCTCACCGCAGCCAAAAACACCAGGCTGGCTGGTCTGCATTGTCCGGCGGTTTAAAATCGGCCGGCCGCGATCATCAAGATCTATTTCGCCACGGACTGGTTCGGGATCTCCACCCTGGCCGATTGCAAAAATAACAATGTCTCCTTCAAGCATATTTTTATTATCCTTGTTAAAATCAGGATTGAAACGGCCCTGATCATCAAAAACACAGGTGCATTCAACCAGCTGGAGGCCTTTAATTTTACCATTTTCCCTGACAATTGAATCCGGGCCCCAGGAAGGGTTCATTTCCACTCCCTCTTCCCGGGCTTCGTCTATTTCCCAGCTGAATGCAGGCATCTCTTCATCACATTCAAGACAGGCCAGCCTTACCTTGCCGGCCCCCGCTCGCAGCGCCGAGCGGGAAACATCCATAGCCACGTTACCCCCACCAATAACGATAACGGTGGGATTGCCTTCAAATTTAAAGCCCTCCCGTTTCACCTGCTTCAAAAATGGTAGGGCGTATAGAATACCCTCGCCTTCAACCCCGGGCAAATTCAGGCCGCGGCTTACCGGTAAACCCATAGCCAAAAGAATCGACTGATAGCCGTCTTTTTTCAGCTGTTCTATAGTAATGTCCTTGCCCAACTCTACGCCATATTCAATTTTAACCCCCTGGTCTTCAATTTCGACTATGTCTTGATCAACCGCTTCATCAGGCAGGCGGTAAAGGGGGATGTAATGGCGAACCGCTCCACCGGCTTTTTGGTCACTGTCAAAAACAGTCACATCGGCTCCCATCCGGACCAAATCATAAGCCGCAGTAAGCCCGGAGGGACCGGCACCGATTACAGCTACTTTGCCGCTGATCCTATAATCATCTTTAGGCGGAGCTGCTTTGGCGTTGCCATATTCAATAGCAAAACGCTTTAACCCGCGAATTGAAGGGGGCTTGTCTACATCATTACGCCTGCATTCATCTTCGCAATGGTGCGCGCAAATAGTCCCGCAAACAAATGGCAGCGGGTTTGTTTCCTTGATTATCGCCAGCGACCGATCAAAATCCCCGGTGGCAATGGCCAGCAAATAATCACGGACACCCTGGTGCAGCGGACAGGCCGATTGACAGGGCGGATGAATATTTTCCAATGCTAAATCCTGGTTACCATGCTGAGTCAATTAGATCACTCCTTGCCACTATTTTAACTTACCTAGTATTCGTCATAAATCAATATTCTCCTGTTAAAATCCAGTAGTTACATTAAATATCGGGATATTTTCAATCTGTATTTTCCCCGGCAAGCACTGACCTTGCCGCCGAGAGACGCGCGATGGGTATCCGGTAGGGGGAACAACTCACATAATCCAGACTGACTTCATGGAAAAAGCCGATTGATTTAGGATCGCCGCCATGTTCGCCACATATGCCTATTTTTAAGTCCGGCCTGGTTTCCCTTCCCTTTTCTATAGCCAGTTTTACCAGCTGACCAACCCCTTCTCGGTCGATTTCAGCAAAGGGGTTCATCTTTATAATTTTTTGCTGGATATAGAATGGCAAAAACTTGGCTTCGGCATCATCCCTGCTGTAGCCCAGGGTAGTCTGAGTTAAATCATTGGTGCCAAATGAGAAAAAGGAAGCGGATTGAGCCAGTTGATCGGCAATCAGGCAGGCCCGGGGCAACTCGATCATGGTTCCGACAAGATAAGGCAGCTTCCTACCTTTTTCTTCGAATAATTTCTCAATCGTTTCTTCAACAAGCTGCTTCATCCGGTCCATTTCTTCCCGGTGACCGACAAGCGGGATCATTACTTCCGGTAAAAGTTGTTCCGGGGCCATTCCTTCATCCAGCAACTCAAAAGCGGCAAGAAAAATTGCTCGCACCTGCATCCTGTATATTTCAGGATAGACCAATCCCAAACGGCAACCTCTGTGTCCCAGCATTGGATTATATTCAGAAAGCATCTGCACTTTTTGCAGCATTTCTTCTTTAGATTTTAGCTTTTCTGAATCACTGCTTTCCCTTTGCAACCGGTCAACCTCTAAGAGCAGTTCTTCCCGATCGGGAAGAAATTCATGCAAAGGAGGATCCAGCAGACGAATGGTCACCGGGTATCCTGACATTGCTTTTAAAATCCCTTTAAAATCTTGCTGCTGCATCGGCAGTAGTTCTTCCAAAGCCGCTTTCCTTTTATCCGGATCCATAGAAAGAATCATTTTTTGGACTACCGGAACTCTATCGGCAGCCATAAACATGTGCTCTGTCCGGCAAAGACCGATCCCCTGGGCTCCCAAATCAATAGCTCGCTGTGCATCTTCAGGATTGTCTGCATTGGCCCGCACCTTTAAGCGGCGCACATCATCGGCCCAACTTAATAGCTCATAGAACTGCTCGGTAAACTGCGGCTCGATCAGGGGAGCTTCGCCCAGGATAACCTGGCCGGTGGTGCCGTCAATTGAAAGCGTCTCCCCTTCTGTATATTCAGAGTTATCAACATAAAAGAGCCCCTTATTGAGATCTATTCTTAATTCATCGCAACCGCAGACACAAGGTTTGCCCATTCCGCGGGCAACAACTGCAGCATGACTGGTCATGCCGCCCCGACTGGTAAGCACTCCCCGGGCAGCAATAATACCATGGATATCATCAGGAGTAGTCTCCGGGCGGACTAAAAGCACCTGCTCTCCTTTCTGAGCCATTTCCTGGGCCTTATCGGCTTCAAATACAACTTTCCCAGATGCAGCCCCCGGTGATGCAGGCAGCCCTTTGGCGATATAATTCATTTTTGCTTCGGGATCAATACGCCAGTGCAGCAGCTGTTCCAGTTGGGCAGGTTCTATCCGCTGCAATGCTTCAGTTTTATCAATCACTCCTTCATTAACCATATCGACAGCTATGCGCAGGGCTGCATTGGCAGTTCTTTTACCGGTTCGGGTTTGCAACATGTACAATTTTTTTCTTTCTATAGTAAACTCTACATCCTGCATATCCAGGTAATGTTTTTCCAGGGTGCGACAGGTATCTAGAAATTGCTTGTAGACTTCAGGTAGATCATTTTCCAACCCTTCCAGGGGGCGGGGAGTCCTGATTCCTGCTACGACATCTTCCCCCTGGGCATTAAGCAAATATTCCCCATAAATTTTTGGCTCGCCGGTAGAAGGGTTCCGCGTAAATGCAACCCCGGTGCCGCTGTCTCCTCCCAGGTTGCCAAAAACCATGGCCTGGACATTAACCGCAGTGCCCAGATCATCGGGAATGCGGTTCGCCTGGCGATATACCACAGCCCGATCAGTATTCCATGAATTAAATACAGCCTCAACGGCCATAAATAGCTGTTCTTCAGCATCGAGGGGAAAATCCCGGCCCACTTCTTTTTTGACTACTGCCAAAAAATCTTCGATAATCTGCTCCAATGCCGGCACATCAAGCTCCGCATCGGTAGCCACCTTTTTTTCATTCCTTGCTTCAGTCAATATATTTTCAAAATTATGATGACCAATCTTTAAAACAACATCCCCAAACATTTGAATAAAACGGCGATAACAATCAAGAGCAAAATGACGACTACCGGTTTCTAAAGCAAGCTGTTCACAGGTTTCATGGTTCAGGCCAAGATTTAAAATGGTATCCATCATTCCCGGCATGGAAACAACAGCGCCGGAGCGCACTGACAGTAAGAGCGGCGGATTACCCCCAAAGCTGCGCCCGGTTTTTTCTTCCAGCGCATTCAGGTTATCAAGGATTTCTGATTTTAACTCCGGCCATAATTCTTCTCCCAGATTTAAATAACGGTTGCAGGCTTCGGTGGTAACCGTAAATCCCGGGGGCACCGGCAAACCAATGCTTGCCATTTCCGCCAGGTTAGCCCCCTTGCCGCCGAGCAAATCCTTCATCGATTTGTTACCTTCCTCAAATGGATAGACATGTTGGCCATTCATCAAATTTTTTCTCCTCCTTTAATTACCTGAATAATCCTGTTGGCCACCTCTTCAACAGCCTTATCAGAAACTTCAAAAACAGTGCAGCCAAGTTTTTTCATTATCCGGCGAGCGTAGGTCAACTCCTCTTCGATTCTTTCCACATTGACATAATCGGCATTTTCATCAAGCCCCAGACTTTTCAAGCGCTCCCGCCTGATCTGCTGAAGCTGTTTAGGATCGATGACCAGGCCGATTATTCTTTGCGGCGGAATCCAAAACAGCTCTTCCGGAGGTTCCACCTCGGGAACGAGCGGCAAATTAGCCGTCATAATGCCCTGATGAGCCAGGTACATACTTAAGGGAGTTTTCGAAGTCCTGGAAATACCAACCAGGACAACATCAGCCTTCATTATACCGCGCGGATCTTTTCCATCATCATGCTTAACTGCAAATTCAATTGCTGCCATCCGGCGGAAATAGGCTTCATCAAGTTGCCTGACTCTTCCGGGCTCAAGGCGAGGTTCCTTATGGGTAGCCCTCGTAAAAGCACCCATTAGTGAACCAAGAATATCGGCAGTCAGCACTGAATGTCTTATTGCCTCTTCCGCCATTGCCTGGCGCAGTTCGGGAACTACCAGGGTATAAGCTATGATGGCATTTTTCCCCGATGCTTCTTCAAAAACAGCCCTGATTTGCGACTCTTCTTCCACAAATGGCACCCGCCGCATTTCCACCTGACCGGAATCAAACTGACTGGCCACAGCTTTGACCACAAATTCTGCTGTATCGCCGATTGAATCAGAAACCAGGTAAATAACCGGTTTTTCAATAGGTCCCTCCATCAGCAAACTCCTCTCTGATAATAACAATAATCTAAAATTCTTCTCAGCAGGACAATCCGGATTCTTGTCCACTAAATCTATAATGTAAATAAAGTATACGATAAAGATCCGGTTTCTTCCTGCCGGAAAACTATATTTAAGGAGTCTGCAGTTTAGAAAAATCAGCCAACCTGTTAAACAATTTCTTGATTAATAGCAGCATGTTTAATCTGTTTTCACGAATTTTGTCATCATCAACCATGACCATGACATCATCGAAGAAATCATCTACCGGTTCTTTTAAAGTTTGCACCTTTTCCAGCATTTTGACGGGATCGGTTAGAGCTTCGATTTCATCACTGACCACCTGGTATTTACTGAAAAGATCTTTTTCCGCCGGTTCGGTAAGTAGATTTTGATCAATATCACCACCCGGCGCTTTAGCGGCAAGATTAGCCACCCGGTTATAAGCAATAATTACATCATCTAGAAGCGGTCCCTTTAAATATTCGCTTAATACATTTACCCGGTTAAACAGTTCTCCAACAGTATTAAAAGGCACAGCCAGCACCGCTTCGACCAAATCATGGCCAGTCCCTTTTTCCTGAAGTATAAAGCGGATGCGCTGAATCATGAATTCCCACAGGTTTGTCTTAACTTTTTCACGCTCTTCATTTTCCAGGGGAACTTCAGAAGTAATCGTGTCCAGGGCCCTGTCGAGATACTCTTCTAAAGAAAGATTAATCTCAAGACCAAGAAGAATGCTAATAGCTCCCTGGGCTTGGCGGCGCAATCCATATGGATCCTGTGAACCGGTTGGTTGGATCCCGATAGCGAAACAACCGGCCAGGGTATCAATGCGATCGACCAGGGATACCAGGGCAGTCTCAATTTTTGAAGGCAAGTAATCCCCGTAATAACGGGGCAGGTAATGTTCATAAATACCGTTGGCAACCTCCGGGTCTTCACCGCTAAGCCTGGCGTATTCTCGCCCCATTACCCCCTGCAGTTCTGTAAATTCATTGACCATTCCGGTAACAAGATCGGCCTTGCACAAATGCGCAATCCTTTTTGCTTTTTCAATTTTTTCTGCCGGTAAAGTCAGGTTATCACTTAATTTACAGGTAAGTTCAACCAACCGGGCTCGTTTTTGATCAAGGGTCCCCAGGGATTCCAGGAAAACCACATTTTTCAACTCTCCCACATATTCTTCAAGCGATTTTTTTCGGTCTTCATTAAAGAAAAACTGTCCGTCAGCCAAACGGGCCTGCAGCACTTTGGCATATCCCTTTCTTATATTAGGATTAAATTTGTTATTACTGATCCCGATAAAATAAGGCATTAAGCGTCCACTTTCTTTTTCCACAATGGGAAAATATCGCTGGTGGTTTTGCATAGTAGTTATGGGTACTTCCTGGGGCAAATCCAGGTAAGCTTGATCGAACGAGCCATCAATAGCTACCGGGTATTCAACCAGGTAAGTGACTTCTTCAAGAAGTTCTTCTTCTACAAGGGCCTTCCCGCCAATTTCTGCCGCTTTCTGTTCGAGTTGTTCCCGGATCATATTTTTCCGGCGATCCTGATCCAGTATGATATAGCTTTCTTCAAGACAATGGAAATAATGATCCACGTCTTTAACTTCAAACGGCCCGGAAGCTAAAAACCGGTGACCGTAAGTATACCTGCCTGCAGTAACTCTGGCAAATTCAAACGGCAGTTCCTTGCTGTTATAAAGAGCAAGTAGCCAGCGAATCGGCCGGGCAAAGCGCACTTCTTTACTCTGCCAGTACATTGGACGCGGAAAACTGATTTTGCGGATAAGCTGCGGAAGCAGTTCCGGCAGTATATTTTCCGCCGGCTGACCGGGTATCTCCTTGCGGGCAAAAATATAGCGGGCGTCTTTTATGGTTTCTTCTTCTATTTGCTCCATGGAAACTCCCTGGGATTGAATAAAACCATGCAGGGCCCTGGTTGGCTGACCTTGTTCGTCGTAAGCCCGGTTTACCGGCGGCCCTTTTACCCGCTCCACCAGATCCTCCTGCATCGATGCCAGTTCTTTGACCAAAACTACCAACCGCCTGGGAGTGGCATAGGTTGAAATTTCTCCATGTTTGCACCTGTATTCCGCCAAAAGGGATAAAGCTCCGTTTTTTAACTGTTCCATAGCCCCGGGCAAGAATCGTGATGGAATTTCCTCACATCCTATTTCCATCAATAGATCATTGCTGTTTTTCATTTTACTCCACCTCCAGCCATTAAAGGATAACCGGCTGCTTCCCTCTGTTTAAGGTAACAATCGGCACAAAGCCGGGCCAGGGTCCGAACCCGGCCGATGTAGGCGGCCCTTTCAGTAACACTGATCGCTCCCCTGGCATCAAGATTGTTGAAAGTATGGGAACACTTTAAAATATAATCATAAGCGGGATAAACCAAATTGAGCTCCAAAAGCCTTTTTGCTTCCTTTTCGTATAAATTAAACAGGTTAAAAAGCAAATCAAGGTCCGCATAATCAAAGCTGTAGCTGGACTGTTCCCATTCAACCCGCTTATAAACTTCACCGTAGGTAATATTACCGGTCCAAATCAAATCAAATACATTATCCCGATCCTGCAAATACATGGCAATTCTTTCAAGGCCGTAGGTCAACTCTACCGGGACTTTTTCAACATCATAGCCCCCTACCTGCTGGAAATAAGTGAACTGGGTGATCTCCATTCCATCAAGCCAGACTTCCCAACCCAATCCCCAGGCTCCGAGGGTTGGAGCTTCCCAGTTATCTTCCACAAAACGGATATCATGTTCAAGCGGATCGAGTCCAAGATAAGCCAGACTGTCAAGATATTGATCCTGAATATCAGGCGGGGTCGGTTTAATAATAACCTGGTACTGCAGGTGCTGGTAAAGCCGGTTTGGGTTTTCACCGTAACGCCCGTCCGCCGGTCGTCTTGAAGGCTCAACATAGCCTACCGACCATGGCTCCGGACCCAATGATTTTAAAAAGGTAGCCGGATTCATTGTGCCCGCGCCCTTTTCAACATCATAAGGCTGCCAGATCAAGCATCCCCTGGAGTCCCAGTATTCTTGAAATTTCATCATCAGTGTTTGTAAATCCAAGGCGATTCCTCCTTTGCATTTAGACAATTTTACTTGGTAAATAAATAATTTTAGCCCTTTAACTGATATAAGATCAAAAAACCTCCCTCCCCTGGTTATCATAACCATAGGGACGAGAGGTGTTCCCGCGGTTCCACCCTACTTGACTCCAAAAGCCAAAATCTGGAGCCCGCTTGATTCTTTTTTAAAGCTCAGGAACGCCATTCACCGAACTGCCCGCCGGGCTTTCACTATCCCCGACTCACTGCCTGGATAAAAGGAAATTAATCCGGCTACTTCTTTCCTTCATTGCTTTTTACGCTATTTGATTAGTAAGATACTAACAACTGCCCCCGCCATTGTCAAGGGTCCGCATTCGTATATTAAAATTTACAGTAAGATCTCGGTAAAACACAGAAATATAAGCCTTTATTATAAGTGTTTTGTTTCAACACAGCATAAAAGTGCAAGATTACATTATAGCAAGCTAATTAAACTAAACAAGGCCGCTAATAGTCTCAACCACTTGAGCAATCATCTGGTCACGCTTGCCTTCAGTCCAATAAACCATCTCCGCCGCTTTAACCGAAGCTCCCTTGGCTTCGCACAATTTTCTCATCTTTTTTAAAGCCTGGGTTCCTCCCGCCCAGCTAATCGGCAATTTTTTAGTCACATATAAAGCAACGTCTTTCCCCTGCAACCCGGACAAATTCTCTAGATAAGCAGCCATTGCCGGATTGAGGGAGAAAGCCTGCACCGGCGATCCTATTATTACAAAATCATACTGATCAACTAAAGGAGCTTTAGTAATGGTAAATTTTCCGGCTTCGGCAGGAATTTTACCATCAATGGCAATTTTTTCGATCGCTGCTTCATGTCCTAATTGAACGAGCTTTTCTTGAAGCATTCCGGCTACGAAATCAGTATTGCCGCTTTGCGAATACACTATAATGCCTATATTCACTGCTATCCCTCCATTTTTTATAATATTCAAGTCAGCTACTCTTTTAAACCTTCAATCCTGTTCATTCTGGCCTGTATAAACAATTCAATTTTTTCCATAGTACTATTTATAATCAACCTTTCCGGCAGTTTCGCTTCAGCAAGCACTTCCGAAGCCTTTTCATTCCTCCCGATATCAGCAGCAAAGTGGGCATCACTGTTAACTGCTATCATAAGATCATGTTTTACTGCAAGAGAAGCAAACTGCCTGCAGGGATCAAGGCTGCCTTGACGAACGTGGAAAGAGCTGTTGTTAATTTCAAGGGCTTTGTTGTATTCCTTGGCCTGAATCACGACTGCTTCCGCATCCAAAGGAAAATCCGGATTACCAGGGTGAACCAGGCCATCCACATAAGGGTTTTTTAAGGCATTAAGCGCTGCTCTGGTATAATTTTCTTCTCCTGAACCATCAAAGCATAAAGCGTGAAGGCCAGCCCAGGCGAGATCAAGCATAGCAAGGTAACGGGTGGGCAAATCCACCTCCCCCGCTTCATTTAAAATATTTAGCTCCACACCGCGGATAATTTTAACTCCCTCTATGGTTTGCGGCAAAACCCTAAAATTCCCAAAATAGTAGCGGTGCGGTCCTCCGGGCATAGCCGGACCGTGGTCGGCTATAGCAAAAGCTTTTAACCCTTTAGCCGATGCTTCCCTGGCAAGCTCGGATACAGTGCTGTAGGCATGGCCGCTGGCAATCGTGTGTACATGTAAATCCGCCGCCAAAGATAATTTATTCATTGTAAATCCTTTCTTATAGCAAATGTAAGCACAGTCGCTCAAACTTTCTTATCCTTATTCTATTAAAAGACTCCTTGATTTAAGACGCTCAAGATCAAGGTGGTAAGCCAAAAAAGAACTTAGGATCCGTTCCAGCTCCTGATTTTGTTGGGCTGTAGGACGGATCATACACACTTGGTCCAGGGGGGCTTTAAGCAACCTTTGAGCTAAAGCTGCTGTCCCGAAATCTAGCTTGATTGTTTCTCCCTTAAGGCAGTGGCTGCATAAAAGGCCTCCCTCGCCGGGACTGAAAGCCAAATCTTTTCCCGGTATAAAATCTTTTACACCGCATATTGAACATTGGTGCAAACAGGGACTGTAACCCGCATGGTGAGCCAATTTCAATTCAAATGCTTTACAAAGTAAAAGACGGTTCTTGCTATCGCCCAGTTGACGCCATCCCTCAAGCAATAAATCACATATAGCGGCACAGGGTTCTTCCCCGACGATGAGACGATCTGCCAGTTCCACCAAAAAAAGCCCGTAAGGATAGAGATCCGGATCTTCACGAAAACGGATAAAATGTTCCAATGTTTCCTGCCCAGTAATAATCGGCCAGGTCCGGCCCTGGTGAAAAATATAGCGCCCCCGCGTAAACAAATCTACCCCGCCGGCAAGGCGACTTTTGGTTTTTCGAGCACCTCTGGCAACTGCTTCAAATTTGCCCATTTCCCAGGTGAGCAAGGTGATCAGTTTGTCAGCTTCCCCAAGAGGCCGGGTTTTTAAAACGAGGCCTTCAGCTTTAAAATTTCTCTGCATAATTACTAATTCTCCCCCAACCTAATCCGTATAACCCAGGCGAGACAATTCCCGATCATCGCTACGCCAGTCTTTTTTTACTTTAACGTGCAAATTAAGGTATACCTGTTCTCCAAAAATAGCTTCCAATTCTTGCCTGGCCATAATGCCAATTTCTTTAAGCATACTTCCGTTTTTGCCGATCACAATGCCTGCTTGTGATTTACGTTCCACCAGGATGTCGGCCCGGATATCAATCAGTTCCCTATCCTTCCGAAAATTAAGCTCTTCCACAACAACCGCTATTGAAAAAGGAATTTCCTGCCTGGTAAGCGGAATAATTTTTTCCCTGATAATTTCTGAAACAATAAATTGTTCAGGTTGATCGGTAATCATTCCCGGAGGATAAAATTGGGGCCCTTCCGGTAGTTCTTTCACAGTTGCATTAATTAAGGAATTTAAGTTGGTTTCCTGTAGTGCTGAAAGAGCAAAAACCTCCTTAAAAGTCCCCATTTTTTCATATAACTCCTTGTAGGTATGCAATTCATCCGGCAACCCTAAATCGGATTTATTCAACAATAAATAGAGAGGTGCTCTGGTTGCTTGTAAAAGCTCGGCAATTTGCTTATCGCCATAACCGGGTGGTCGATGCGCTTCTACCATAAAAAAGATCAGGTCAACTTCTTTGATGGTATTGCGAGCCTTTTGAACCATCACCGAGCCCAGTTTGTGTTTAGGCTTGTGCAAACCCGGGGTGTCGATAAAAATTATTTGGGCGTCATCCCTGGTCAAAACTGCCCTTATTTGATTCCTGGTAGTCTGGGGGCGTTCAGTAACAATCGCCACTTTTTCGCCGATCAAAGCATTAAGAAGTGTTGATTTTCCCACGTTTGGCCTTCCGATTATAGCTACAAACCCGGATCGATGCATCATCCACCCCTTTTAAATCCAACGGATTAACCACCGTAAATATTTTAAACTCGATTAAAGGTAACCTAGACTAGTTTATCCTTCAGCAGTGTAACCAGGCAATTTTTAAATCCGCTTTGGGTCCAGTTTATTTTTAGTAGCTTTCACAATGCTATTATACCCTTTACTAAAGTGTTAAGGTAACTGGAAGAATTAAATTAAGTTTACATCAAACCGGAATAATCCAGCAAAAAAGAAAAGAAGCTTTAATTAATTTCCACAAGGGCGGACCTAAAACAATTAATCCTACTAAAACGGCAAATACCGCAGTCAACAAAACGGCTCCGGCAGCAATATCTTTGGCACCCTGCGCAAAACTGCTTCGCTCCTGGGTAAAAAGATCTATTGCCTTTTCCAGGGCTGTATTAAAAGTTTCTGCAACGAGTACTGAAAAAATAGCGGTTAATAAAAATAAAAAACCGACTGCTGAAACCTGTAACCCCCATGCAGCAATTAAAACCAGGGCTCCGATCAAGGCATGCACAATCATGTTTTTTTGAGTGGCAAAACAATACCAAAGCCCACGGCCGGCATACTTAAAACTGGTAATTACCCTGCGCATTTAATCTTCTCCAGGAAGGATATGAACAAATTTATTGATTATTGCTTGTTCTCTAGATCTCATCTCCCCGCCGTTTTCCTCCGTATCATGATCATACCCAAGCAGGTGAAGCACTCCATGGATTACCAGCCACAACAATTCTTGTTCCAGTGTATCTCCGGCCTGCTTGGCCTGCTCCAGGGCTCGTTCCAGCGAAATATAAACATCTCCCACGGGGAACTCTACACCTGCTTCAGGATATTCCTCGCCGGGGTCGAGATAACAAAAAGAGAGGACATCTGTTGGCGCATCTATGCCCCTGAACTCTTTATTAAGGTTATGGAGATCCTGATCACCGGTTAAAACCAAAGAAACTTCTCCGCCGCTTAAATCATATTCCTTCAAAACATGATCAACCGTTTCTGCCAGGCTGCACTTAAAGCCTTCAGAGAAATAAAAACCCTCAATTAATACGGTAACTGTCGTGCTCATTTAGCTCCAGAGTTCCTTTCCAGTTCTGCTTTAAGAGCTTTTTCCGGGTATTCAATGCGCTGATGATATATTCCGGCCATAATATAGATAAACGCTTCGGCAATCTGGTCCAATTCCTTCAAAGTTAAATCAGATTGATCAAGCTGACCGTCTTCAAGTTTCTCTTTGATCATACGGCGAACCATAGTTTCAACCCGGTTGCTTGTCGGCTTGGAAATAGAGCGGACCCCTGCTTCTACAGCATCAGCAAGCATAATTATTGCCGCTTCTTTGGTTTGCGGTTTAGGGCCTTCATAACGGAATTTATCGGCAGAAATATTATCCCTGGAGTTATTTTCCAGTGCTTTCTGATAGAAAAAGGAAATCATGCTGGTGCCATGATGCTGAACAGCAATTTCCAGTATGGATTCCGGCAAACGATGTTTTTTGCCAATTTGAAAGCCATCTTTGGGATGAGCCCCGATTATCAAAGCACTTAAATTAGGAGATATTTTTGCGTGCGGGTTTTCATTCGAAAGTTGATTCTCCGAGAAAAAGTAAGGGCGCTTTAACTTGCCAATATCGTGATAATAAGCCCCCACCCTGGTTAACAAAGAGTCGGCCTTTACTACGTCGGCAGCAGCTTCGGCTAAATTTGATACCATCATGCTGTGGTAATAGGTCCCCGGCGCCTTCATCAACATCTCCCGCAGCAGGGGATGGTTGGGGTTGGAAAGTTCCAGCAGAGTAATTGCTGTGGTAACTCCAAAAAAATTTTCCAGGAAAGGCAGTAAACCAATAGCAACCACAGAAGCAAAAATACCGTTTCCGATACCGGCACTCATACTGTAACTAAAGTTAATCAGGGAATCGTACTCTAAACTCACATTACCAAAAAATAAATAGGTGGCCATAATAATCACAACATTGGTAACGGCTACGTAAAAACCGGCCCGGGCCAAGTCGCTGCGCTGGCTCAGCCTGGTAACAGCATATATGGAAACCAACCCGCCTGCCAGGGCCACAAGGATAAACGAATAATCGCCCCCGGTGATTAAGCCCACCATAACAGCTAAAGCAATGTTTATGATCAGGGACAGCTTATAGCCAAACATTACGGTGATCAAGATTACCCCAATCGCTACCGGAATTAAGTAACCGGAAAAATAGTTGGCCGCCACACAAAAAATTAAGGTGATCAGAAAAATTAATCCTGTTAACAACAGCAGCCTGGGACTGTTATAAACGTCTCTGACAAATATCGACAGGTAGATGCCAATCAGAATAAATAAAATGACCAGGAGCAGAAATAAGCCCAGGTGAGCGGAGTAATCAGCTTGCTGACCCCTGATTAAGCCCAGGTCCTCCAGCTGTGAGTACTGGTGTTCGCTGACCGGCTCTCCTTCACTGACAATAAGGGTGTTGCGCAGGATAATTTCCGGTTCAACTTCTTCGCGAGCCAGCTCTCGTTTTTCCGTGATTGCCTCTTCATTTAAAAACTCATTCTGTTCAACCAGGGGATCCACTAAAACTTCGGCTATGGTTTTATGATGAGAACTGACAGGATAAAGCGCAATCTTTTGCTCCAATTGATTGCGGGCCAGTTCCATTTCACCTTCTTTAATCCCATCTTCAAAGACTTCTCTTAAAGAATTATTGATTTCACCCTGCAAATCTCTTAAACTTTCTTTATCAGTTATAAGCGAAGCTACTGTTTCTTCAGGAAGATCACCAGGTAAAAGTTCCTGAATTTCTTCCAACCTCTTTTCCCTTATCTTTTCCTCTAATAGTTGCTCTTTTTCTTCATCCATATTTTCTTCGATTTCTTCATCTATTGCTTCTTCGTCCAGTTCATCTACTTCTTCATTTACTTCTTCATCCAACACCTCTTCCACATCAACTTCCATCCCTTTTTCATTGATGGCAATCACTTCGTCAAAAAACTCACTAACTTCATCCAGAGCGTTTTCCAAAACCTGGGGATCATAATCATATACTTCAGATACGTCTTCTGCTGCCTCATCCCGCAGCTGCTCTGTGGCATAAGTATCAACTTCATCCCGGTGAGCAAATATAGTATCCGGGCTGGGCCGGCCAACCGTAATATCCAAACGCGCCGGCATGCTAACAAAAACCAGCAAAAGATAGATAGCAAAAAACAAGCCGGCTACCAAAACAATCTTTTGCAGGCGTGTATTCTCTTTAAAGGAAATAGAACGGTCAAATATTTTACCGATTGTTGTTTTCTTCTTCATCCCGATCCCTTTCCTGCATAGCCTCGTGTTTTTCATAAGCTTTAATAATATTCTGGACCAACGGATGCCTGACAACATCCTTTTCGCTAAGATCAACCCGGGCTATGCCTTCAATACCGGTTAATATGCGGGCAGCTTCTTCTAACCCGGAATAACGTCCCCTGGGTAAATCAACCTGGGTAATATCTCCGGTAACTACAGCTTTTGAACCAAAACCAAGACGGGTTAGCAGCATTTTCATTTGTTCCGAGGTGGCATTCTGTCCTTCATCAAGGATCACAAAAGCATCATCGAGAGTTCTACCACGCATATAGGCTAAGGGCGCTATCTCAATAATTCCTTTTTCCTTGTACTTCTGGAAGACATCAACACCTAATAAATCATAAAGCCCATCGTAAATGGGACGCAAGTACGGATCTACTTTCTCCTGGAAATCCCCCGGAAGGAAGCCAAGGTGTTCTCCCGCTTCCACTGCCGGCCTGGTTAAAATCAATCGCTGGACCTGTTTACTTTTAAGAGCATCAACAGCCATTGCCAGGGCAAGGTATGTTTTCCCCGTCCCGGCAGGCCCAATTGACAGTACCAGGTCACATTTACGGATTGCTTCCAGGTACTGTTTTTGGCCTATTGTTTTCGGGCGTATTTGTTTGCCCCGGGGGGTAACCAGGACCAAATCACTGAATAAAGAACGAATTGACCCTACATCCCCCTGGGCAGTCAATTTCAAAGCATATTCAAATTCCCGGCTGGTCAATAAATGCCCCTTTCTTATGTGGACCAGCAGTTCTTGAAACATCTTGTAGAGTTCTTCCACTTCCTCGGGCGGTCCTTCAATGATCAGTTCATGGCCTTTTGGAATCAAGTGGACATTAAACTTATCTTCAACCATACTAAAATGCCGGTCCTGTTTCCCCAACAGTTGAACTGCCTCTTCACCGCTTTCAAGCATTACAGTGCGGTTTGCTACACTTTCTACCAAGAACCAGTCTCCCTTCTCATCGTTAAGATTAATTTTGCCCTAATTGACTTGAAAACTTTATCAAATTCGCCGAAAAGTAATCTTTTAAAAGTCTGCACAAGATTCTACTATATTTTATCATTTGAATCCATACTACGATAGCTTGAAAGTATAATTATTAAACAGTATTTATTCTTGAGATAGAGCCAGAGCAGCAAATGTTTCGTAGACAATTCTAATGGCAGACCAGGAGGTTATGTCAGAATGATCCAGCGGAGGGGCCACTTCAACAAGATCCATTGCTTTAACCGGTAAATTAAGCATTATTCCACGAACAAATTCAATAACTTCCCTGGTGGTAAGTCCCCCGGCTTCAGGGACCCCGGTTCCGGGAGCATAGGCCGGGTCCAGGACATCAATATCTAATGACAGGTAAACCGCATCTAAACCCTGCATTGCCTTAATTACCTGGTGCTGAATATCCTGGTGAGGCCTTAGATAAAATTGCCGGGAGTTAATTACCGTAATAGAAGGATTTTTTCGTAAAAATTCTATCTCTTCAACTTCATAGTTTCGGATACCGACCAGGGCCAGGTTATTTGAAAAAACATTGTCATGTTCGAGGAAACGCCTTTGAGGACAAGCATGTGACCAGCGATTGCCTTGATATGAATCCATCAAATCACAATGCGCATCCAGGTGAATCATTCCCACCTGCTTTGGTTTATAACAATCGGTAAAGGCTTTGCCCAGCGGGATGGTCACAGAATGATCCCCGCCAAGAAATAGGCTGAATTTGCCAGTTTTGAACAATCCCAGGGCTTCTGCGGCAACTTTATTAAAATAATTGCCTTCTTCAGGATTAAGGGTTGCGTCGCCTCGATCACTGATTACAAGTCTGCGCAAATCCAGGCCTTCTTCAGAAACAGGGGGAGTGTTCACTGAAAGCCTGCGCAGGCGGGACGGCGCTTCAGCGGCGCCGCGGGCACTGCTTACCGCTCCATCAAAAGGGATGCCCATTATTAATAGATCACTTTCAGCGGTTTTAACGGTTTTAAATCCGCGCCAGGGCCGGTCTTCCGGCATAGTAAAACACCTTCTTTTCCTTTATTGCCACTACCGGTAAACCCCTTTTTTTTCGCTTTCTGCGGACAGCCAAAGGCGGTTCCAGTAGTTCATGAAAAATAAAGGCAGCTCTCAGCTGGCAATAATCCATCACTTTGAGGTTCCCGGCTGATTGCCGCTTACCTCAAAAAACCCCGGGTAGAAAAATAACCAGCCCGACAAGCAGGCAGGTTGTCTATAAAAGAGCCCGTAACAGTCTTACCACAATCGGCCTCTCTTTAGATAGCAGCCCGGCTTTAGCCAGCCGGGCTGTTATTTACTACAGTTTATTCCAGTTTATCTTCCACTATTCGACGGACCGTATTCCCGTCGGCTTTACCTTTAACCTTGGGCATGATTAAACCCATAACCTTCCCCATTGCTTTTTTTGATCCCGCTCCGGTTGCAGCTATTGCTTCTTCAACCATTTTTTCCAGTTCCTCTTCAGAAAGCTGTTCGGGAAGGTATTCCTGCAGAATTTCAATCTCCTTGTGCAAATCATCCACCAGATCCTGCCGGCCCGCTCGCTTATAATCTCCAAGGGACTCCTGCCTTTTTTTCACTTCACGGCTTAATATGGCCAGTTCTTCATCTGCTTCCAAAGGCGCCCTTTTCTCTATGGCACTATTTTGCAATTCAGCACGCAGCATGCGGATTACTGAAAGCCGAAAGCGATCTTTGGCTTTCGATGCCAGTTTCTGGTCTTCATATAACTTGTCTGTCAAGCCTTTTTCAGCCATAGACAGGATTTCCCCTCCCATTAATATATAGGCCTAGCGGCGTCTTTTTCTGGCGGCGTCGGCTTTTTTCTTACGGCGCTCGCTGGGTTTTTCGTAATGCTCACGCTTCCGCGCTTCAGAGATCACACCCGTACGGGCGCATTGCTTCTTGAACCTTTTCAAGGCCTTATCCAAGGTTTCATTCTTGCCGATTTTTACTTCTGCCACAACTCTTCCCCCCTCTCCTTCAACCATTGCCAGGGAAACTTACTGTAATGCATTTATACCCCTCTCCCCTTGGCCATGGTTTGCAAAAAAGGTCTTCCTCCCAGGAGATGGAGGTGGAGGTGGAAAACGATCTGCCCTGCGTCCGCGCCGCAGTTGATCACTACCCGGAAACCTTTTTTATCCACATTGAAAGCCCTGGCTACTGCATTAGCCACAGAATGCAGGTGGCCGATCAGGCCTTCATCTTCCTTTTCCAGGTCCAGTAAAGTAGGAATATGCTTGCGCGGAACCACCAGAATATGGACAGGAGCTGCCGGGTTAATATCTTTAAAAGCCACGGCATGTTCATCTTCATAAACTATATCCGCATCCAGCTCCCGGTTTATGATTTTGCAAAAAATGCAATCATCAGGCATTTTTATTCCTCCTGAGCGGTATTATAACACAGCTCATATATATTGAGAAGTTAAACGCAGATGAACTGAGTATGTTAGATATACTTCTCTAAAAAGAACTTATTACCTTTTTTTGCATAAAGTTTTTACACATATAATTCAATCAGCTATAATTAAAACAGTGAGAAACTATTTCTCTTTATGCTTCAGCCCTGCTGCACCTGGAACTTAAGTTAAAGCAATAGCCGGGGCTGACAGGAAAATGACAGGAAATTAATGCGCCTGTACCAAATTTATTAAAAGGAGTGTTAGCACAATGAATCCCTATAACGCCGCTCACAACCTGGCCAAAGCTTTAAGGGAATCGGCAGAATTCAAGGAAATGAAAGATGCTACGGAAGCTTTAAAGGCTGATCAGCCGGCAAAACAAATGGTTATGGATTTTCGCAACAAACAGTTTGAACTTGAAAAACAAAAGTTGTCCGGTGTTGAAGTTTCAAAAGATCAGGAAGAAAAATTGCAAAAATTGCTTGAGGTAGTCAATATGAACTTAACCGCTAAAAGATATTTACAGGCTGAATATAAAATGGCCATGCTCCTGCAGGATATCCAAAAAATAATCAGCGATGCCACCAGTGAAATATATGATTCAGAATTAATGGGACTAACTGAAGATGATGGTGAACAGCAAACATGAGCGATCCCCATAAAAAGCAAAAATACCGGGCTCTGCTGCTCGATCTGGACGGAACCCTTTTGGGGCTTGATCTGGAAAAATTCATCCCCGCTTATATCGAAGTCCTTTCCAGGGAATTCGATGGCTGCATTGATAGAAATGAATTTGCCCGGCACCTGTTTGAAGCCACAAATGCCATGATTCAAAATCAGGACCCGGCAAAAACTAATGAAACTGCTTTTTACGAAGAGTTTTGCCGCTTAACCGGACAGGCTTATGAAAATATCAAACCGGTTGTAGACAATTTTTATCAAAATGTCTTTCCGCAATTAAGCGGGTGGGGGCAGCAACTACCATACACCCGGGAAGTGATCGATGCGGCCCGGGAGAAAAAATTAATCCTGGTGCTGGCCACCAATCCTATCTTCCCGGCCGCTGCCACCTGTGAGCGTTTATCATGGAGCGGTCTACCCGTAGAAAACTTCCAGCTGGTGACCACTATGGAAAACATGCACTTTTGCAAACCAAACCAGGAATACTACCGGGAAATATCCCGGCTGATCAATTGTCCTCCCAGTGAATGCCTGATGGCCGGCAATGATACTTTAGAAGATCTAAGTGCTGCTGAAGTCGGGATGGACACCTTTTTGGTAGAAGGTTATATCCTGGATCGCACACAAAAAGACCCCGTTTATGACTACCGGGGCAGTTTAAAAGACCTGGCCCTGCTTGTTGAAAATCTTGCAGAAACAGATTAATACTAAAATATCATGATTTTACTTTTCGCATACGGACGGCCCTGAGATAGGAACCGTCTTCCTCTTCCAGGCGGGCATTGATCAATTTACCCCGCCAATGCAGGCCTTTTATTCCGCTAGAAATTCTTACCCGCAGGTAATGGGGAGTAAAGCCTTCACCATAAGAGTAAGGTACAATCTTCTCCACCAAAACGGGCTGGACCGAACCGATAAACCTGCGACGATAGTCTGAAGCCATTTTTTCACCCAGCTTAATCATTTCCTTACTGCGCCTGTTTTTTATCTCATTGGCAATTTGTTCTTTAAATTCAGCTGCAGCAGTTCCGGGACGGGGAGAAAATTTAAACACGTGCAGCCTGCTGAAACCAATCTCTTCAACCAATTTCAAGCTGCGGCGGTGGTGTCGCTCTGTTTCTCCGGGAAAACCCACCACCACATCGGTGCTTAAGGAAAGCCCGGGAATTTCCTGTTTAAGCCACTTGGCCAGGTATAAATATTCGATAGCCTCGTAAGGCCGGTTCATCAACCGTAAAATTTCGCTATCACCACTCTGTAAAGGCAAATGTATATGCGGACAGATAATATTGGAACTGCTGATCTGGTCCACAAATTCCGGAGTGATATCGGAAGGTTCCAGGGAACTGAGGCGCAAGCGAAGCAGGGAGGGAATATCTTCCAGCTTTTTAAGAAGATCAGTCAGGGTAAACCCGTCAAGGTCGACCCCATAAAACCCCAGGTGTATTCCGGTCAACACAATCTCCCGGCAACCGGAGTCGACCAGTGCCTTTGCCCGGTTGTATACTTCCTCCAGCGGCAGGCTGCGCAATGGTCCTCTTACCCGGGGAATTACACAATAACTACAATTTTGGTCACAACCTTCCTGCACCTTGAGGAACCCGCGAGTGCGCCCTTTTTGCTTGCGCACCGGGGGCAGCATCTCAAAACCGCTGCCGGCCTGATGCTCACAAACCAAATCCAGCGAAGAACCACGTTCTAAAGATTCAACCAGTGCAGGAAGATTCTCCCGGTTATGAGTGCCAATAATCAAATCCGCCTGGTCCATCTGCTTTATTTTTTCCGGCGCCCCCTGGGCATAACAACCGGTGACCACTACAACTGCCTCAGGCGAACGGCGGCGGGCCCTGCGGATCGCTTTTCTTGACTTATGATCGCTCCTGCCGGTAACGGTACAGGTGTTAATCACATAAACATCGGCCCGGTCGTCAAATTCAGTGATCCGGTAACCGGCCCGTTCAAAAAGAACCTGCATCGCTTCAGTTTCACAATAATTAACTTTACAACCAAGCGTATAAAAGGCGGCTTTCTTCGTCAATGGTGCGCTCCTTTTGCTGAAAAGTCACCCCAGGCAGCCTGAAGCATAGCTACAGCGGCAACAGCGGCAGTCTCGGTACGTAGAATTCTTGGCCCCAAATGAACGGTTATTCCTCCCGCAGATACGATCGTTTTTACCTCTTTACTATTGAATCCACCTTCGGGACCGATCAACAGTAAAACCGCGTTATCTTCCGGGCACGGTTTTTTCAATACTTCCGGCAGGGAGGTGTCGGCTTCTTTTTCAAAAGGAACCAGGGTTTTCGACCCAGCAATTAAAGGCAGGATAGATTCTAAATCGTGAACAGGTTCGAGGATAGGAAGGAAAGCCCGGCGGCACTGCGCAGCTGCGGAGCGAATAATACTGTGCCAGCGGTAAATTTTTTTTTCTTCTTTCCGATGGTTAAAGCGGGGGATGCTTCTGCCGGAAGCGAGAGGGATGATCTTTTTAACGCCCAATTCCACCGTTTGCCTGATAACCTGCTCCATTTTTTCACCTTTGGCCAGGGACTGAACAAGCGTAAGTTCCAGGGGCGATTCTGCAGCCGGCAGGTCATATTGCAGGTAAACCCGTACATTTCCCGGCTGAGAAGCTGTAATTACACCCTGTTTTGCCGTTCCCCGGCCATCGGAAACAGCGGCCTGATCACCCGGTTTTAAGCGCAAGACCCGGTAAGCATGATTAGTATCTTGATCAGTCAGGTTTACTTCACCACCGGTGAGCAACCGCTCTTCTTCCAAGTAAAAGTAAGGCATAAAAGCCTCCCAGCCGGGCTATCATTATCCACCGCCAAAAGCGTCTTTCATTCGATCAAAGAAACCCCTGTTTTCCAGACCGACCTTTTCACCGCTTAGCTGAGCAAATTCTTCCAACAATTCTTTTTGCCGGGCAGTCAGCCGTTTGGGGACGCTTACCTTTACCTTAACCCGTAAATCTCCTCTGCCCGAACCGCGCAGATGGGGCATGCCGTATCCTTTAAGACGGAAGGTTTCTCCATGTTGGGTTCCTTCGGGTATCCCCAGGGTAGCTGATCCTTCCATAGTCGGCACTTCTTTTTCCACACCCAGCGTTGCCTGGCTGATACTTATAGTTTCTTCCAGCCACAGGTCGCTGCCCTTTCTCTGGAATAACTTATGGGGGCGAATTCTGAAAACTACATAAAGGTCTCCGGAGGGGCCGCCACGCATACCGGCTTCACCGCCTCCACTGACCCGCAGTCTGGAACCATCTTCAACTCCGGGTGGAATCTTGATCTCTATCTTTCTCTCCTGAACCACTCTACCCTGGGCATTACAGGTCGGGCAGGGATCATTGATCACTACCCCTTCTCCGCGGCAATTACGGCAGACTTCCATACTGATAAACCGGCCAAAAGGAGTGCTTCTGGAATATTGCTGCTGACCGCTGCCTCCGCAGGAAGAACAGGTATCTCCATCCAGGCCGGATTTGGTCTTCTTGCCCTTGCAATCGGGACAGTTTTCAGTTCGGGGAATGGTTACTACTTTATCCCCACCATGGAAAGCTTCTTCCAGGGTGATTTCCAGATCATAGCGCAAATGGGTCCCCTGTTCAGGGCCTGGAGACCGCCGGCGGCCGCCCATTCCGCCCATTCCGCCAAAAAACTGCTCAAATATCTCATCAATACCGCCAAAACCGGTGGTGCCAAAACCTGCTCCCCCGAAACCATTAAAACCTCCGGCACCACTGCCAGATCCTTCCCGATGCCCAAATCTGTCGTAATGTTCCCGTTTTTGGGAATCGCCTAATACATCATAAGCTTCCTTAATCTCCTTGAATTTTTCCTCTGTATCAGGATCATCTTTATTAAAATCAGGATGGTACTGCTTGGCTAAGCGGCGGTATGCTTTTTTAATCTCCTCACTGGACGCATTGCGCTCTAACCCCAAAACTTCATAATAATCACGTTTACTCATATCCAAACATCACCCTTTTAACTCAATTATTCTTAAAAATTTCCCTTTCACTACTGATAATTCCTCGTTTAACTTTCTTTATCTTTCTCCTCTTTTTCTTGATCATCCTGCACATCAAAATCGGCATCAACTACATTTTCATCATCAGCAGGATTTTCTCCTGCATCCTGAGCCCCACTACCCGCTTCTGCTGTCTGTTGCGCCTCTGCCTGTTGCTGCTCATATAGTTTGGAAGAAAGCTCATGCATGTAATTATTCATTTTATCGGTAGCTTCCTTGATCCGGTCCAGATCTTCACCCTGGGCCGCCTCACGGAGTTCAGCAGCAGCATTTCTAACTTCTTCCGCTTTTTCCGGTTCAACTTTATCGCCCAAATCATTCAAGGTTTTTTCTGCACTATGCGCCAGGGAATCAGCCTGATTGCGTGCTTCAGCTAACTCCTTGCGCTTGCGGTCTTCCTCAGCGAAATTTTCCGCTTCATTAACCATTTCATCGATCTGTCCTTGATCAAGGCCACTGGAAGCGGTAATCGTAATTTTCTGTTCTTTATTGGTAGCCAGATCTTTAGCTGAAACATTGACTATGCCGTTGGCATCTATATTAAAGGCAACTTCAATTTGGGGCACACCGCGCGGAGCCGGTGGAATACCATCAAGCATAAACCGCCCCAGAGTTTTATTGTCGGCCGCCATGGCTCTTTCGCCCTGCAAAACATGGATATCCACGCTGGTTTGGTTGTCGGCGGCAGTAGAAAAGATCTGTTTTTTCTCAGTTGGGATCGTAGTATTGCGCTCTATAATCCTGGTAAAAACCCCGCCAAGAGTTTCTATCCCCAGTGAAAGCGGGGTAACATCAAGCAGTAGCACATCTTTCGCTTCCCCGCCAAGCACTCCCGCCTGGTAAGCAGCGCCCATGGCCACTACTTCATCAGGGTTAACTCCTTTGTGCGGTTCTTTACCGAGAAGTTCGCGAATTCCTTCCTGAACAGCAGGAATTCTGGTCGCTCCGCCCACCAGGATAATTTTGTCGATATCATCCGCAGTTAACCCGGCATCGGAAAGCGCCTGCCTGGTTGGTCCCATAGTTTTTTCCACCAGGTCGCCGGTTAATTCCTCAAATTTTGCCCTGGTAACTGTCATGTTAAGGTGCCGGGGCCCTTCCTGGGTTGCCGTAACAAAAGGTAGGTTAATGTCAGTGGAAGGCACTGAAGACAGTTCTACCTTGGCTTTTTCTGCCGCTTCTATCAATCTCTGTAAAGCCATACGATCTTGCCGGAGATCGATACCCTGATCTTTTTTAAATTCATCGGCGATATGATCGACCAGTCTTTGATCAAAATCATCGCCGCCCAGGCGGTTATTCCCGCTGCTGGCCTTAACTTCTACGATATCATCGCCAAGTTCAAGCAAGGAAACGTCAAAAGTCCCGCCGCCAAGGTCAAAAACCAGGATTTTCTGATCTTCACCCTGCTTGTCAAGTCCGTAAGCGAGGGCTGCAGCAGTCGGCTCATTTATAATACGCAAAACTTCCATTCCGGCAATGGTGCCGGCATCCTTGGTTGCCTGACGCTGGCTGTCAGTGAAATATGCCGGAACCGTAATTACAGCCTGGGTTACCTGCTCGCCCAGGTAGCTTTCCGCATCTGCTTTAAGTTTTTGCAAAACCATTGCCGAGATTTCCTGGGGGGTATACTCTTTATCATCAATGTTTACCTTATGATCCGTACCCATTTCCCGCTTAATAGAAAGAATGGTTCTTTCAGGGTTAGTAACTGCCTGGCGTTTAGCCACCTGGCCTACTAATCTCTGACCGTCTTTCGAAAATGCAACCACTGAGGGAGTGACCCTGCTACCCTCGGCGTTGGCAATAATTTCAGGTTCACTGCCGATCAGCGCTGCAACTGCTGAGTTGGTTGTCCCTAAGTCAATTCCTAATACTTTTCCCATTTTTACTTCCTCCTAAATTATAAAGTTTGCAAAGTTAATCTATTCTCGGCAGACCTTCACCATAGCTGGGCGAAGAATCCGATCCCGATGCCAGTAACCTTTCTGTAAAACTTCAACTACATTCCCCGGTTGCTCGTCTTCACTTTCCACTTCCATCACTGCATGATGACAGTGAGGATCAAATGGAGCGCCTTCTGCTTCAACAACGCAGACTCCTTCTTGCTCCAGAACTTGATAGAGCTGCTTATAAATCATCTCCAACCCGTCTACATATGAGTCGGGCACCTCTTCATCGGCTCGGGCTGTTTCCAACCCTCGCTCAAGGTTATCCAAAACCGGAAGTAGTCTAACTAAAAAATCATACAGGGCATACTCTCTTGCCTCGGTTTGTTCTTTTTTACTAATTCGCCGCAGGTTATCCATTTCAGCCTGCTTGCGTTTGATCCGGTCCAACAGTTCCTCTTTTTCCTGTTGCCAGTTTTCCTGTTCGCTTTCGTCTGCCGCCACTTCTTCCGAAGCATGCTCTGGTTCTTCATCTACAATTTCCGCAGGCCCCGTCTCCAAAACTTCATCTTTCTCTTCATCTTCAACCTGGACCTGGGTAAAATCTTCTTTACCTTCTTCTGATTCGTCAACCTGCTCCGTTGCTTCCTGTTTTTTTTGTTCTTCGTGCATTTCTTCCTGGTTTTTCTTTTTGTCTTTACCGCTCATAAAGTATTCCACCTGCTTCATTTAAAAATTCTCTTATATGATTAAAAACCGCGAAAATTCTCAAGCCGGTTACATATCCCGGAAGGAAGGAAAAAAGTTTGCCCGGGTTTAAGAACTGCTAAGGCTCCGGTTTAAATGATCGAGAAGATACCGCATTACGTTGATCACCCGGCCGTAATCCATCCTGGTCGGCCCGAGAACTCCAACTGTACCAAGAGTTTTATCATGTATCCGGTATGTTCCTGTAATCAAAGTACACTCTTTAATATCTTCAAACTCATTTTCCGCGCCGATTTTTACTACAATATTATCTTCGCTGGAGTTATCTTCCAGTATTTTAAATAAAAGCGGCTCCTGCTCAAACAGATTCAACATCCGGCGGATTTTGTTAACATCTCTAAACTCCGGTTGGTTAAGAATATTAGTAGTGCCGCCTAAAAAAACCCTGATTTGCTTTTCTTCTTTTAAGCTTTCTTCGAGCAAAATAAATGCCTGTTCCAAAATTTCCAGGCGGCGGAAAAGATCCCGCTTCAACTCGTTAATTAGCGAGGTGGTTACCTGGTCTATTGTCAGGCCATAAAGTTTTTGGTTCAGATAGGAAACAACCTGATGCAGTTCAGTTTGACTCAATTGCTGCTGCAGATTAATCACCTTGTTTTTGATAAAACCTGTATCAGTAATTAATACCACCAGGCCGCGCTTCTCATCAAGAGGCAGAATGCGAATCTGGTGGAAAGCACTTTTCTTAAACTGCGGTCCCATAATCAGTGAAGTTTGGTTCGTTGCCTGCGATAAAACTTTAGTTGAATTGGTGATAATCTGCTCTATTTCCCGCATTTTTTCTGGGCTCAAAGAACCGCTGATATCAAGTTCGCTATCTGCGCTGATTTGCTCATTTTCCAGCAAATTATCGACATAATAACGATAACCAAGCTGGGTAGGGACCCTTCCAGCAGAAGTATGCGGTTGCACCAGATAACCCATTTCTTCTAAATCGGCCATTTCATTGCGGATTGTCGCCGAACTTAATCCTACCGGGTATGCTCTTGCAACTGTCCGCGAACCAACTGGTTCAGCCGTTTTAATATAATTAGCCACTACAGCTCGAAGAATTTCCTCTTTTCTTTCCCCAAGTATTGTAGTCATGCTGCTCACCCCGTTCTACTCTTTAGCACTCTTTCCTTTAGAGTGCTAAAGCTAATAAGAAAATAACATTCTCCAACGAGGTTTGTCAAGTTAACAGAACCAGCCTGAGCCAACTTTTTTTACCTGCAATGCTTAACCGGCCTGGTGCCTTTCACGGTATACAGTAATTGCATTGTGCAGGGCATCTGCAGCCAGGTTTGAGCAGTGCATTTTTAAGGGGGGAAGCCCTCCAAGCTCATTGGCGACATCTTCGTTGGTTACCTGCAGCGCTTCATCTAAAGTTTTGCCTTTAACCATTTCAGTAAGCATACTGCTGCTGGCAATAGCTGCTGCACAACCAAAAGTCTGGAATTTAATATCATCTATACAGCCGTCTTTTACCTTTAGATATAATTTCATGGTATCGCCGCACTTAAAACTGCCGGCTTCCCCAACAGCATCCGCATCCGGCAGCTCTCCAACATTGCGGGGGTTATTAAAATGATCCACGATTATGTCATTGTACATAAATCGTACTCCTCTCTAAACTATCGCTGTAAAGATTATTGTGATTGCTGATAGGTTGGAGACATCCTTCTCAGCCGCTCCACTATCGGAGGCGCTTTTTCCAGGACCATATCGATATCCTCTTCAGTGTTCCCTCTGCCCAAGCTAAAGCGTATCGAACCATGAGCCACAGATTGATCCAGCCCAATGGCCGAAAGAACATGCGATGGTTCAAGAGAACCAGAAGAACATGCCGAACCGCTGGATGCGGCAATTCCTTCCATATCCAGGCTAAGCAATACCGACTCCCCTTCAATATAATGAAAACTAACATTCACATTGCCAGGCAGGCGTTCTACAGGATGACCATTTAATATAACGTCGCCGATATCCAGCAACCCGTTAATCAATCGGTCTCGCAGTGATCCCAGGTGCTTTTTCTTATCAGGTATTTCTTCTGTTGACAACTCCAGGGCCCGGCCAAGGCCGATTATTCCGGGCACATTTTCAGTCCCGGGTCTAAGCTTTCTTTCCTGGCCTCCTCCATGGTATAAAGGATCAATCTTTGTTCCTTTACGCATGTATAAAGCACCGATACCTTTGGGCCCATTGAACTTATGCGCCGACAGGGTAAGAAAATCAGCATTCAATTCTCCTAAATTCACCGGGAGCTGTCCCACTACCTGCACTGCATCGGTGTGAAATAAAACCCCTTTTTCTTTAGCCAACTCCCCTATTTTCTGAATTGGCTGGGTAGTTCCAATTTCATTGTTGGCAGCCATAATCGAAATCATAAATGTATTTTCTTTTATTGCTTCTTTGACTGCTCCGGGTTCAATCCGGCCGTAGCGGTCGACAGGCAGAAAGGTAACTTCATAGCCTTCTTGCTCAAGGTCTTTGCAAACATCAAGGACAGCATGATGCTCAATTCCTGAAGTTATGATATGTCCACCGCCGGAATGTTTTTTTGCCGCCCCCCGCAGGGCAATATTGTTAGCTTCTGTTCCCCCGGAAGTGAAATAAATTTCTTCAGGCTCTGCTCCCAGGGCCCGGGCTGTTTTCTCCCTTGCTTCTTCCACTGCATTGCGAACACTCCTGCCCGGCGCATGGAGGCTGGATGGATTGCCATATTGTTCTTTCAAAAAAGGCATCATCGCCTCAAGAGCTTCTTCCCTCAGAGGGGTGGTGGCCCCGTGATCCATATATACTAGCCGATTTGCCATCATAAATTCCTCCCCGCAGTTATAAAGTTTGGGTCGGCTTTAAAGCAATCAATTCGTTAAGGGTAACCTCATCTAAAACATCATTAATCTTATCCCGTAATTTTTCCCAAACCTGCCTGGTCAGACAGCCGTCTTTGTGATGGCAGCAAGAATCATCCCGGTCTTCTGCCAGACAGTCTACCGGAGTTATCGGTCCTTCAACAGAACGCACAATATCTCCTACTTTAATCTCTTCAGGGGGCCGGGATAATTTATACCCTCCCTGTGAGCCCCGCACACTGGAAACTAATCCGGACCTCCTCAGGGCAGGGACTATTTGTTCTAAAAATTTAAGTGAGATCTTTTCTTGTTCGGCAATTTCACGCAGGGGCAATGGCCCGGTTTCATAATACAAGGCTAGAATAGCCATCGCCCTTACCCCGTATTCCACTTTAGCCGAAAGTTTCATCTTGGTGACAACGTCTCCTTTTTAATCCCGACCAAACAACTCGGATATCTGCCAGGCAAAAGCATAACACCTGCACCTATAAGTGTCAATGGTTAAACTCAATTTTCTTATTCACAAATTATATCCCCAAAAAAAACTGTTGCCCAAAGAACAACAGAAAGGAAGTTTGTTTAGACTCCTCCAGGTTCCGCCTCGCAGCGAACTCCTTGCCCCCGGCTGGTAGTTACTCCAGGACTACAACACACTTTCACCACCTGGCTAATGCCCATACCGGGGACACACAATAAAAAACCGGCACCTTTGCCGGTTGTGAAGTCACCCTTAATTTATATTGATCCAGTGTAAACCCCTGTTACACCTTCACCACATTTGCCGCCTGCGGTCCGCGGTTTCCTTCAACACTCTCAAATTCTACAACTTGGCCCTCTTCCAGGGTTCTAAATCCTTCTTCCTGAATTTCCGAGTAATGAACAAAAACATCCTTGCCTTCATCAACCTCGATGAAGCCATACCCCTTTTCAGAGTTAAACCATTTTACCTTACCTTGCATTAACAAATTACCTCCTAAAATAACCCTAATGTTGAGGGCAAATTATCGTCTAAATATTAACACAGAAACCTGCAAAAAGCAATAAAAATAATCAAAACTCAAAAATGAAACTGGTCAATAGTTATCCGCCAATTATAAAAACTATAAGATCGCTCTTCAATCTCTTTTAGCTTCACTTACTTTCCTTATCAAAAAAAGTTAGCATTCTGCGCCTTAAATCATCATATACTTTTCTAATTCTTTTTTCATGCAGATTATCCCTGCTGCGCCGCAGGGTTTCTAAGGTAGTAGCTTCGACGACCTTCCAGAGGAGTTGCTTGTCCGGGGCATTCAAAAAATAATCCAAATCAATTTGGTAGGCACCTTTATAACTCCTGCCGCCTCCATTGGGAGTAATTTTTTTGATAATCCGGTTCAGGTCAAGAGCTCTTCTTTTTGACCTGAACGAAACATCAAGATACATTTCGCCTTTTTGCTGATTTTCAATTATAGCAAAAACAGCGACCGTATTATAAGCACTTTTTTCAAGGATCATGTCAGCAGCTAAAGCAATTGAATCCCTGTTTTCGGCATCAATATACCCAATTCCGTAAAAAGCCCAATCGCTGTATATAACCTCATTTTCTTTTGCCATTTTGTAATACTGAAAGGTTTCAGGGGGCAGTGGTGTACTGCTTATCCCTTCCAAAATGCTGGAATCTGTAAACTTTGACAAAAATATTAACGCTTCAAGGTCCAAGAAGGTAATATTGTTATAGCGGTCAGTATCGGTTTGAATACCAAAGGTCAGGGCAGTAGCCACAGCTCTCATTTCTTCTTCGCTAAAAGTGATATCCATGTTTTTCATAATGAGTGCTACCAGGGTACTGGTTGAACCCGCATCAGTATTGATAAGAGAATAATCCGCTTTTACGTTACCATTTGACTTCTCATGATGATCTATGTGAACGGCGCATGGTATCTTTTCCCCAATATACTCCACCCGGTTGTTCTGAAAATCAGGGACGATGTAGGCCTGGTACTTTTTTAAATTGATATTTTTATCAAATACAACCGGGATTTTTAACCTCTCGAGAAAAGCCTGGTTTTGCGAAAGCGACAACTTTCTTTCAGCAAAAATATCCGCATTAATAGAAAGGTGCTTCAAGATCAATTTTATGGCATAAGCTGAAGCAATCGCATCCGGATCCGGCGACCCGGGCACATAAATGGCTATCGCTTTATATTTTTTAACTGTTTCCACAAATTGCTCTGCTGATTTTTTCATCACTGGATTCAACCTTATACATAAATTTTATTGCTTACGATATTATATCATGCACGTTAACCGGTACCTGTCAAGACCACCCGGCAGCCAAAGATGCCTGATTAAAACAAGTAATATAGCGAAAGCATTGCTTTAGATTAAAGCTGTTATCGTTGCCTTTTTGTTTGCCGGTTTAACGAGCCAAAATACGCTAATAGAGTTCTCGACATGTGAATTCACCTGGAATTATAAACTTTATTAAAATCCCCACTCAATAGGGAATGTAGATCTACTGCCAACCAAAGGTGTAGAGATACAAAAAAAAAGACCTTGTGGTATTGCCAGCAGTGATGTAATTGGCAAATTACCATGCTATAATAAGTTTCCGGGGGTGAATTTAATGCTTCTTGGGGTCGGAGTTGACCTTGTAGCCGTTAATAGGATTAAAAAAGTGTATGGTAAATTTCCCGAACGTTTTCTAAGCAGGCTGTTTACAGAGCGGGAAAAGGCGCAGTTCCAGGAAAAAGGAGCCCCAATGGCTTCCCTGGCTGCCCGTTTTGCAGCCAAGGAAGCTGTTTTAAAGGCAATCGGCTGCGGGATCGGCCCGGCCGCCATGCGCGAGGTTGAAATTTTCGCCCCCGCAGGAAAACAGCCCGAAGTAAAGCTTTCAGGCATCGCCGCAAAACTGGCCGAAGAACGCAAGATTACAGCTGTAACCATATCGTTAACCCACGAAGCCCCTTTTGCCTGCGCAATCGCGGCCGCCTATAACTCTAGCGACGGGTGTAGTTAAGCAGTCCTCCGGCTTTGACCACCTCAACCTGGCGCGGCGAAAGGTGGTGCAGGGCTTTAATCTTTTGACCGCTTTGCCTGTTTTGCACAATTATCTCCCGGTTGTTTAACTGCTGATGCAAATCTTCCAGGATCAGTACATCCCCGGGTGAAACCTGTTCATAGTCGGCGGGATCGGCAAAAGTAAGGGGCAATATGCCGAAATTAACCAGGTTAGCGTGGTGGATCCGGGCAAAAGATTTGGCCAAAACCACTTTGACTCCCAGGTGCATGGGTGCCAGGGCCGCATGTTCACGGCTCGATCCCTGGCCGTAATTTTCGCCCCCTATAACCAGCCCCCTGCCATATTCCTTAGCTTTTGCCGGAAAGTCCGGGTCCAGGGAGGCAAATACATATTCACTTATAGCTTCAATATTCGATCTGAGCGGCAGTACCTTCGAGCCGCCTGGCAAAATATGATCGGTAGTTATATTATCTTCCACCGTCAGTAAAACCTTCAGTTCCAGCTTTTCAGGCAAAGCTTCATTAAGAGGCAGGGGTTTTATATTGGGACCCCTTATTATTTCCACTTTGCTTCCATCCTCAGGCGGTTCTAACAGCATGCGGTCATCCACCACCGGCAGGTAAGTTTCAGGCAACTGCGGATAATTGCCCAGTTCGCGGGGATCGGTCAATTCTCCAGTAAGGGCGGCGGCCGCTGCTGCAGCCGGACCGGTCAGATAAACCCCGGCATCGGCGGTCCCACTGCGCCCGGCAAAGTTCCGGTTAAAGGTACGCACGGAAACTCCCCCTGAAGGAGGGGCCTGCCCCATGCCGATGCAGGGACCGCAGGCCGATTCAAGAATCCTCGCTCCCGAAGCCAGCAGGCTTTCAATTGTGCTTTCCTTGGCCAAAGCCATGGAGACCTGCCGGGAACCGGGAGCAACCACCAGGCTGAGCCCGGGATGAATCACTTTACCTTTAAGCACTTCCGCTACCAGGCGCAGGTCGTAGTAGGAACCATTGGTGCAGCTGCCCACCGCCACCTGGTCGACTTTAAGCGGGCCGATCTCTTTTACCGGTTTTACCGCGTCAGGGCTGTGCGGCATTGCCGCCAAAGGCTCGAGGTTGTCCAAATTGATGGTAATTTCATGCTCGTATTCAGCACCGGGATCTGCTTCCAGCGGCACAAACTGATCTGCCCTGTTCTGTCCTTCCAGGAACCTGCGGGTAACAGCATCGCTGGGGAAAAGCGAAGTAGTGGCTCCCAGTTCGGCACCCATGTTGCTTATGGTAGCCCTTTCATGAACGGATAGTTTTTCCACTCCCGGACCGCCGTATTCAACTACTTTTCCCACCCCGCCTTTAACTGAAAGCCGGCGAAGCAGTTCCAGGATAATATCCTTGGCCCCGGTCCAGGGAGGCAGGCTGCCGTTTAAATTAACTTTTAACACTTCCGGTACCGTCAAGTAAAATGGCCCGCCGGCCATGGCTACAGCCACATCAAGGCCACCGGCGCCAATGCCCAGCATGCCCAGGCCGCCGGCAGTCGGGGTGTGGCTGTCCGAACCTAGCAGGGTTTTTCCGGGAACTCCAAACCGCTCCAGATGCACCTGGTGACAAATTCCGTTGCCGGGACGGGAAAACCAGACTCCGAACTTAGCCGCCGTCGACTGCAGGAAACGGTGGTCATCGGCATTTTCAAAACTGTTCTGCAAAGTGTTGTGGTCCACGTAGCTAACCGACAGATCGGTTTTTACTTGATCGATTCCCAATGCTTCCAGCTGTAAGTAGGCCATGGTCCCGGTGGCATCCTGGGTCAAGGTCTGGTCGATGCGAATACCAATTTCCGAGCCTTTCTTCAGCTGCCCTTCCACCAGGTGCTTACTTAAGATTTTGCAGGTCATAGTTTCTGCCATTTTTGTCCCTCCCACATTAATCAACCAGCATTTTAAAAAGCTGATTAAGTTTGCTGATATAAAAATACTCAGGTTTTTAACCGAATAAAGCTGTTTTTTACCCGGTACCTGAAAATATAAATAAAAACCGGGGCAAACATTACCAGGGCACAAAGAAAAAATACCGCTTTAAAGTCAAACCAGTTTAAAAGAATCCCCAGGGTGCTTGAACCGGCTACAATACCCAGATCAAAAGTGGCGGTAAATGTGGCCATCCCCACACCCCGTTCCACAAGTGACATCCGGTCAGCCGCCATGGCCAGCACCGAGGAGTGCCCGGCGCCAAACCCCAGCCCCAGGATAAAAGCGCTGAGCAGCAGGAGCTGCGAAGAATAAGATAAGGCAATCATCGCCAAAGCTGTAGAAGCAATGACCAGGGCGGGTAAAAAAACTTTAGGCCTGCCCAAATAGTCGGAAAGCCGGCCCGCTGCCGGACGGGAAAACACTGCAGTTAGAGCAAATATAGTGAAAAAGTATCCCACAGCCTGGATATCCCGGACTTCTCCTAAAAGGGGCAGGAAGGTAAGGATGCTGCCCAGGTTAAAGGTCATGAAAAAAATAATCAAAGAAGGTAAAAGCACTTTCCGGGAATAAAGCGGCGCTTTTACCCCTGTCGTCTCGCTTCCTTTTATTGCGCTTCCTTGTTGTTCATTGAATGAAGACTCTTTAACCAGAGAACCGCTGAAAAGGGCAAACAGGGCGGCAACTGAGGCTACTAAAAATAGCAGCAGGTAGTTGCCATCGGTGCCAAGCCTTAATTGTTCACCAATAAGCGGCCCGGTAGCCAGGGAAAGCGGCGGGGCCATCCCCATTAAGCCAAGCGCTTCCCCCTTTCTACCCTCGGGGGCCAAATCAAGAGTGAGGGTATTATAGGCCAGCAAAAAAGCTCCCCAACCAAAACCCTGAACGGCGCGGAAGATAAAAACCAACGGTAAGGGCGGTAAAAACAGCAAACCCATGCCACCAGCGGCATAAAGGCCAATGCCCATAATCAAAAGCCTTTTACGGCCGCGCCGGTTGAGAGTGCGCCCCTGGAAGGGCCGCAGAACAACCGAACAAAAAGTGAATAGCCCCATCAGCATCCCCACTGCGGTTTCTCTTCCCCCAACCTCGATCACATAAAAAGGCAGAACAGGGATATAAAAATCCAGGGCAAAGAAAAGGAAAAATACCGCCCCGAAGAGAGCCATGAAGTTAAAAGTTAGTATTTTCCCGCGATCCGTTTTGATCATGCCTGTTTTATAAAGCGGTCCATTAACCGGTAACCTTCCTCTATAAATAAACCGGTGCCGGAAGCGCTGGCTTCATCAAATTTTAGTTCCTGGACCTTATTAGGGCCGCTGCTGCGATAAATGGCAAAAGGGACCGGTTCCCTGGTATGAGTTCCCAGCGAAAGCGGGGTGTAATGATCGGTAATCATTAGTATATTATAGTCAAAACCGCTTTTTTCCAAATAATCAGTGATTGTTTTTACCACTTCTTGATCGATTAATTCAATTGCTTTGAGCTTATTTTCCGTTTCAAAGCGGTGGGAACATTCATCGGGAGCTTCAACGTGCAGGTAAATAAAATCCTGATCGCCCTGAAGCGCTTTAATCGCCGCTTCAGCCTTTCCCCTGTAATTGGTATCCAGGTTGCCAGTAGCCCCCTCTACTTTAATCAAATCGAGACCGGCAAATAAGCCGATCCCCTTAACCAGATCAACAGCCGAAATTACCGACCCGTTCAAACCGTATTTTTCCTTAAAAGCGGGCAAAAGCGGTTTCTTGCCGTTGCCCCAGATCCAGATGGAATTGGCCGGGTTTAGCCCTTTGTCAATTCTTTTACGGTTTACCGGGTGGTCGGCAAGAATCCTGTAACTTTCCTCCATCATTAACCTTAATTTGTCGCTTTCCTCCCCTGCGGGAAGGTAACTGCTGATTGCCTGTCCGCTAATATCATGGGGCGGGGTTAGCTCCCAATGATCAGGGGCGCCATGCCAAACCATAAGATGCCGGTAGTTAAAACCGCTGTGAAATTCAATTTTCTCTGTTGCAAGCTTTTCATTTACTGCAGCTATAAGTTCACCAGCTTCCTCGGTTGATATTTCACCGGCACAGTAGTCGCTCATCATTTTACTCCGGTAAGGTTCATCCTCTGAAAGAGTAACCAAATTGCAGCGAAAAGAAACATCGGTGGGTTCCAATTCCACTCCCAGGCTAATCGCTTCAAAAGGAGAACGCCCGGTATAGTACTGCAGCGGGTCATAACCAATTACCGAAAGATTAGCCGTATCACTTCCCGGAGGCAGATCACCCGGAATTGTTTTGACCAATCCAACTTCACCTTCAGCGGCAATCCGGTCAAACGAAGGAGTTTGAGCATACTGCAAAGCTGTCTTGTTACCCAACTGCTCCATAGGGTAATCAGCCATCCCGTCTCCGACAATTACTATGTACTTCAAGTGTTAATCACGCTCCTTTACCAGGTTGGCAGAGGCAAAATTTTGCAGGAACTGCAAGCTGTGCCATGAAAATATACTTTTAACTTACTTTTGTCAAGGGCACCGGGCCGGAGGCCAAGAAATCCAGGAGCAAAAGGACAAGCTTTAAACACCATAAAGGAATTTCCCCCATTAATGGCGAATTTTTATAATGCACCAAGAAATAATATCAAAAGGGGCAGATTAAATGCGTTATTACAGCACCAGGGGTCAAACAGGGCCCACCACCGCCAAAGAAGCAATCATCAAGGGGTTAGCGCCTGACGGAGGGCTATTCGTCCCTGCTGAACCGCTCCAGTCCATTAAAGTAGAAAATTTGTCTGCCAGTGATTACCGGGAAACAACCACGGCCATTTTTGAACCTTTCCTGAAAGATTACAGCCGGCTGGAAATAGAACACGCGGTTCAATCCGCTTACACTCAGGATACTTTTGACCAGCCGGCAATCACTCCTCTGGAAAAACTCTCCAGCCAACTAGATGTCCTGGAGCTCTTTCACGGTCCCACCTATGCTTTCAAAGATATTGCCCTGCAGATTTTACCTTACCTTTTAAAAACCGCAGTTGAAACCGCCAGTGAAGCTTCAGAAATAGTGATCTTAACCGCTACTTCCGGCGATACCGGCAAATCAGCCCTGGAAGGGTTTCGCGATGTCCCCGGAATAAAAATCATTGTCTACTTCCCGGAAAGAGGAGTCAGTGAAATTCAAAGATTGCAAATGACCACCCAGGAAGGCTCAAATGTGGGAGTATTCGCCGTAGAAGGTAATTTTGATGATACGCAAAGCGCAGTTAAACAAATCTTTAATGACCAGGAATTCTCTTTAAAGCTGCAGAAATCGGGCTACCGATTATCCTCGGCCAATTCAATTAACTGGGGGCGCCTGCTGCCTCAAATAGTATATTACTTTTTCGCTTGCCGCCAGCTGATCAACCGGGAAGCTCTCAAAGCCGGAGATAAAGTAAATTTTGTTGTTCCCACCGGCAATTTTGGCAATATCCTGGCCGGTTATTATGCCAAATGCCTGGGCCTGCCGGTTAACCGGTTGATTTGTGCCGCCAACCGCAATAATGTCCTCACTGATTTTATTAACACAGGCACTTATGACAAGCGCAGGCCTTTTTATAGGAGCCATTCTCCTTCCATGGACATCCTGGTATCGAGCAATCTTGAACGCCTGCTATTCGAGTTAACCAACCACGACGGTGAAAAAATATCATATTGGATGGACCAGCTAACCGAAACAGGCACTTACACAATCGATCAGGAAACTCACAAAAAAATACAGGAATTGTTCTGGTCGGATTATGCCGGAGATGATGAAACCCTGCAGACTATAGCTGACACTTACCGGAATTACCACTATTTAACCGACCCGCATACTGCGGTTGGGAAAAACGTGCTGGACAAATACCGGGAAAAGGAAAATGACCCAACTACCTCGGTCCTTTTATCCACAGCCAGCCCCTATAAATTCGCCGGGAGCACCCTGCAGGCCCTGTTCGATAAAAACAAGATAAATAACCTAAGCGAATTTGATATGATCAAGATTTTAAACCGGGAAACCGGAATGCCGGTTCCAGTAAACCTGGCAAAACTGGAAAAAAAACCGGTAAAGCATCACCAGGTGATCAAACCTGAACAAATGCCTGAGCATTTGAAGCAGTACTTGAACCGGCTTTAACCATGGGCATTAAATTTGATTGCTTGTTAAATTATTTGCTAACATTAATTTATTCTAAAAAAAGGAGACTTTTTTAATGGAAAGCATGAAAATCCCGGCAGAAAAGTTAAGGTTGGAATACAAACCGGAGGATACCACCATCGAGAGCCCGGTTAAAAAAGACGGAAACAGCGAGAGCATAGTGGGGCAAGATAGAGCTTTGCACGCCCTGGAATTTGGCTTAAACATAAAAAGTCCCGGCTTTAATATATATGCCGCCGGTATGCCAGGCACAGGAAAGGAAACGGCGGTAAAAAACTACGTAGATCAAATCGCTAAAGAAGCTCCCACTCCTTCTGACCTATGTTACGTTAATAACTTTAAATCTCCCTACCAACCACACAACCTGGTGCTCCCGGCAGGCCAGGGAGCTGTGCTGGAAAAAGATGTTGGAAGCCTGGTGGAAAACGCGCGCCAGGAGATTCCGCGCGCTTTTGAAAGCGACGATTACATTGCGCAAAGAGAAAACCTGGCAAACCAGTATAACGAAAAAAAACAAAAAATGTTTAATGACCTTAACCAGAAAGCTTCAGAAAGTAGTTTTATTATCCAAAGCACTCCCAGCGGTTTTGTGCTGTTGCCCCAGAAAGACGGCAAGCCCCTGCAGGATCAGGATTTAAACGCTTTGTCGGATAAAGAGCGGGAAGAAATTTTTGAGAAAAAACGAAAACTCGAGGAAGAACTTAAGAGCACTCTCCGGGAAACAAGAAATATTGATAAAAAGCTGGCTGAAGAAATAAAAGAACTGGATCGCAAGGCAGCCCTCTTTGCCGTGGAACACCTTTTCCAGGATTTGTTAGAAAAATACAAAGGGTTCCCGAAGGTGATCAACTTCCTCCAAGAAATGCAGGAAGACATGCTGGATAATATCAATATGTTCAGGCAGCAGGAACAGCAACAACAACAGCAACCTCTTCCCTTCCCTATTCCCGGTGACCAGGAAGCCAGGTTTAAAAAATACCAGGTTAATGTGATCGTAGATAACTCTGATCTTAAGGGCGCCCCGGTAGTGCTGGAACTAAACCCTACCTATAACAATATCTTTGGCCGGATCGAAAAGGAAACCCAGTTTGGAGGGCTGGTTACCGATTTCACCATGATTCGCGGGGGTTCCCTGCACAAGGCCAACGGCGGTTTTTTTGTCGTAAAAATAGATGAGCTGCTTAGAAACCCCTTCACCTGGGAAAGCCTGAAGCGAGTAATCAAAAGCAATGAGTTGGAAATTGAAGAACCGGGAGAAAAGCTTGGTTTTGTAGCTACCAAAACCCTTCGCCCGGAACCGGTCAAACTTGACGTTAAGATTGTAATCATCGGCACTCCGATCTTTTACCACCTTCTGTACAACCTGGACTTGGACTTTAGAGAACTGTTTAAAGTAAAAGCAGACTTTGACACTATCATGGAACGCAACGAAGAAAACATAAAGAGCTATTGTTCTTTCGCCAACTCTTTTTGTCAGAAGGAAAACTTAATAAATCTGGATAACAACGCCATGGCCAAAATTGTTGAGCATGGCTCGCGCCTGGCTGAAGATCAAAATAAACTATCAACCCGCTTTTCGGAGATAGCCGATATCGTTAGAGAAGCCTGTTTTTATGCCCATTCCAATTCCGAAGATTATGTGCGTGATGAACATATTAACCAGGCGATTGAATCAAAAGTTTACCGTTCAAACCTGGTCCAGGAAAAACTTCAGGAATCAATGGAACGAAATTTCCTGCTAATCGATACCGAAGAAGCAAAGGTTGGCCAAATAAATGGGCTTTCAGTGATGCAGCTGGGAGAATATTCTTTTGGAAAGCCGACCAGGATCACCTGCAGCCTGGGAATGGGCCGGGGAGGCATCATCGACATAGAAAGGGAAGCACAGCTGGGCGGCCGCCTGCACAGCAAAGGGGTGATGATCTTAAGCGGTTATCTATCATCGATGTACGCTAAAGAAATGCCTTTAACCCTGTCAGCCAGGCTTGTCTTTGAGCAAAGTTACTCCGAAATAGAAGGCGACAGCGCCTCCAGCACTGAATTGTATACTCTATTGTCTTCCCTGGCAAACGTACCCTTGAAACAAAACCTGGCTGTAACCGGTTCCGTCAATCAAAGGGGAGAAGTGCAGGCCATCGGTGGAGTAAACGAAAAAATTGAAGGATTCTATGAACTGTGCAAAACCCGCGGCTTAACCGGAGACCAGGGAGTAATCATTCCCAGGAGTAATGAACCAAACCTGATGCTGAAAGAAGAAGTTGTCGAAGCCGTCCGCCGGGGAGATTTTTACGTTTACGCCGTAAATACGGTTGTAGAAGGGATCGAACTTTTAACAGGAACCAGGGCAGGCAGGAGAAAAGAAGACGGTACTTTCGAAGAGGATAGCATTAACTTCAAGGTAGAGCAGGCGCTTCGTTCCTATGCCCAGCGAATGAAAAACTTTGGCAAGACTTCCGAAGAAGATAAAGATCTTAATAAACAGGAAGAAGAATAACAGCATTAAAACCGGCTCTACCGGTGCACTCTGCGGAGTTTGTTGCAGTTGGAGATATTAAAATTGCCTGGCTTAATATAGCTAAACTGACCCTTTCCGGGAACCCTATAACCAGGCTTCTCCAACCGCTGTAATTTCGACCTTGCTGTGTGATAAGGCCGCTTCCTTAACCCGCCCGTTTTCAACTTTCATTTCCAGTTCCGTAATCTCCGGGCCGCCCAGTTCAATATTTCCGCCACATTCAAATTTTAGAGTTACAGTATCCCGTTCTTTTGTTTCTTCAGGCAATTCATCCCAGGCCAGGACTGCAAGGCCTAAGGCTACAGTGCCTGTGCCGCAGGAGGGTTCAAAATAATCGGCTTTCACACAGTGCGGATAAACCACCCTTAAATCCATCCCGTATTCAGGATGCCAGTCGTAAAGAACCACATTATACTCATCTTCACCGGTTTCAGCAATAAACTGATCCTGGATATCATTGACTTTTTGCCTGGTTTTTTGATCCCATTTTTCAAAATCAGCCCACGGGTAAGCTTCCTTAAAACGATCAGCATTGATCACTAAAAATTTACCAGCCTGCATAACTTCCAAATTTTCATGCTTCAACTTACCGATACCCTTTTCATAACTTTCCTGGACAAAACTGGTCATATCGGTTTTAATGCGCAGGGATTTATTGCCTTTGGTTTCAATCTCCAGGGGCACTTGTCCACCTTCGGTGTGCAACAGCACCTTTGTTAAAGGTTCTTTTTTCTCCACCCCTAAATCATCGCCAAGCGCGGTCTCAATCAGGGCTGCTCCGAGCACCTGGGTGAACCCGCCGCAGGCGCTGATAAAACACTCCGAAGTCGGTTCAGCTATTTTTACTGTCAGTTCGGAAGCTCTGCCTGCCGGATAAAGAATCCCTATTTCATGGGCGCAAAGGTAGTGAGGTTTAAGCAGTTTAACCCCGGTTTCCAGTTCCCTGCCTCCGGGTATTTGCTCTCCTTTAACGAGGACAATTAAGTTGCCCCCCATATGACCGCGCACGAAATCTATCTTCATATTTTAGTCTTTCTCCTGCCTATTTTAGGAGTGAACTCACTCCTTTAGATGAAAAAGGTTTCAATAACATTTCCCTGTTTTGCGCACCTCATTCATCCGGGTTTCCAGGCAGGGACAAACGTATTCCGGAACATGCGCAAATCGGCAGGGACAGTAAAAATCACCAAACAATCTGTGTTTTTCCACCAGGCCTTCCAGCACAAGCTCTTTGTCTTCATTGAAGGTGTAGCCGCGCAACCGGGCAAAATTTTCAGCCCTCCGAGAAATTTCAGTTTCCGGATCCTGTTCCAGGCGCGCCGCTTTTATCTCCGGATCACTTTCTTTAATCTCCAGTTCGGCGCCGCAAATTGTACATACAATTACCTGTCCGGGACTAATTACACCCTTATAAACGAAAGAACTCTGGCACACCTCGCAGTATATTTTATTTTTCACTATCGAGCGCCCCTGCAATTTCTTCCTGTTTGAAACCCTGGATCACCTGGTTATTAATTACCGTTACCGGAAAAGACCTTTTACCGGTTAAGTCTTCTACTTCTTTTAAAGCTTTTTTCTGTTCTTCTCCCTGGGCTAAATCAACATCGATTACATCATAGTTAATTCCGCGATCATCGAGCAATTTCTTAACTTTTTTGCACCAGGGACAGGTGCTTAATGCATAAACCTTGACCATATTTACACCTCATCTCTTTTAATGATTATGCTTCAGAAAAAATATTTCCTGGCAAGCTTACAAATCGGGCCGATGATATTACATCAAGCTCTCTTACTTTATTCAATGAATCCTTGCTCATTTCATCGTCAACCTGTAAAACCATCATTGCTTCTCCACCGGCACTTTGCCTTCCAAGCTGCATGGAGGCAATATTAACATGTTCATTGCCTAATAACGTCCCTATTTTACCTACTACGCCGGGTTGATCATGGTGGGTGGTCACTAACATATAGCTGGCCGGAATAATCTCAATCCGGTAATCATCAACCCTGACCAGGCGCATATCGTTGTTAAGCAGGGTTCCTGAAATATGATGCTCTTCAAATCCCGACTTGGCTTTTAGGGTAATTAAATTACTGTAATTTTTCACTTCAGTAGTAGAAGTTTCCCTGACTTCAATACCCCTGTTTTTCGCGATATAGGAAGCATTAACCCAGTTAACTTCTTCTCCGACTACATGTTGTAAAAATCCAATTAAACAGGAAATAGTTAATGGAGATAGCGGCATCTTGGCTACTTCACCGCTATAAGTGATCTCAATTTCATCTACAGAACCGCCAAACATCTGCAGGTAGAAACTGCCCATTACTCGCATCAAGGGTAAAAATGGCCCCAGGGCTGCCCTGGTTTCCGGCATTAACGCCGGTACATTTACGGCTGAAACGATTGGTTCTCCCTGCAAAGCCCTGATCACCTGCTCCGATACCTGGCGGGCAACATTTAACTGCGCCTCCCGGGTTAGCGCGCCAAGATGAGGCGTTAAAATCACATTGTTCAACTCCAGCAGTTTGCAGCTACCAGGCGGCTCCTGTTCGAAAACATCAAGCGCGGCACCCTCTATTTTTCCTTCCTGAAGAGCTTTGCACAATGCATCCTCATCAATCAGTCCTCCCCGGGCACAATTGACAATGCGCATTCCCGGCTTCATCAACTCTATTTCCTTTTCACTGATCAGGTGATAGGTTGATTGGTTAAGCGGCAGGTGCAAAGTAATAAAATCAGTCTGTTTTAAAAGCTCCTCAAACGAAGCCACTTCTATGCCTATTTTTTCAGCCTGCTCGGTGGTGATATAAGGGTCGTAGCCAATAATATTCATCCCCATGGCCCTGGCCCGCCGGGCTACTTCACTGCCAATGCGCCCCACCCCGATTACACCAAGGGTTTTGCGGTTCAACTCAACGCCGGTGTAGTTGGATCGCTTCCACTGACCTGTCTTAACGGAATAGTCGGCCTGGGCAATGTTCCTGGCCAGGGAAGTAAGCAAAGCAATAGCGTGCTCTGCGGCAGAGATGGTATTGCCGTGCGGAGCGTTGACCACAATAATACCCCTTTCAGTAGCCTTATCCACATCAATATTGTCCACACCGACTCCGGCCCTGCCGATCACTTTTAAATTTTTAGCTGCTTCAATTACTTCAGAATTAACCTTGGTCCGGCTGCGAACTACCAGGGCATCATAAGATCCCACTTCTCCTATTAATTCATCTTTATTGATTTCAGGCTTGTAAACAACTTCCGTATGTTCTTCAAGCACTTTCAACCCCTCGGGAGAAAATGCATCGCTGACCAAAACTTGCAACCATCAACACCTCCGGCAAACTCTGCAAACCTTATTGTAACAATTTAGATTTACTATATCATAAAATCTTAACCAGACCAATGGAATATTACCGGGTTAATGAGCTATAAATATTCCCGGAAGCAAGCAAGGGCAGATAAATTATTTATTTGTAAGGTCAATTGCCCCCTGCGCACAAAATTCCTGGCAGCAGTAACAGCGAATACACCCCCGGTAATCTATATCCGGTATAGACATCTTAAATTCAATTACCTGGGCCGGACAATTGTCCCGGCAAACCCCGCAGCCGTTGCAAAGAGCAGGTTTCACTTTGGGATAGGGACGTCTTGCTGCAAAAAAGTCCCGAATGCGGGCCACCGGAAACATCGCTAACAGGCGACTTAATCTCCCCCCGGCGGCAGGGCCTTTGTCAAAATCTAAAACCTTGCTTCTTTCCAGAGATAGTCCTTTAACCAGGACTGAAGATAACTCCGATCCGGTCAAATTTAATTCTTTAGCCGCTACCAAAGTAGGAACCTCTTCAAGGTAAAAACCGGTAATTGCCGCAGCCACCCTGTCTAAGCCCACTGCACTGGGCGAAGCCATCAGCAAGCCAAGCTGACGCGGCCTGCCCCGCCTGGGCCCTGTTCCTTCCATAGCAATAACCGCGTCCAAGATGGAAAAGGAAGGTTTTACAGCCAGGTAGACATCGACTAAAAGCCTGGAAAAATCAAGAGGGAAAGGATAATCCAAATGGAAGCGGGCTTTTCTGCTCCCAACCACACAGCCAAATACATTTTTAATGCCCCCGGTCATTCCGGTATAAGCATGCGTTTTTAACTTACCCATGTTGAAAATGAGATCAACCTGCTTCAGGGCCGCGGCAACCGGAATGTCTCTTTTTTTAAAATTGTTAACTTCCACATTGGTTGTATCATTAAAAAAAAGCGTTTCCGCCCCGGTTTCTTCAATAACCTCTTTCATCCCGCATACTCGCAAAGCTTTTTCCTGGGAATCATTGCCGGGGCTGTCTCCCAGATAGACCCTGCCGCCTGCTTCTAAGATCATTTCAGCCATGGCTTTCATCACCACGGGATGGGTGCTCACTGCTTCCACCGGTAGCGCAGCCGCAAGCAGGTTCGGCTTAAGGAGAACTTTTTGGCCGGGTTTAACCAGGCTATTTATTCCGCCGAAATGTCCCAAAAGCTGTTCTAAACTACTACGCACTGTTTGGGGATGATAGCGCAAACATTGTTCGAGGGCGACTACTGCTTTGCCGTCCGAATTTACCATTTTCTGCCTCCACTTTTAAAATTAGGGCATGTTTTTATCCACATAGACGGCCAGTTTGCCAAGCAGATTAACATAGCTGCCCAATTCATTGTCATACCAACCAAATATTTTTGCATGGGTAACCGGAATATTAATATCGGTAGGCGCTTCAACACCATGTTCCTGTATGATTTCAGCATTAAGCCTGATAAACCCTGTGCGGGAATGGGTTTCTACACCCTCAATTACTATTGCCGCTGGAAAGCCGGCCAGATCGGTGGAAACATTTTGCTTCTCGCTGTAAACCACCATTCCTTTTTGAGCGCCGGCAGAGGCTTTTTTATAGATTTCATTGATCAGATCCCGGTTAACCAGGGGTTCCCCGGAAGCATTGAGATCGGTTTTAAAAGTTACATTAAGCATAATTAGTGAAGAGGTATTGGTGGGAATCCTTACCGAGTCGGCCATAAAGCCAATATCTTTAATTTCCGGCATAATTTCTTCCAGGGCTTTTGCAGCTCCGGTACTGGTAAGAATAATATTATTAAAGATAGAGCGATTTTTGCGCAAATCTGAAGTCCCTGCTTTAGGCACTGCATCCAAGATTTTTTGATTATTGGTAGCGGCGTGAACTGTAGACATCGAGGCGGTAATAACACTCGCCGTTTCCCTGGTTTCCAGCAGGGGTTTTATCATATGCGACAACCCGGTAGTGGTACAGCTGGCCGCAGACAAGATATGATGGGTGGAAGGATCATACTTATCATGATTAATCCCGTAAACAAACATGCAGCTATCTGCAGGCATTTTTTTAGCTTCATCAGCCACTTTAAAAGGGGCGCTGACGATAACTTTCTCAGCACCGGCTTCAAGATGCCCTCGCACACTGCCCTTCGGCTGATCGGCCGGCGCCGCTGGATCGACATGACTGCCGGTGCACTCAATTACAAGCTGCACTCCTTCTTTGGCCCAGTTTATCTCCCGCGGATTCCGAGAATAAGTGGTAATTTTAACCGGAACACCATTTATTGTAAATAAGTTTGCTTCCCGCTCGGTAATTTCTATAGTACAAGTTTTTCCGGAATACCCATACATAAAGCGATCCAGGGAACCAAAAGTAGAATCCTTTACCAGGTAATCAATTATATCTTCCAGTTTTTTACCTGCTCCCCGACCGGTGTTGATTATAAAATAATCAAAATGCCCATCGTTTAAGTGATGCCAAAGAGTTAACTTGCCAATTCGTCCGGCTCCGTTGATTCCTAAAGTTTTCTTGCTTTGCAGGTAGCTGCTCACCACAAATCCTCCTTCAATTAATAATCTATCTCAGTTTTTATACCGATTAAAGGTAATGGACCGGATAACTGCCTGCATAAATGATTCCCAGTTTGCCGTCAATCGAAAGAAAATCACCCTTGTTTATAAGCGAATTATTGATGGTACATTTTTTCTGCACTTCATCGACAACCAGTTCCTTGCAATTGACAATACATACTTTACCCAACTTTTCAGCCGCCACAGCGGCGTGGGAGGTGACTCCTCCTCTGCTGGTTACCAGGCCGTCACACATAAAGATCATTTGAATATCATCCGGCACAGTATCGGGACGGATCAAAATATGGGCCCTATCCGGATATTTCTGTTTATTTTCCTGCAAATCTTCCATATCGAAGCTGACTACCCCGCTCAGGGCTCCACCGCCTATTCCAATCCCCCGGCCAACAGGGTTCATTTCTTTATCGGGCAAGCTAAAAACTGCTACTTTTTCCTGCTGGACAATGTTTTGTTCCCTGGCTTGCAAGATATATAGGTCCTCTGGATTTTCTGATTCAAAAGTAAACTCTATTTCCTGGTTGTTAAAACCGTACTTTTCAATTAAATCAGTAGCTATTTCCCGCAGGCGGTTATAAATTTTGGGAAAGGCCGACTCCAGTGAAATCTCGCTTTCGGGATAGTCATCACTGCGCTGGCTTTCCGAAATGGGCAGGGGGTAAACCAGGCCGGCTACGATATCTTCTCCCTGGCTGCAAAGGGTAAAGTCGCCATATAAATTAATCCCCGGCTTTTTAAGCTTGGGATTATGGGTAAAAACAACCCCGGAACCCGAACGCTTGGACCGATTGCCCATAACCATTTTTTGCACTAAAACCGCTGTTCCCCATTCATCGGCAATCTGCAGATGCCTGCGGTAAGCCACAGTTCTTTCTGAAGACCATGAATTAAAGATATTATTAATTGCCTGTTTTAATTGATCGAAAGGATCCTCGACAATAAATACACCGTGATCGTTTAAAGTTTTCTTATACTCAAGGGCCAGTTCCTTCATCTGCTCTGCGCTGAAACTTGATTTCCTTTCCACACCATATTTGGATTTGATTCTGACCATTACTTCATCAAAACAGTCCCGGTCAACCCCGTATGCCATCCCCCAGCTTTGGATAAACCGGCGGTAGGAATCCCAACCCATCCAGGAAGTTTCGGGACTTTTATCCAAACTACGGGCAATTTCTTCGGTCATGCCCACATTGAGAAAAGTGCTCATCGCCCCGGGCAGAGAAATTGCCGTCCCGGAACGGACTGATAAAAGCATGGGCCGAGTGGTGCTGCCAAATTTCAGGCCTGTTTTTTTCTCTATCACCTCAACCTGGCGGGCAATCATTTTGTGCAATTCCATGCTCATGTAAGGGTGCTTAAAAATTGTCTCCTTGTGTCTGTATACTTCGGTAGTAATCACAAAACCTGGCGGTACAGGCAAACTGTAAGCCATTAACTTTTTCAGGTAATAAGCTTTGGCCCCGAGAAATACCTGGTTATCCATTTTAAGAGTTTCGCAATCGAGTGGGCTGATAGCCAGTTCCGGGTTAAAACTCATCATATTGTTAATATGCTCTTCAGAATAATTTTCTAGCATATTGTTGATCATATTCAAAGCATTGGTAATAAATTGATCCAGTTCCTGGATTAAAAATGCAGAAGAAAGAATATCGCGGTAAAATTTCTCCGATTCCCTGGCAAGTGTTTCCGGAGAATGATCAAAAATCTGGGGGATCACTACATTGATGGTTTCATCATAAACCCGGATAAAATATTCGTTGATCAGTTCTTTGATATGCTGGGACATAAACCGAAATATATTCATGTGCTGACTTAAAGTCACACTGGTTGAAGTAAGGCTGTAACGAAACATTTCCAGGGTGGAGTTAAAATTTTGGTTTACCATCCCATCAAGTTCCAATCCTTTTTTAAAGAGCACCAGGACTTCATATATATTGCGCAGGGTTTTGGTCGAGATATATTCCAGTTCAATTTCTGCAAGAGTTTTTTCCATCAGGCGGGAAGCCACCTGTTCCAGCCTGTACATCAAACCAAGGGCTTCAAATTTTGGTTCTTTATACTGGCCGTACATAGAGGGAATGCCGGCGGCTATATGCCGCTTATAGTAGATGGTTTCAATGGCCTTGGTTTCCGATTTACTCAAAATCACCTCTTTAAGCACACTCATAAATGAATATAGCTGCTCCAACGCCTCGTGGTAGCGATTTTGTTCCAGCAGCGCTGCAAAATTGTCAATTTCTTCACGGGTAAAAAAACGACTGCTTAAAAGCAAGCCTTTAACATCCCGAGTTTCAAACGAATATTTTTCCAACAAAAGCTGGTTCAGCTGAATCAGGTAGAGCAAACGCTTTTTGTCTCGCTCATGGGCTATGGAGGATGTTTCCAGATAAGCTGCTACTGTATCTTCAGGAATCCGTAGCAACCCGGCATGGTCAACTGCAAAATGAGAGCAGGCAGCTTTTATTAACTGATTAACTCCGCTGAAAAGGCTGTTGTTTTCATCCATAGTTGCAGAAACATCTGGAGGAAGAATTTCTTCAAGGGGAGCGCGTTCCCCGGTGAGCCAGTAATAAGCCACCCGGTTAACCAGTTCAATGTGGGTATTATTACTTTCGGCATGAATCTGCTTGCGAACAAAGTGGATTACGTTATCTTTCCTTCCAGCCACTTCATCGATCAGGGTGCTTACTTCGCGCAGTTTTCCTTCCGCTCCGATCTCGTTAAAATAGACCGGAAAGAAACGGGCCAACTGTTTCACCTGTTTATAAACCGGGGCAATATCAGCATTTAAGAGCCTGGTTACATCACGCTGAAAAAGATCCGTATCGGAAATAAATATACCGCCCAGTTTTAAATTAACCACCAGGGCAGATAAAAGCTTTTTAAATTTGTAGGGGGAGGTTTCGATCAGGTCGAGCCATATACGAATGTTTTTAACATGATTTTCTTTAACTTTTGTGTCCCATTCACTGTTAAATTCAACTTTTCCGGGGTAAACAAAACCAAACTCAATTAATTTTTGCATATAATGATCGGTGATATTTTCATGATCAATGCTGACAATCTCTTTTCCCAGGGTAAAAATACAGTCCAAGACCGTATCGGTTTGCTGTTCTTTGAGTTCGCTGAAAAAATCAAAAAGCATATCAACAAAGTGATAAATTTGCGAGTGATCAAGTTCGGCAAGGGCGGTTTTAAGCAGACGGTTAAGATCGTAGAGGAGATGTTTTTTCAATTGGGCCATACCGGGAATATGTAAGGCGTATACCAGGTAATATACTTTTTCTACGGAAAACTCAAATACTTCGCTAAAGTGGCGGAAATGGTTGGCAATATCATTGTAAAAAAGGTTCGATTGGATTTCTTCCCAGCTGTGTGAGTTTTCAATGCGCTCGGCCAGTTGATCAAAGAAATCCTTTCCGATTAACTTAATCTTCTCCCGATATACAGGCTGAAATAATTCGGATTTACTCTCAAACCAGGCTTCAGCATTTGTGGTTCTTTCCCAAAAAGCACAACTTTTGCGCAAAACCTCCTTGGTCAGGCGGCAAACTTCTTCATTAAATTCCGGGACTGCTGCCGCCCGGTAAAGGTATTTTTTAAAATAACCGGCATTGCGCAGGTAAATATGTTCATCTTGTGCCAGGCCTTCTTCTATTAGAGCCAGGGCCCGCCAAATCACTTTATGGGGGTAACTTCCTTCATTAAGCAGTCTGTCAGTAAATTTAAAAAGGGTTTTAACAAGCTGCTCCCGCTGGTGTTCTGCAAGGTCTTTATTGAAAAGATCTTTAAAGATAGAAACGAGAAATAGAAGGGCTTCTTCCGATTCTTCAAGAGAGCTGTAAAGCCAGAGGTCGTTTAGACTGATCGTGTGCAGGTTTTCTATAATATAGTCATAATTTGGGTGGGGGTGGTTGTATTCAATAAAGAGTTCTTCTGTTCTTTTGTTAATACCCCAGTAAGAAGAGGACAGAGAAACAAACCAGCTATGTTTTTGGGGAAGTTCTTTGTGCTCATGCTTTGTTTGGGCAAGATTAACTTCCAGCGCTCCCGATTTAAACTGGGCGTCCATCTGCTCACCTCAAAAATACTGCCTTGTTAACTATAGTATATCATTGTTTGTCCACAGATTACAGAGAAAAGCTATTTGAACCTCATAGCGCTGTGGCGGCTGGTTGTCGGATTGATATCTACAAAGTAGTCGTCCTGGCAAATCATGATGGCAACCGGATAACTATTCGTTGAGCAGAAAGGCGGCTTCATGATCTACAAGCACCAGAGCAGCAGGGTGCAGTTGGAGCAGGGAGGCGGGAACTTGAGTAGTTATATGCCCGCTAAATGATTCCTTGACCGCCTCGGCTTTATCTCTTCCGGAGGCTAAGAGTAGGACCCGTTTTGCGTGCATTATAGGACCCAAACCCATTGTCACCGCCCTGTGGGGAACCTCTTCAGCAGAATCAAAAAAGCGGCTGTTTGCCTCGATGGTTTCAGGGCTTAAATCTACCATATAGGTATTCTTTGGCAAACTGGAACCGGATTCATTAAAACCGATGTGCCCGTTTACGCCTATTCCAAGGATTTGCAGGTCAATTCCTCCCGCCTGGTAAATCTTTTGATCATAATCCCGGCATACTTGTACAACAGAATCCATATTTTCATTTAAAGAGGGTATATAAATATTTTCCGGCTTAATATTAACGTGATCGAAAAAAAGTCTGTACATATAAGCCTGGTAACTCTGAGGGTGCTGTGGTGACAGTCCAACATATTCATCAAGATTAAAAGTAATCACTGAACTAAAATCAAGAAGACCTTCCCGGTACATTTTAACCAGGTTCGCATACATTCCCTCAGGAGTGGAACCGGTGGCCAACCCTAAAACTGAATCCTTCTTTGCCTGCAACTGCCCGGCAACAATGGCTGCCGCCTTTTCGCTCAATTGATCATAATCCTCTACAATTGAAATCTTCATCTGCTTCCTGCCCCACCCTTTAAAAAATTTCCTCTTTTTCTTCAGTAGTGTAAAATAGGGTCATTAATTCTTCTTCCCCGGCAGAACCAGGAGCCGACAACAATGTTCTCTCCGCTTCAAGTCTGTCTTCCCAGGCTTTTTCTTGCAGTGAGTTCAGCTTTTCGTTAACGCCATAATCAGTCACAAGTTTTTTAATCAACAAGTAAAGATCATAACTACCGTAAAGGTAAACTCCTTCGTAAAGTATTTTTGAAGCTACCATAGCTTTAAAATCATTAAACTGAACCTGGCTTTTTACGATATTTACATCTTTAACCACATAATCAAGCTCTTCTTTTAATACCGGGCTTACCAATAAATTATATTTTTCCCTGTAAATTAATTGATCCAGTTTATTAAGTTCCTGTTTGGGTAAATTACCGCTTACCACAATAACATCCAAATCGGAACCCTTAACCAGTTCACCTGTCGAGGCTTCAGGACGCGGTTCTTTGTGGGCCATATTATAGACCACATCTCCAGCAATAATAAAAACTGTCTTCTCAACTACAGCATTTTTACCCGGATGTTCTTCAAGTAAACGGTAAATAGTGTCCCTGGCTAAATCAAACTTTTTTTTACTAATAGCGGTAATCTCATCGGTAAGTTTATCTGCTTCTTTTGCTACAGTTTCTATATCTTTATCGAGCCCCACCACAGTATAATTTAAAAACTCTCTCATAATAGAAGGCGAGAGGCGGGCATAACCAGCAACTTTCTGATCCAACCGCAGGTATCTATTCCCTACAATTTGAGTCACTATCCCTTCTGCTTTACAGCAGTTCCTCCAGGCATCAAACACTTCCAGGCCGCTTTTTTCCACCAGTTCCTTCCCGGTAAGGGGGCCGTTTTCCTTAAGCAATCCGTATAATCGATTCATCACCGCTTTAGCTCTCCTCCCGGTTTCTTTCTATAAATTCCTGTTTTGGCTTAAATTTAATCACGGTTTCTGAAGGGTAACATCCTCTTGCGGTTCCTCCAGGGTAAAGTAAGGAATTTTTACCTATAATCGTGCCAGGTGCAGTTACGCTATTGCAACCGGTTTCTACACCGTCAGCAATTACCGCGCCAAACTTACGCAGCCCGGTTTCATAAAAAGTTCCAGCAACCCTTAAAACAATCGGAGTATCACCCATTTTCACATTGGCCAACTTGGTTCCCGCCCCCAGGTTGACTTTGCCAAGAATACTGTCTCCGATATAGGCAAAATGACCGGCTTTACTGCCGCCCAACATAACCGAGGACTTGATTTCAGTGGTGTGTCCAACTATGCAATCATTACCTACCATGGTTTCTCCACGGATATAAGCTCCATGTCGAACTTCAGTGCGATCTCCGATGATCGTGGGCCCTTTAATTAGGGCTGTTGGCTCAATAACAGTCCCTTCCCCGATTTGAATCTGATCATCCATTAAAATCGCCCCGCTGAAAATAATACTGGCTCCTTCCATGGTCACACCGTCTTTAATCACCAGGGGTTTTTTTCCGCTTGTATCAATCGCAAAACCTGAACTAAGGGTCTCGCCCTTATATAAAACAAAAGTTTTATTAATTACCATTTCGCCCCGGCGCACTTTACCTACATTGGAATTAAGGTGCTCTTTTAGATAAGATTTTATCCGGGGCAGCGCTTCCCAAACATATTCTGTACCTGCGAAAAGTTCATTATAGGGGGTTTCTTCAAGATTAAACAACCCTGATGCCTGCAGCATATTTTTCACCTCATTTAACTAAATCGGCATAAATAAACACCCGATACCAGTTTTTATTTAGATGTAGGCTCATTATATATACCCACCCCTAAACAGACAAGAGCAAAACAAAAAATATAGCACAAAAATCCAGGTGACAATTATTACAATATATTTCAATACCGAAGGGAAATTTAAAATACCAAAAAATATATTAGCTAAAAAGGCATAAAAAAAGGACCGGCGCTTTTTACCCGCGTCCTTTTTTAAACACTGCCCGAAGCTTTAATGTAAGGGGAAGTTTGCTGTGACTGTCATGTTTCCAAAATACTGGCTCGTATTATCACTCCCGCAATGTTCGCATTTCACATTTATGCCCTTTTCCTTTTCCTCAAAACTGGTCCTAACTTCTGTTATCTTTTTACAATCCTTACAAATATACTCATAAGCCGGCATTTAACAATTCCTCCTTTGCTAATAATATTAGCCGCTTTTATATAAAAGACCAAAGGAAGTCAAGCTTTATTATATTCTTCTTTTTCTATATTACGACAATATTTTATCGATAGCAAGCGTTTTGGGCTGAGAAACATGAAGAGTCAATCCTCGATGCGGTTTAACAGCTAAAGCCGGCTTCCTTTATAAATAAACCCTTGGCACTCTTTTACCTACAGCACAAAGCACTTCATAGTTTATGGTGCCCAGCAAATCGGCAATTTCTTCCACCGAAATTGGCTGATTGCCCTGCTCGCCAAATAAAATTACTTCATCGCCAGCTTTTATCTTTGGATCAGCGCTTACATCCACCATAAATTGATCCATACAAACTCTGCCGATTACCGGGTGGCGTTTTCCCCTGATCAGGACATGAGCTTTATTGGAAAGCAGCCTGCTGTAGCCGTCCCCGTAACCCAGCGGGATTGTCGCAACCCGGGTTTCTTTTTCTGTTACCCAGGTGCATCCATAACTGATGCAGGTTCCCGCCGGCACCAGTTTTAAAAAAGAGATGCTGCTTTTTAGATTCATCAGAGGTTTTAAAGCGATGATTTTTTTGTCTACTTCTTTTGAGGGATAATGGCCGTACATGCTGATACCCAGGCGGACCATCCCGAGCCAGGATTCTGGGATCTCCAGGGCGGCTGCGCTGTTGGCGGCATGGACAAGCGGGGGGCAAATTCCTTTTTTCTTCAACCTGTTTATTAGATCCAAAAATCTTTGCAGTTGCAGTTCAGCGTAACTTTTATCTTTTTCATCGGCAGTAGCAAAATGAGTGTATATGCCGCCTACTGTCAGGTTTGGCAGTTTTCTTACATTTTCCAAGTATTCTTCAGCTGCCGTGTAAGGAAACACGCCAACCCGGCCCATCCCGGTATCCACTTTTAGATGAATCTCTTTTTTTTGCTTTCTTTCAACCGCATGCTTGGAAAACAACCGGGCCATATCCTTAGTAAAAACAGTGGGGATCAAGTTGTGCTTAAAAAATAATTCGACCTGGTTGGCAAAGGGAGAATTTAACACCAGGAGAGGAACCTCAAACCCGTGTTCCCTTAATTTAATCCCCTCTTCGACAAAAGCCACCCCCAGCCAGGTCGCTCCATGTTCAAGGGCTACTTTTGACACTTCTACTGCACCGTGACCGTAACCGTCGGCTTTTACCACAGCCATAATTTTTGTTTTAGCGGCAATCTGCTCCCGGAAAGAAGAGAGATTATGTTTTAAATTGTCCAAATTAATTTCCGCCCGGGTAGCCCGCAGAGGAGTAGTCAACAATTGCACCGCCTTATCATTCTTGTTAGCTATATTTCAGAGTTCCAGAAATCTTCACCTTTTCCTGCATGATCTAACCTGTTTTAAAAAGGTTCTTCATGCTAAAGTTAACCTAGATCATTTCTTGACAACTTTTCAGAGTTATAAATATGAAACCCCGGCCCATCGAATCATATGACAGGCCGGGGTTAATTACCAGGTAAATTAACTAAAGCATTATTTTTAGTTAATCATTCTACTCGCCTGGCGGTTTAATCTTCCCTTTTAATCCATCCAGGTAATCTTTTTTCTCTTTGGCTAAAACCCCAGCCAAAACCAGTAAAGCGATTAAGTTGGGAGCAGCCATCAAACCGTTCATGGTATCAGCAATATCCCAGATCAGGACCAGGCCGCCAATAGCTCCTACAAATAAAAAGACCAGGAATAATAACCGGTACGGAAGCACGACCCCCCTGCCAAAAATATATTCCCAGCTTTTTTCACCATAAAAATTCCAGGTAAGCATCGTCGTATATGAGAAAAGAATCAGAGAAATCAAAACCAGGTAACCCCCGGGACCGGGCAACCCCCTGGTAAAAGCTGACGATGCCAATTCAGCCCCGGTTGTCCCGGTAGTGATCGCCCCGGTAAGAATAATCACCAGGGAAGTCATGGTACAAACTACAATAGTATCAATGAATGTTTCCCAGATTCCCCACATTCCCTGGCGGGTGGGAACGTTTTTTGCCTGGGCGTGAACTATGGAAGCTGCTCCGAGCCCGGCTTCGTTGGAAAAAATACCCCGGGCAATCCCGTAACGAACGGCGGCAGCCACACCGGCCCCGGCAAAGCCACCGGTGGCGGAAACAGGGTTAAAAGCGTAATAGAAAATCTGTCCGAATGCCCAGCCCAATTGAGGGATATTCATAATAATAATGATTAGTGAAGCTATAATATAAATAACAGCCATGGCGGGCACAATTCTTTCAGCGGTCATAGCAATTCGTTTAATTCCGCCAAGGGTAACCAGGGCTACCAGCACCATAATAACAATCCCGGAAATGTAAGGCGGAACCCCAAAACCGGTTTCAAAAGCGTGAGCAGCGGTGTTAGCCTGCACCATGCATCCAATACCGAGCGCGGCGATTCCGGCCAGTAAACCGTAAACAACAGCCAGCGGCTTCCATTTAGGGCCAAGCCCTTTCTCAATGTAATACATCACCCCGCCGGATATTTCCCCGGTTTCCGGATCAATTTCCCGGTATTTAAGCCCCAGGCTGGCTTCCCCAAACTTGGTGGCCATTCCGACCAGGGCCGTAAGCCACATCCAAAATACAGCACCCGGTCCTCCAAGAGCAATGGCCGTGCTAACCCCGGCAATGTTGCCCACACCGATAGTAGCAGCCATGGCAGAGGACACCGCCTGAAACGAGGTGATCGCCCCGCCTTCATCTTCTTTTGTCTTGGCAAAAAAACGGCCAAAAGTTTGTTTCCAGGCATGCCCAATGTGGGTAAACTGGAAAAACCCCAAGCGAATAGTGAGGTAGAGACCGGTACCAACCAGGAGAATCATAAAAGGCGGACCCCACACTATCGAGTTAAGCCAGTCATTAAAAGCTAAAAGAGCATCTACCAATTTACAACAACTCCTTCCTTTTAATTTTAATAAACACCTGGTTTTTCTTTCTAACGTTTTTAACCTTCAACATCACCTCCCTCATCAAAATACATAGCACCCTGAAATATTTCTAAGCCCGTGCTGTTTTGATCTCCAAGGTGATCATAAATAAGGGATTTCTGGTTTCTATTTTGTTAATAAAAAATCTATTCGCTATTTTGCGTCAAAACCCTTTTTTTGCAAAATAATTTTCACTAAAAGTTTCTTATTAGCGCAAAGGTCTTATAAAACGTATATTTATATTTTCAATTCAAACGAATCAATTGGAGTATAATCATAACCTAACGAATTAGCCACTGTTTCATTAACTATATAGCCTTTATAAGTATTGAGCCCTTTCGCAAGGGATTGATCTTCCTTGATCGCTTGATTTAAACCTTTATCGGCAATTTCCAGTCCATACGATAAGGTAACATTAGTAAGGGCTAATGTCGAAGTTCTAGGCACAGCCCCGGGTATATTTGCCACAGAGTAATGAAGGACTCCGTATTTTTCAATAACAGGATTACTATGAGTAGTAGGTTGGTCACATGTTTCTATACATCCTCCCTGATCAATAGCAACGTCAACAATTACTGAGCCCTTTTTCATTTTTTCGACCATTTCTTTCTTTACTACTTTCGGCGCTTGAGATCCTGGAATCAGAACTGCCCCAATTAACAGGTCAGCATTAATCACTGATTCTTCGACTGATTTGCTATTTGACATTATCGTATTAACTTGACCATCAAAAATATTATTCACTTGCCGTAACTTATTGGCATCAATATCCAACACGCTAACCCTTGCCCCCATCCCTAAAGCTACTCTTGCAGCATTAACTCCTACCATACCTCCACCGATAATAACAACGTTACCTGCTAAAACCCCTGGTATACCGCCAAGTAGAATCCCCGTGCCACCAGAAGGCTTTTCCAAATATTGTGCACCTTTCTGAACCGCCATTTTCCCGGCTACCTCACTCATTGGAGCCAAAAGTGGCAAATGACCGTCTGCATTTTGAACTGTATCATACGAAATACCTATAGATTTTTTCTTAAGTAAAGCTTTTGCCAGAGATGGATTAGCACTGAGATGTAAAAATGTAAAAATTATAAGATCTTCTCTCAAATATTCATATTCTTCCTCTTGTGGCTCTTTGACCTTCAAAACCAGATCAGCAGAACTGTATACTTCTGAAGCACTGTTCATAATTTTAGCTCCGGCTTGTTTGTATTCCTCATCTGAGAAGCCGCTACCTTCTCCAGCAGATTTTTCGATAACTACTTCATTCCCGTTTTTCCGAAATAGCTCCACCCCTCCAGGTGTAATCGCCACTCTTTCTTCATCACTCTTTATTTCTCTGGGTACTCCTATATTCTTTTTCATAGCTTAAAAATACTCCTTTTCATAATTTATTAATTAGGCTTTATATCCGAAAAAAATAAGAACACCATTCATGCAGGCACCCCCGCAGTCATTACCAGACTGCCCTGAGGCAAACCGGCAATGATATGAAAAGCTTTCCTCTTCTGCGCAACTGACTTCTTAGGCCAGGGTATCTTCAGGTAACACCGAAATGCCGACAACACATAAATCCGGTAAGACAAACAGGGACAACAAATTACTTAAAGCTATCCTTGTTATGGCCGCTCGTGCCGCTGTTCGGAAACGCCGCTCAGACAGTCCCCAAACTTTTAGCTGATTACCGAGAAAAAACCAGATCACAGCCCGGATAATAGCGCAGTCAATAACAGGGTTAATGGCCAGGCGAGGTAATAATACCCTGGAAAAATTATTCTGCTTTTTCCAGGGTAATTTCTTCACCGTCGCCTACGGCCTGCCATTCTTTCGGATTACCCAGTAAACGTCCCAGCAAATTTACCGGACTGGCCGGTTTAATTTCATCCGCTGTTGAAACAGGAGTCTGGCCGAAGAAAATGCAAAAACTTTTCCCTTCCGGCCAGTAGGCGAGGTCGCCTTCCTCCACTACCGAAACCGCATTTTCAAGGCCGCTTTCAATGGGAACCGCAAAATAGATTTCTTCACCCCAGGTGTTAACTTTGCCTTCAACAGGCAATTTTTCCCATAGTAAATCGGCTGTTGCAGCATTATTTAATTCCGCTTTCATCTGCACATTTCCAGCTGTAATATTTATTTTTTTAGCCATTAACCTTCCCTCCTCTTTGGCAAAGGTCTTTATAATCCTGTGCAATTAATCAAGTAAGGTATTCATAAGCCAGGCGGGTAAATATTGCCGGGCCAATCCACAGAACTTCTTCATCCAAATCAAACCTGGAATTATGATGCGGATAAGTAATCCCTTTTTCCTGATTACCGGTGCCCAGCACAAAAAAGGCTCCCGGAACTTTTTCCAGGTAATAAGACATATCTTCAGTGCCCATATTAGGCTTATTTATTTCAATAATATTTTCTGCACCGATTACCTTTTCAGCGGAACCAATAATTTTGGAAACAACCTCTTGCTTGTTCACCGTGGGCGGATAACCGCCGAGAAAAGTCACTTCTGCTTCCGCCCGGTTTGCTTCAGCTAACGATTGGCATAACTCAACTAAACGCTTGCTGACAAATTGACGTTGCTCCTCTTCCAGGGTCCTAAAATCGCCTTTGAAGTTTACATGAGGAGTAACAATGTTAAAGCTTTCTCCGCCTTCGATTTTGCCAACAGTGAGTACTGCCGGTTTTAACGGGTCTGTTTCCCGACTTACTATTTTTTGCAGTGCCTGAATCATCTCGGCAGCAGTAGTAATTGAATCAACCCCCAGGTGAGGAAGGGCCCCGTGCGTGCTTTTGCCCATCACATCCACTGCAAACTTGGTAGCTGCTGCCAGGATCGTTCCTTCACGAATTCCGATCTGCCCGGTTTTCACTTCCGGAAAAATTTGCCCCACATGCAAACCGACTGCAGCATCTACCCGGGGATTTTCCAGGCATCCATCAGCAATCATTTGTTCCGCTCCCCCGTGTCCTTCTTCACCCGGTTGAAAAAGTAGTTTGACATTGCCGCTTAACTGTGAGCGTAAACCATTAAGCATTTGGGCCGTTCCTAATAGCATGGCCATGTGGGCGTCGTGTCCGCAGGCATGCATATTTCCGTTCGTGGAAGCAAAAGATAAGCCGGTTTCTTCAGCGATGGGCAAAGCATCCATATCAGCCCGCAGTGCCAGCGTCGGTCCTGGATTTTCACCCTCAATAAGGCCAACAATCCCTGTTTTCGCCGCCAAACTGTAAGAGATTCCCATTTCATCAAGCCTTTCCCGGAGATAAGCAGAGGTTTGGTCAAGGTCAAAACCAATCTCAGGAGTCCGGTGCAAATCGCGGCGCCAGTTAATTATATCTTTATGGATAGTTTTTGCTGTTTCATTAAAATCCACTGCTCTATCTTACTCCTTCCCAAATAAATTTATGATCAATTTTTCCCGCTCAATATATCATTAAACACCGAAAGCGTTCTTTCAATAGCACTTTTATCTACTCCCCGGTTGGTGGTTAAGCGAATGCGATCCGGTTCCATTACTACTGTAAGAATACCTCTTTTTTTGAGTTCACTGCTTAGTTGATGCACTGACATGATAGTCGGCTTGACAATAACAATATTTGTTTCAACATCACCAGGATTAAACTCGAGTCCTTTCATCTCTGCCAGTCCATCGGACAGCAAACGGGCGTTAGCATGATCTTCGGCAAGTCTTTCAACCATAGTATCCAAGGCTACTAAGGCAGCTGCGGCAATAATACCGGCCTGGCGCATTCCTCCGCCCAATCTTTTACGCCAGCGTCTCGCTTCTTCAATAAAATCGCTTGATCCGGCAAGGATCGAACCAACCGGAGCACTAAGCCCTTTGGAAAAGCAAAACTGGATCGAACTGGTGCAGGCAGTATAATCTTTAACAGGTACTCCTGAGGCTATAGACGCATTAAATATTCTTGCTCCATCCAGGTGAATGGGCAGGTTGCGTTTGCCGGCAACCTGGTGAATTTTCTTCATCTCCTCAACCGGAAAAACAACTCCGCCGGCACGATTATGAGTATTTTCCAGGCATATTAATGAGGTGGGGGGCAGGTGTATATCGTTTTCCCTGATCGCCCATTCGACCAGTTCGGCAGACAAAATACCTTTGTTCCCTTTAAGCGGTCTCGGCTGCACTCCGGCAAAAACAGAAGCGGCAGCAGCTTCATAGTAATAAATGTGGGCATCGGCCTCGATAATCATTTCACTGCCGGGTCTGGTGTGGGTTAAAACAGCCACCTGGTTTCCCATTGTGCCACTGGCCACAAACAATGCTTCTTCTTTTCCCATTTTCTCAGCAGCCATTTCCTGGAGCCGGTTCACGGTAGGGTCTTCACCGTATACATCATCACCTACTTCTGCCTCGTACATAGCTTTACGCATTTCTTCTGTGGGACGGGTAATAGTGTCACTGCGTAAATCAATCATAAGTATTTTCTCCTCCCATTTAGGTATCTAACTGTAATTGATCCTCAAACCTGTCTTAACCAGTGTTGTAAATTATATTTAACTTCCCCATTTTAATCCGGCTATTCAGATTACATTTTAAAATTCAACAAACTTGCAGGATTTCCTTTTAAATCAAGTGCTTTCATTATTTGTCCTTAACCGGTTAGTTTATTTGAAAGAACCCTTCATCATAATCAGAATTATCCCGGTACCTCTCCATAAAAAACCCGGGCAGGCTTTCAATTTGTTGAAAAAGAGTGTGATCTACAGAAATTCCGGCACTGTTTAAAGCATCGACAATCCCCTCCGGTTCAGGCGGGCAACCTTTAGCCGCAAACAATTTTTGGATATTGGGGTGATCTTTGTTTTTATTATACATACACTGCCCGATTAGAACGGTGGCTTTCATACCCGGCGCAGGCTCCATCGCTTTTCCGGTAAGGACTTCTATGTTGTCCCACGGTTCCCCCCGCCAGGCCTGGCGAATGGCGGTTAAAATAACCCCGTTTAAACTGGAACAGTACGTGCACATGGTATCATCAAATTTTCGGTAAAAAATCCCCTGCAAATCCTGCTTGGCCAATGCTCGCGGCATTTCGCCTTTATCATCGCTCACATAGGGGAAATCATACTCATGGTAAGAAGACACTTCTTCAATTTTTTCACCTACCACATGCAAATCGGAAAGATCAGTAGAATGTCTCAACCTTTTTGCCGCCTTATAAAGATGGGGCACCGCTGCGGGGTCATGTCCCAGGACTTTGCAGCCAACCATATCGGCTAATAAGAGGTCCCGTGAAGCTATTAATAGATTGCTTCGCCTCATTTTTCCGTCAAAGCCGGGGCCACGTTCAAGACTATAAATTCCATCGATTATTGCAAGCGTAGGGGGCATGGGATCTGCTAATCTGGCTATGTGATAGTGCAAATCCTTGTCAGGATCGGCACTGTGGCATTTTTTGCGGGAAGGGATATCAATGGTTCCTTTTAAGTTTTTCAACCCAAGGCTAACCATGGTCTGATTATGCGTTTTTAACACTGGAAGATCTATTAAAAAATCGCTTTCCAGGATATCTTCATTAAATTTAAGGGTAATGTCGCCTGCCAATTCCACCTTTTTAAAAGGCCGTTTCATTATGTTAATGTATTTAACCCCGTACCGTTGATAAAGGGTTTGATAACCGAGGGTTTTAAAGGCATGATCCGGGGTTTCAGTATCTTTGGGGTCAGCAACAATACCTTCCCCGATAGTAATATCTTCAATTCCATGTTCTTTAAGCAAAACCACTACATCTTCAACAACCCTGGAAGTGGTAATAACCCCCCATTTGGGAAAAGCGCAGGCTTTAGTCCAGTATACGATATTTGGCTTGATAAAAACTCGCGCTTTCGCCGGTAAATCACTTAACCCATTGCAATCCAACACAGCCTTTTTTACTGAATGATACGGTTTTTCATAACGAACAATCGAAACCGGACATACCGACACTTTAATCCTCCCCTTTTTACACTATATATTTTCCAGTTGCTTAATATTATGAAGGCAGAGAAAAAATCGGATCGGAATTGCTTAAAAGAACCCGGGTTTAAAGTTCCCGGTTATTTGAGCGAACAGGAGTAACCGATTTTGTTTTAATTACCAGCAAAAGACCGGAGCCAATCTTGACTTTCGCTTTGGAAGCAGTTAATTCATTGCTAAGACCAAGGGTGGAGGCAAAAAAAAGGCTTTCACCCTGCAAAGGATACCTTAATCCTTCAGTAAAAATATCTTTAGTTTCAGCTGTTAACGAAAAAAGCGACAGGTAATCCCCGGGGCTCCCCCCAATCTCCATTTCACCATCCACCAGGCATATATCCTGGGTATGGTCAACAATTCTGGCCCGAATGCCTTCTTTATGAGGAATATTCAATAAGAGCAAATTAATAAAGGCATGGTCGGTCCTTTTGCCCCCCAAAGCCCCAATAATGATGATTTCTGCAGGCTGCATTGCAACAGCATGGTCTAAAGCTATCTCCAGGTCGGATTTATCCTTGGCAGAAGGATATTTTATAAAGCGGGGGCCCATGGCTTCTAGTTTATGCCGATCTCCCGGGTCCAGAGAATCTAAGTCCCCGACAACCAGGGCAGGCTTCATCCCAAGCACCAGGGCATGAGCGGAACCTCCATTAACACAAACAACAAAATCGTCTTTGCCCACTAGTTCCCGGTAAAAATTAAGGTTTTCCAAATCCCCGTTGGCAATAATTATAACCCTTTTGCCCTGAACCATCGGCACTCCTTCTTTCCTGCTTAACTATCGTAAATTAAGCTTAAATGCGCTGGCAAAAATTTTAGCCGTATTTCGACAACAAATGATTTATACTGTCTAAGACTACAGCTAAATCTCGCTCATACAAGGGAAGGGATCACCCTTCCTTGAAATTATCCATTGAACAAGCATAAAAAATTCTGATCTATCCTTCCGCTCCCGGGCTTTCCTTAAGAGCGGCAACAAAGGCGGCCCGGTTAAAAGCGCAAGCACAAATAAAAAAATCTGCTGCAATTTGTGCATGTTTCTAACCAATTCTTTGGGAGCAAACAAATCACCGAGGCGCCACCCGGTCATAATATCTCTATATCTTAAATTCCATATCCTTCCTTTTCCTTAATCAAATCAGCGCAGTATGCTATAATCTCCCTGCGTCGAACAATCCCGATAAAGGTACCGTGGTCATCAACCACCGGAACAAAATTTTGCTCACTGGCCACGGTTAAAAGATCGACGATGCGGGCATCTATGCGTACCGGCTTGTTATTTGCTTGAAAAGCAATATCTTTTAGCTTAATTTTTTCCATGCAGTTAAGATCAAGGTCACTTGTAGTTTTCAACTTCCAGAGCAAGTCACCTTCTGTGATCGTCCCGGCAAAATAACCATCATCATCGACCAGGGGGATCGCCGAATAGCTATGATGCTCCATTTTTTCCATGGCCTGGCGCATCGAAGTATTCGGTGTTAAAAACACCACTTCACTTTTTGGTATCAAAAAAAAAGCTACCTTCATTCAATCAAAACTCCTCTGCTTCATTATCAATAATACCACCACAAATAATTCTAAATCCCGCCTTACGGTATAATTCAAATAATTTCGGTTCAAAAAGCACATTAATTGTTTTAATACGGTTATCTTTTAACCTTTCAATTACTACTTTAAGAAGGTTTAAAGCAATCCCTCTTCCCTGGTAATCAGGGTGCACCAGCAGGTTGCGAATTAAAGCATCATCCACCCCATCGCTAACCACATCTACAAACCCTACCAGATTATCGCCATAAAAACAACCCACGGTTAGATATGCAGCGCCGATTACTTTCCTCAACTGCCCTAAGCGTTGATCCCACCCTACAGCCTTCCTGAGATAAGCAACTGCTTCCGGTTCAATCGATGGGTTTTCCAAATATTTGAGCTGCACTGCTTCACCTCGCATAATAATTACAACAATATTATACATGAAAGGTTCTGCCGCAGAAAGATTTTTGCCAACCCCCGGTTCATTCAGTTTAAAGCGACTGCCGCATTTTCTACCAATCAACTCTCCTGATTACCTGCGGATTAATCGCAGAGAGCCTGTCACAACCGGTTAAAAGCATTGCTCTATTTAATTCCGCCTGAAACTGCTGAAAAAGCAGGTTTACCCCGTGATCCTTACCACCAACTGCGGCTATAGCAACAGGGCGCCCGACCAAAACCGCTTCAGCCCCTAAGGCTATAGCTTTCAGAACATCTTCACCGGAACGGACTCCACCGTCCAGTAATATTCGGATCGCGCCTTGCACTGCCGAAGCTATTTCCGGAAGCACCTCCAACGTTCCCGGAGTAAAATCCAGTGATCTGCCCCCGTGGTTGGATACCACGATTCCGGCAGCTCCACACTCAACGGCCTCTCGGGCTTCGTCAGGGGTCATTATTCCTTTCAATATCACCGGCAGGGAGGTGCTTTCCACAATCTTACAAAGCTTGTCAACCGAAAGGGGGGCCGCCGGTTGACCGGCCCGGATCAGATTATCAAAACCAGCTGCATCTATGTCTATACCCACCGCAGTAACTCCATTTTCTTCAGCCATCTTGATCCGTTCTATAATTTTATTAACTTCCCGCGGCTTAATAATCGGCGCCCCCTTTTGGCCCGCCTCTTCCCGAAGAGCCTGGAGACCCATACCATAGAGAGGAGGATCAGGGGAATCTCCGGTAAATGCAAGCGTCCCGGAAGCTTCTGCACCAGCAACCTGGGCTTTGATAAATTCATAATCATCAACTTTGCCTAAAAAATTATAGGTAGTTTCACACATCGGAGCGCTCATTACTGGAATGGTTAACTTTACCCCGAAAAAATCGTAACCGGTCTCGGGATTTACAGCATTGTGAATAGTTCTCAGGTTTAACAAGATGCGTTCAAAAGCAGCACGGTTGCGCCGGAAACCAGTCCTGCTACCCCGGCCCCCCATGCCGGGAACTCCGCTAATACAAGCCCTGCCGTCACAAACCGGGCAAACCCTGCATATACCTTTCAAGGGGGGGCGGGCTCGATCCAAAACTTCATTTAAGCTGCGCAAATCCGGATCGCCTCCTAATTCTTCCATAATGTCAGCATCTTACCTAAATACCTTGTTAAACAATCTACAGGGCCAAATATTTTTTTAACTTTGCTGCAAAAAGTTTTAGATCAGATTCCAGAAAAAAACAAGGGGAAGCCAAGAGAAACCCTTGTTTGATAAAATATAATGAGCACTGGTTGATCTAACTTTAGATTTGTTGTTGATAAAATTTATCTGCTTCTTTGAGGGCCTCTTCATATGAACATTTTTGGCCCAAACTGTTAAAGATTTCGCCAAGCGCTTTCAGCAACCGCTCAACATTCTCGCGTTTTGATCCGTTGCCCATCAAACCTATCCGCCAAACTTTTCCTTTGAAAGGTCCAAGGCCGCCCCCTATTTCAATCAGGTATTCCTGACGCAAACGTGAACGGACATCACTATCTTTAAGGTTTTCAGGAATCCAGGCAGCTATTAAACTGGGCAACCGGTGCTTTTCTGAAACCACCGGTTTTACTCCCAGCGCTCTTAACCCGGCAACCAGGGCACTGCTGTGCAGCAAGTGACGGGCAAATCGATCTTCCAACCCTTCTTCCTTAATAATAGACAGAGCTTCGAATAAAGCATAAATCATATTTACCGGGGCAGTATGATGGTAAAATCGCTCTTCCCCCCAGTAGCGTGTTAAAAAGGAAAGATCAAGGTACCAGCTCTGCACTTTTGTCTTCCTGTTGCGGAATTTTTGCAGGGCTCTTTCGTTAAAAGTTATAGGGGCCAGTCCCGGTGGAGCCCCCAGGCATTTTTGGTTTCCGCTGTAAACTATATCCAGCTGCTGTCGATCTACTTCAACAGGCAAACCACCAAGCGAAGTAACCGCATCGACCAAAACCAGGGCATCACGGTTGTGGGCCAGTTCCACCACCGGCTCCAGCGGCTGCCGGGCACCGGTAGAGGTTTCAGCATGTACTACGCCCACCAGTTTCACTCCCGGGTTCGCAAAAAGGGTTTTTTCCATGGCTTCCAGATCAACCGGCCCGCCCCATTCCGACTCAACCTCAATAACTTCAGCTCCGCAGCGGGAAGCCACATCTACCATACGCTGGCCAAAAACACCATTAACCCCAACAACTGCTTTATCACCCGGTTCTAAAATATTAACCAGGGCTGCTTCCATTCCGGCGCTGCCCGTTCCTGACACCGGAAAGGTAATTTGGTTTTCAGTTTCAAAAACATAGCGCAGTAGATCACTGGTTTGGTTCATAATTTCTAAAAATTCAGGATCTAAATGCCCGAGAGTATGTCGACCAAGAGCTTCCAGGATCCGGGGATGGACAGGACTGGGCCCCGGGCCCATCAACAAGACTTCCGCCGGTTTTTTCAGTTGCATCAAAATGCCTCCTTCAAGTTAATTGATAAACCAGTAAATTAGCTTAAATCATCTTTTTACCTAAGTATTTTCAAGCTCCTCAACCAGTTCACTGAGGACTTCACTAATATTTTCCCGGATCACTACTTCTGCAGCCTGGTCATAATCGGTCGGCTGCTTGTTAATGATCGACATTCTATCGGACAATCGTGGAAAATCAGCGATAGGATAAACCACCAGGCTGCTTCCAACTACCAGCATAAAATCACATTCCCTTTGAATTTTCTGGTGCAGTTCCAGGAAAAAGGTTGGCATCGGATCACCAAAAAGAACCACCTCCGGCCTGAGCATACTGTGACAATTATGACAGATGGGAGGAATTCGCTTTAGTTCCACCTGCTGAACCAGTTCCTCAAAGGGATATTTCTTTTTACAACCCAGGCAGTAACCGGAACGCAAATGTCCATGTACTTCCCAGACATTCTTTGATCCGGCTTTAACATGAAGTCCGTCAACATTCTGGGTAATTATACCTTTTAAATAGCCGAGTTCCTCCAACCTGGCCAGCATGTAATGGCCCTGGTTTGGTTCAGCTGAAGAAATCTTAATAAAACGGCTGAATCCTTCTTCATAAAAAAGGCGGGGATTATTATAAAGCGCGTCTACTGAGGAAGTCGCAATCGGATCCACCTTTTCCCACATACCCGTTCCAGGTGAACGAAAATCGGGGACCCCGCTACCTGTACTAATCCCGGCGCCGCTTAGCACATAAAAATTATTGCTTCCCCTGATCAGTTCAGCCAACTGCTTGACTTTTTGATTATTGCTCATCCGGTAACCTCCAATCGGCTTTATTAAGGCCAGTTACCCGGGTTCTTGTTTACTCCACTTCCTAAAGGAGAGCAAAGGGCGCTTTCTGAACAATCTTTTAAACCGGGTGTTTCTACTTTTATAATATCGTAAAAATCATACCATTGCGAGTAGTTAAAGTTATTTTTTCTAAAAGATTGAGCGAGCCTGTCGCGGGCACAAACATGATCGCTCCAAGAAGCCCCAAACCGGTCATTAGAACCGTCTCCGATATAAATAACCGGTCTTCCCTTTTCTTTAGCTCTTACTACATGAGCGGCTTTACAGTTGCCGCAAATTATACAGACAGGATGGGCATAAGGAGTGTACACTTTAAGCTTGTGATCAGGCCCCACTGCAGTTTTATTGCGGTAAACTGCATCTATATGTTCCCAAAACCCGTATTTTTTCATAACAGGCTCGATATAAAAGCCGAAACCGTCACTGGCAATGAAAACCGGACTGCCTTGCTTTTTGGCATGTTTTAAAAAGTAATCAAAACCGGAGCGTATTTTTGCCCATTTTAGGGTTTTTTCCAGGAGTAGCTCCATGTCGGCAGGTAAGATTTCAGCAATGGATTGCAGCCATGTGCGAATTGGTATCTCGCCCTGTCGGTATTTTTTTTCTATATCCATATAAACACTGCCGCCAAAGTAAGCAGCCAGCTCAGAAGAAAGATCTCCCGCAGTAATGGTTCCATCAAAATCTACAAAGTAAATCGGGTTTAAGCCCATAGCCACCTCCATTTTGAATTAAGCCGTTAATCGAGAGCTTTTGTTCGTTAACCAGGGCTAACCAGTGAATTGCCATATAGTTTACTATTTGAAAAGGTTGGTTAGTTCAAGGGGAGACTCCGCCAACATTTTCGCTCCACCTTCAATTAGTTCTTCCCTGGAGCGAAACCCCCACAGCGCCCCGACCGGGTAAAAACCAGCGCTGACTGCAGTATGCATATCTGTCACGGTATCACCAAGGTAAACGATTTGATTCGGTTGCAGTTGCATTTTTTCTACAATCTGCAGGGCGCCTAAGGGTTCGGGCTTGCGCGGAATTCCCGGCTGAAGACCGCAAACATCGGTAAATTTCCACCGCGGCAGCAGAGTTTCTACAGTTATCATGGCAAATTCATGAGGTTTGTTGGAAAATATGGCCTTGGGAACTTTTTTCTCTTCTAAAAAATCAAGCAGTTCAGGTATCCCGGGATAGGGTTTGGTATGATCCGCCCAGCGTCGGCTATATTCTTCTTTAACAGCGATTACTAAACCATTAAATTCTTTTTCAGTAATATTGTCAACCGGAAAGGCCTTTTTAACAAGCATTTCGATGCCTTCACCGACAAAATAACGGTAATCATCCACCGGGTATGCATCAAACCCTTTTCGCTTCAATACCGTGTTTACCGACAAAGCTAAATCTTCAAGAGTATCCAAAAGGGTTCCATCAAGATCGAAAATAACTGCATTGTAATTCATTGTTCAATCCCCTTACTATTCAACTTAAAAAAATGCGGAAACTCCCCCGGCATCCCCAAAAAGAGGAATTCCGGTGGTGTCCCCGCTATTGCTTTTAATCTAATCCAGATCTTGCCAAAATAGACTTCAAAGGAAAGCTTCCCTGCCAATTCTTTTTTCTTAAAATACAGGCAAAAAGTAAATTATAAAGCTTTAAGCTGTTATTTTAACGACTGGTTTAAAAACTGCATCCTTCCAGAGTTTTCCAATTTTTTGCACTAACTCCTTGTCATCAAATAAATACTGGTTAGCTGGTCTTAGTCCAGCGGCCTACCAGCGGTAAAACCGATTCCGGATAAAATCTGCGGAAAATACGGTAATAGTAAAGCTCTTCCTTATTTCTTACCGGCACCGGCGCTTCTTCTGACTCCCTGGCAAACTCTTCATCACTGATCGCTTCTTCTGTTAGCTCCGTTAACATATCCGAAGAACCGGATCCCTGATCAAATTGTGCTTTTTCACGCCAGGCTACCTTGGAACCCAGTTCCTCTTCAAAGGCCCGGCGAAGGATCCATTTGTCTACGGGTTCCTCTTCACGCTCGTGCAGTTTCCAGTCAAGTGGAAAATTCTGGACAAGTTCAAGCAGCGCGGGTTTCAAAAATGGCACCCGGCATTCCATCCCATGAGCGGAATTCATCCGATCCACTCTTTGCAGACCGGTCCGGCTGAGATTTTTAATAAAGTTTTCTATTTCTTTGGTAATTTCTTCTTCAGAATCAAGGCTTTTAAGATAACTGTAACCGGCAAATATTTCATCGGATCCTTCTCCGGTTAACATTATCCTGCGTCCATCTTTAGCAGCTTCCCTGGCGGCAATATAGTTGGGAATTGAAGAACGGACATAAGCGCAGTCAAACGATTCAAGGTGATAAATAACTGAGGGCAATACTTCGAGCATTTCATCCAGCCCATAAGTGTAAACATGTGGCTTTGAACCAATCCGCTCAGACACAATGGTGGCATGCTCAATATCTCTGCTGCCCTTAACGCCAACTGTATAGGTATTGATCGGTTCAGAGGAAATTTCAGAAGCCAGGGCGGCGACTACACTGCTGTCTAATCCCCCGCTCAAATAAACCCCGAAGTTTTCCACATTGGTTAAGCGTTCTTCCACTGCCAGCCAGAGCAGATGGCGCATTTTTTCTTCAGCCTGCTGCAGAGAAAGACCGTTTTTCTTGCTCACCTTGGGAAGACTGTAATACCTGATCCAACCTTTATCCCGCTCATAATAACTGCCCGGGGGTGCTTCTTTGATCGGGGTACCAACGTCTACAAGGGCTTTTATTTCGGAGGCAATATAGAGAGTTTTATCCTTTAGCGTATAGTAAAGCGGCTTAACTCCAAATGGATCTCTTGCCAGCAAACATTTGCCGTCATCTCCAAAATAAGCCAGGGCAAATTCACCTTCAATATTTTCAAAGCAGGATAGGCCCTCTTTTTTTAACAATTCTATGAATTTACTCTCACCTTCACTGCCCTGTAATGCCTCACCTTCCTCTTCTGAAAAAACCAGGTAACCATCTAAAGCAGCCGATGATTCTTCATCATATTCCAATGAAGTACTGCATAAAACAGCCATGCTGTGACTATCTTCATCGCAATTTTTTTCTCTGCAGGATCCCCTGAATTTAACCTTTTCTACCAGAGGGTCCATATTGGCCGTATCGTCTTTATCACCATATACGGCAACTAATCCGGACATCAGAAATCAACTCCTGTAAATTATTTGTCTCCTACCCCTGTAGGAGACTTGTTTTTATTATAGCACATTTAAAATAAATTGTAAAAAAAACCCGCTATTTCAGGCTTTTTGTTTATAGTAAAGGGCTCCGACCGGACAGGCTTCCACACAAAGTGCACAGCCATTACAACCAGAATCGGCCAGGGGTTGATCATTAAATGTGGTTACAATTCTCTCAATTCCCCTGTTTTTAAAGCCGAGCACTCCGGCCTTCGCTTCAATCCGGTCCGCCCAAATACATTGCCCGCAACGGACACATCTACTGCGGTCCAATGCAAATCCAACCGGACTGTCATCAAGCTCGTAGTCACGCTCTAGGGGTGTAAAGCGCTGATGGCGAAGTTTTAACCTGCGTTTTTTGGCAATTACCTGCAGAGCGCAGCTGCGGTTGGCCGGGCAATTGCGGCAATCCAGGTTATGATCGGACAAAAGCAGTTCAAATCCTGTTTTAACCAGTCGATCCACTTGTTCACTGCGAGTTTTGACTATCATACCTTCTTCAACTCTTGTACTGCAGGAGGTCACCGGCTTATCGATCCCTTCTATTTCTACAAAGCAGAGACGGCAGGAAGCATTGGGCCTGGTTTCGTCTTTAATCGCACATAAATGGGGAATATAAATTTCGTTTTCCAGGGCCACCCAGAGCAATTTATCCCCCTTTTGAGCTTTTATATCCTGATCGTCTATAGTAATGCTTACCTCTTTGCTCATTTGGATTTGGCCTCCTTCTTTTCAGGCAAAACCGGTGGAGAAAGTCTGAGGACTGCATTATATTCAGGTGGACAGGCTTTACGGCAATTATCGCACTTAACACATTTATCCTGGTCAATAGCTTTAAGCCCGTCATCCCTGGTATAAATCGCTTCGGTGGGGCAGCTGCCCACACAAACATTGCAGAGTTTACTGCATTTTTTTGGTTTTATATAGTAAAGAATCAAATCACGACATACTAAGGCCGGGCATCGACCTTCTTCGATGTGAGCTTCATATTCATCACGAAAATACCTCAGGGTAGTGAGCACCGGATTAGGAGCAGTTCGGCCCAGGTTGCACAGCGATCCATTTTTTATATCTTCGCTTAGTTCATCCAAAAGCTGCAAATCTTCCCGGTCACCTTCCCCTTTAGTAATTTTAGTTAAAATATCCAGTAAGTGTTTGGTCCCCAGGCGACAAAATGTGCATTTGCCGCAGGATTCATGCTGGGTGAATTCCAAAAAATAACGGGCAACCGCAACCATGCAGTCTTCCTGGTCCATCACCACCAAACCGCCCGAACCCATGATAGCGCCGGCATCGTGCAGTGAATCAAAATCGATGGGAACATCGAGAGCCGATTCAGGAAGACATCCCCCCGAAGGTCCGCCGATTTGCACTGCCTTAAATTCCCGGCCCTCGGGTAAGCCATCACCTACTTCCTCAATCAGCTGCCGCAGGGTGGTCCCCATCGGCACTTCAACCAGGCCGGTGCCATTTACTTTGCCGACAAGAGAAAAAACAGCAGTGCCCGGACTTTCAGGGGTGCCAATGTTTTTAAACCAACCCGCCCCCTGCCTGATAATTGAGGGAACATAGGCAAATGTTTTTACATTGTTTAAGACAGTTGGTTTCCCGCGTAACCCTGCCTGCACCAGCCGGGGTGGTCGGCTTTCAGGCAAACCCATTCTTCCTTCCATTGAATTTACCAGGGCGGTAGCCTCACCGCAAATAAAGGCTCCTGAACCTTGAAACACTTCTAAATCAAAAGCAAAATCACTACCCAGGATCTCAGCACCAAGCAGCCCTTTTTTCCGGGCCTCTTCAATAGCTTGCTGGACATGTTTAACCGCCAGGGGATATTCGGCCCTGATATAAAGGTACCCTTTTTGCGCCCCGATAGCGTAAGCGCACAAAATCATCCCTTCCAGTACCCGGTGAGGATCAGACTCTAAAATGCTGCGATCCATAAAAGCCCCGGGGTCTCCTTCATCGGCATTGCATATAACATACTTCTGCTTTTCCTCTTCGTTTGCGCAAGCTTCCCACTTCATTCCCGCAGGAAAGCCCGCTCCTCCACGGCCCCTGAGTTTGGCTTCCTTTATTTCCTCAAGCACCGCTTCCGGCCCCTTGGGAAGCGCTGAAGCCAGGGCGCTGTAGCCTTCACGTTCAATATAGTTTTCTATAAGGCCAAAATCTATTAGTCCGCTGTTTTCCAGGATTAATTTTTCTTCGTGAATCCCCCGCGGGAAATCTTCAAAAGTGGGAAATACATCATTCCGGTCTAAAGCAGCCAGGGCAAATTCATAGGAAGGATCGTCACCGTCTATAAAATCTTCGACCAGGCGATTAACCAGACCTTCATCCAGGTACCCGTAGCAAACAGCAGGAAAACCCGGTTTTTCAATAATAGCTAAAGGTTCGGCATAACAATGGCCGATACAGCCCACTTCCACAACTTCGGCATCAATTTTCCTTTGAGCCAATTCCCGGATAAAATCCTCTTTTACCTGCAAAGCGCCGGCCGCCCGGCCGCAAGTAGCCGTGCCAACCAGTATCCGGGTTTTTTCTTGTTTCGATTGAATATACTGTCTGGCCTGTCTCTGTAATTGCTCGTACTGTTCCTGTGGATTAGCTGTTCCCATTATTACCGGCCTCCCCGGTTTCTGAATTTTTCTCATCAGGATCCTGGTCATTTGAAACTTCACCGTTTCCTTCAAGAGCAAGCATAATCCCATCGACCCTGGTCGGGGTGACTTTACCTTCAACCTGCCCGTCGACCACTGCTACCGGGGCAAGGCTGCAACAACCAACACAGGCTACCCGTTCAAGGCTGTAACGCCTATCAGCAGTTGTTTCTCCTTCTTTTATATCCATCTTACGCTCAAATGATTCTAAGGTAATATCGCCGCCCGCCATATAACAGGCAGTCCCCATGCAGACCTTAACCTGGTGTTCGCCGGGAGGGTTAAGACGAAACTGGTTGTAAAAGGTGGCCAGTCCGTAAACATCGACTGCAGGAACCTCTACTCCTTCAGCGATCTTTTCCATAGCCAGGGCAGGCAGATAGCCCAGCCGGGCCTGGACCTTTTGCAATATGGGGATGAGATTTTCAGGTTCTTTGGAATTGTTGCCGAGGACTTCCTTTACGCAGTCAAGTATTTCTTCTCTCTCGCCTTCCAATAACTGCAACTTGGACATCTCCTGTCTGAAAATGATAATTTTAAGGGGTGGAAGCCGGAAGGCAGCATGATTCAGGCGCAGTAATACTACCCGGATTAACTCCCAGGCATTATTACCCTGTCAGATCATTTTTAAACGCTATCCATATATTTTAAAAGAATTGTTTTCTCCTTCAACGTTCCGTTCGCCAGCGGCGATCTTTAAACCTAACTACCGACTTCTTAATCTCGCATTATATTATAACATTTTTTATCATACCCTGCAGAAAATCAGTCGGAAACCTTGTAAATTATCTCTTCTTTGTAGCCGGTGATTACCTTAATGTAACCGCAAAGCAGATCATTGGTTTCTTCATCACCGGTATCCACAAGCAGCCTTTCATACTCCAGGGAAAATATTTTTTCCCTGGTGGCCACCACTATAATGTTTTCCTTCCCTACTCGCTTAATTACCTTGGCGCTGATTTGCTGGTTGCCTCGTCCGAAAATATAACCCTGTCCACCTATGACAGTAACCACAATTTTGGCCGGCCTACCCTCAATAAGTTCCAGCAGCTGCTTTTCATTGACATCCGAAGCAATAAGTTTTCCGTTTAAAACCACATCTACGCCAAGCAGGGTGTTATCTAGACCCAGTTTTTTCATAATCGGGCTAATGGTTGAGCCCGGTCCCATAATATAAACTACATCGGGCTCCATCTTTTCGACAACATTTTCAGCAATCGCTTCAAGCGCAGACTCTTCGGTTTCCGCCCCGCCTACTTTTAGATGCTGCATCAAATCACCGGAGCAGGGCACCTGCAGATAACCATATAAGCGGGCAGAAAGCTGTCCCTGCCTGAAAGCTTCTTCATCGATGTCCATTACTTCCGACCGGCGAACCGGTAACCCGGCCTCTTTTAAAAATTGCACTGCCAGTTCACCGGCATTTTTTGGAGTGGTGGCATAAACGGCGGAATGGATTTTTACCCCGGCAGGAACGCCAATTGCCGGCAGAAGAGCACTATCGCCCAGGGCATTGAAAATATTACGGGCAGTGCCGTCGCCTCCGGCAAAAATGAGCAGATCTAAACCCAATCCGACCATTTCCCGGGTTGCTTTCTCCGTATCTTCAGCAGTAGTCGGTTCACTGACACTGCCAATTATTTGCGGTTCAAAACCACAGCGTCGGGCTACATCTTCACCCATTGCTCCGGGACAGGTAAATAGTTCTACATTTTCCAGGTTGTCAGCTAATACCCGAAGGGCAATCGCAGCTTTATCGGCAGATTCCGGGTGCGCCCCCATCTCCCGGGCCTTTTCGATGATCTCAGGCCCATCGGTCCCCTTTAAACCGACTTTGCCGCCCATACCCGCTACCGGGTTGACAATCAATCCGATTTTTTTCATCGGCGTGCAAAGTGCAGGGGCGCTTTGTTGATAGCCATTGCTGCTTCCCAAACCGCTTCCGAAAGGGTCGGATGAGGATGGATTAGGGAAGCCAGGTCGGCAGCCTTAACTTTTTGATCTACCGCCAGGGTTCCTTCTTGAACCAGGTCGGAAGCATGAGGGCCGAGGATATGAACTCCCACCACTTCTTGATCTTTTCCAGCAGAAATGATTTTAACCACCCCGTCGGTTTCCCCCTGGCAGGAAGCCTTGCCGCAGGCGGAAAAGGGGAATTTGCCCACCTGGATATTTTCCAGGCCTTTTTCTTTGGCTTGTTCCTCGCTCAAACCGACACAAGCCAGTTCCGGATCGGTAAACAAACATCCGGGAACAACTAACCCGTCAAAGTGAGACTCAAGTCCGGCAATATTTTCCACTGCCACCAAACCCTGGTGATAGGCAACATGGGCCAGGAAATATCCCGGAGCGGTACAATCGCCGACAGCGTAAATACCTGGGATAGCAGTTTCCATTTTACTGCTAACCTTAATTCCTTTTTCACTGTATTCAACCCCAAGCGAATCAAGGTCCTGACCGCCAAACACGGCCTTACGGCCCACCGATAGAAGCACTTTTTCAGCTTCAATTACTTCTTCCCCTTTTTTGCTACGGGCCGTAAGCTTAAGTCCGTTTTCCGCTTCTTCAACTTTCTCCACCGGTGTATTCATCATAATCTGCAAACCGCTTTTACGCAGGTAAGTGGAAAGGCGGCGCACCATTTCCATATCCATACGCCTTAGTAAGCGTTCACTGCGGTGCACTATAGTTACCTTCGTACCCAGCCCGGAAAAAATTGAAGCCATTTCCAGGGCAATCACTCCGCCCCCAATGACCGCCATAGACTCCGGAAGTTCTTCCAAAGCCAGGGCCTCCCAGGAAGTGATCACCCCGGGCAGGTCCAGGCCCGGTGTGGGCGGATAAATCTCCCCGCTTCCTGTCGCCAGGATAATATTGTCCGTCTCCAGCTCTACATTATCACCGTCATGCAGGTCAACTTTAACCCGGTCCGGGGATAAAACCTGGGCTTCACCGGAATAAATATCAACCTTACCCTTTTTTAAAAGTTCTTCAACATGGCCGGTCAACTCGCTAACTACCGCTTTCTTTTTCTCCTGGAGACCGGCAAAAGAAAAGTTAATATTCTTTAAGTCAAACCCGAATTCCTCTGCGGAATGAAGCTGGCGGTAAAAACCGGTTGCATGGGTAAAAACCTTGGTCGGAATGCACCCGTGGTTCAGGCAAACCCCACCAAGCTCCTCTTTTTCGATAATCGCCGTCTTCAGATCCAGTGAAGCGGCTCTTAGGGCCGCCATATATCCGCCGGGGCCGCCGCCAACTATCACTACTTTATACTTTTCACTCATCAACAATCCCCCAATTATTTTATTAATCCGTTCAAACTGGTAAATACTGCGGGAATAACCATTGAAAAGCCTTTTACCAGGGCCCGGGTCATCCGCTCATAGCTAACGTTATACCCTAAATCGTTCAGCCCGGCCGCTTTCTCTCCTAATTCTACTTCTCCGTTTTTTTTGTCCCGATCCGGATCCTTCTTTAACACCTTTTGGTAAAATTCAACCGGAAGTGAAAAAATTATTGCCCCGTGCTGTAAAACAATTCCTTCCCGGCGAAGCTGGGCGCTGCCGACAACTTTCCTGCCGTCGACCTGGATTTCATAGGCAGTAGAGCTGTCAAAGCAGGAACCGGGAGCCAAACCAGCCCTGCTGTCCTTCTCCGGGGTTATCGCAGCTACAATTCCCAGCAGGTTAAAAGCAGTAACCAGGCCTCTGCTGATCGCCCGGTAGGCGTCTAAAACCCCACCTTTGTTGATAAATGGATGCGCTTCGGGCACCACTATGCTGTAGGTAAGCTCTTGATCATGCAAAACTGCCCGCCCTCCTGTAGGACGGCGCACAACATCCACCCCTGCTTCGCGGCATGCTTTTAGGTCCACCACTTCATTTTCATCTTGAAAGTAGCCAAGCGATACCGCCGGGGGTGTCCACCGGTAAATTCTCAAGGTGGGAGGACGTTCTCCGGTAGCCACTTCTTCCATTAACTCCCGGTCCCTTTCCATATTATCTTTGCCCTTCATGGGAGGATCGAGAATAAGACGCCACTGGTAGCGCATTACAGTTTTATTTCCTCCTGTTGACTGTTTAAAATATTACGGGTAAAGATTGTATAAGTTTGTTTAAAGCTTTTTCTTCTTCATCTTGCTTAAGCCTGCGGTGATAGTTATAGATTATACCACCGGGACGCTCATTGTAAAATGGCCGGTTGCAGTGAGGGCAACCACTGGTTTGAAAAGCATACCCGCCGTTTAAGAGAGTTCTTAACTCTCTTTCAGAACATCCATATGAAACCAGGCGCCCGTTATCAAACCGGAAAGAGGTAAACTCAGCCAAATTATTGCGCAACAAATAATACCCGGCCTGGATCCTGCGGTACGAATCCAGCGGTGGTGGAGGCCATTTTTCCAAAGTAGTCCCTTTTAAAGGCACAAAAGCAAAAAGGGCCACGGTTACCCCGGCTTTAACCAGCCGATCCATTAAAGACAAAACTTCCCGTTCACTTTCCCCGAGACCGCAAATTATATGGGTGCTCATCAAGCCGGGCAGTTTTTTAGCGCATTCAAAAAGCAAATCTAACCGGTCCTGCAAAGATCCGCCCTTCATACTTTTAAAATTAGAGGGATTTACCACATCGAGGGAAACACTGATTCTGTCAACTCCCGCCTCAACCAGTTTCACTGCTTCCCGGTTATCTTTGAGCCAGGCTGACAGTGAGAGCGGCAGAGAAGAAATGTTTTTTATCCTGGTAATTAATTCTAGCAAAGAATCAATGCCGTCAGGATACCTGACCGACTGCAGGCAAATCCGTTTAAGCCCTTTTTCTTCAGCCCGGGTTAAGCCTTTTTCCACATCAGTCCAGCTATATTCAGGCCAGGTAACCCGGCCCAACCGGTTCAGTGCCCCTTTATCGCCAGCTCCCTGGGGGCAAAAGGCACAGTTCATCAGGCAGCGGTTACCGGAAAGAAAATAAGCGGTGGTCGGATAAGCATCCATTTTAGTAGCGCTTAACCCCATAAAAGCTGCACTGCCTGCTGATATTCGGATCATAACGAACAACACTCCTCGGAATAATTCACCGTTAATCCCATGATCGCCGCCTGCCGTCTCGCAGCCGGTGAAGGCAAAACCAGCTTGTTCATCCCGGACTTAATAGCGTATATATCCACTTTTTCCCGGTAGCGTCCACCGGGCCGCATACATCCTAAATAAATAGGAGTGCGGGGAAACATTAAACGGGCAGATGCTATAAAGTACGCCACTTGATCAACAGGCGGCGGTGAACATTTGCTAAAGGCGGTTCCGGCGGTCGGACGAAAAATAATCATACTGATTGCTTCCACATTTTCATCCTTGAGCAGGTGCAGGGCCCGGTACTCCCCCCTGATTGTGCCTCCATTGAGCCCGATACACAGGTGCGGAATCACCCGGGTATACCTTTGCAACAGCCGGTATGATTCCAGGTAATCATCAACGGTTGCCGCCAGGCCGTAAACTTCATTTATGGTCTGGTTATCCCCGATAAAATCAAAAGAAACTACGCTGGCCAACTTCGATAGCCGGTCTGCTTCTTCTTCTGAAACCAGGCCTGTGTGCAAATTAAGCGATCCCCGCTCGGCAAGTTTTTGCAGCCCTGCCCAGTGTTCAAGCAAAGGGACCTTGCCATAGCGGTCGGACCCCCCGGATACCAGGTAGCTTTGCTTTCCTTCGTTTTCTCCTGCCAGGGCCTTATCTATTGGCACCATGCTGCGCAGGTAAACCCCGGAACAGTGGGCACAGTTCAACGCACATTGGTCGCCGGTTACGCTCACAGGCAGAGTCCTGCCCGGCGAAACAAACTCAATATCGCTGGTAAAATTTGCTCTCCGGGCCTGCCAGGCCTGATCTAATATATTTTCCAGGCTATCCGCCGATTGCCCGTTTTTTTCTATCATTTTAACTCCTTAATAAAGCAGGGGAAGCAGGAAAGCATATTTACCCTTTCCCACTGCCCCTTTAATCTGCAGGGTAGTTAAGAGGCAATCCACTTTATTATTCCTTTTGCCAGCGTAACACCGGATTACGAACTGCCCGTACTTCATCCAGCCTGCCGACTAGGGTGTGATGCGGGCCGGAAGCGATTTCTTCTGCGTCTTCATCGATAATTTTAGCGATTTCTTCCATGGCCCGGGCATAAGCATCAAGGGTCTCCTTGCTTTCCGTCTCGTTCGGTTCTGTCATTAGCGCTTCATCGACAATCAACGGGAAATATACCGTCGGCGGGTGGAAACCGCGGTCAAGCAAAGCTTTGGCAACATCTCCGGCTCCGGCGCCTTTTTTCGCCTGCAATTTCGCTGAAACTACAAATTCGTGCTTACGAATTCGATCATAGGGGATACGATAATGTTTTTGCAGCAGGGTGGCCAGGTAATTTGAATTAATGACCGCATCAGTAGAAACCTGTTTTAAGCCATCTGCGCCCATCATCCTCAGGTAATTGTAAGCCTTGACCACCACTCCAAAGTTACCATAAAAAGACTGCACCTTACCGATGCTTTCCGGCAGATCATAGTTGAAATAAAATTGTTCGCCTTTTTTATCCACCAGCGGGACCGGCAGATAAGGAATCAATCTTTCTTTAACCCCGACCGGGCCACTGCCCGGTCCGCCCCCGCCATGCGGGGTAGAGAGAGTTTTATGGATATTTAAGTGAACCACGTCAAATCCCATATCACCGGGACGAGTATAACCCATAATCGCATTCATGTTGGCCCCGTCATAGTAAAGCAGCCCACCGGCATCATGCACCACTTTAGCCATATCGAGGATTTCTTCTTCAAAGAGGCCAAGGGTGCTTGGATTGGTCAGCATCAAGGCGGAAACCGTTTCATCGACGGCTTCTTTCAGGGCTTCAAGATCTACGTTACCCCTTTCATCAGCAGGAACCTGCACTACTTCATAGCCGGCCATAGTTACCGAAGCCGGATTGGTTCCATGCGCGGTAACAGGCACCAATACCTTGTTGCGGTGATAGTCCCCACGGTGACGGTGATAAGCCTGGATTAGCATTAACCCGGTCAATTCCCCGTGAGCCCCGGCCGAGGGCTGCATGGTGAACCTTTCCATCCCGGTAAGCTCTTTCAGACACTGTTCCATATTGTAGTAAAGTTCCAGGGCTCCCTGGACAGTTTCTTCAGGCTGGCAGGGGTGTAATTGAGCAAACCCTGGTAAGGCAGCTACTTCTTCATTTACTTTTGGATTATACTTCATTGTACAGGAGCCTAACGGGTAAAATCCAGTATCAACCCCAAAATTCCTGGTAGACAGCTCGGTGTAATGCCGGATCACTTCTACTTCTGAAAGTTCTGGCATATCCAAAGCTTCGGTACGCTGTATTCTCTGCGGCAAGAGCTGTTCCAGAGGTTTTTCCGGAACATCATTTTCCGGCAGGGAATAACCGCGGCGCCCGGAACGTCCTATTTCAAATAAAAGGGCCTTTGCTTTTCTCATTTCCATCCCTCCAATTCCCGGACCAGGGTATCAATTTCTTCACGGGTCCGCTTTTCAGTGATTGCAAAAAGCATGGTATTTTCCAGCTCCGGGTAAAACGGCGTAATATCCACCCCGCCAAAAATATTTTTCTGCAACAGTTTACTGTTAAGATTCTCGGGTTTGCCGGGGACTTTAACTGCAAATTCCTTGAAATTATATCCTGGGTATACAGCCTCGAAGCCGTCCAGGGCTGTGATTTTTTCTTTTGCATAGGCAGCTTTTTGCAGGCACTGCTCGGACACTTCACGCATTCCCTGCGGTCCCATGGAAGCCATATAAACCGCGGCAGCCAGGGCTACCAGGGCTTCGTTTGAACAGATATTGGAGGAAGCTTTTTCCCGCCTGATATGCTGTTCCCGGGTCTGCAGGGTGAGGACATAGCCGCGATTTCCTTCACTATCCACTGTTTCCCCGGCTATCCTCCCGGGCATCTGGCGTACAAACCTGCTGCGGGCTGCCATTATACCCAGCAGGGGGCCGCCAAAGGACGGCGGCACACCAAGGCTTTGCCCTTCACCAACCACTATATCTGCCCCGTAATCACCAGGTGATTGGAGAAGCGGCAGGGAAAGAGGGTCGACTGAGACAACCAGTACTGCCTTATGATTGTGGACGACATCTGCCACACCATTCAATTCTTCGACCAAACCGAAAAAGTTGGGGGTTTGCAATATTACCGATGCCACCGATTCATCGAGCATATTTTCCAGGCTGGCAAAATCAGTATGTCCACCTTTTAAAGGAATTTCCTCCAGTTCCAAACCGCGGCTGTTAAAATAGTTGCCCAGCACCGCCCGGTAAAACGGGCTCACTGACTGAGAAACCAGGGCTTTTGAACGGCGGGTCGCCCCGCAACCCATGATTGCTCCTTCTGCGACGGCAGTTCCCCCGTCATACATCGAAGCATTGGCCACCTCCATACCAGTAAGCTGACAAATCAGGGTCTGGTATTCAAAGATTGCCTGCAAAATACCCTGGCTGATTTCTGCCTGGTAGGGAGTATAGGAAGTATAGAATTCGCTTCGCCCGGTAATATGTTTTATGACCGAAGGAATAAAATGGTCGTAAACCCCGGCACCCATAAAAGAAGGGCAGCCATTTAAATGCTTATTTTTTGCAGCGAGCGAACTTAAATGCTTGATTGCCTCTGTTTCCGATAAAGCCGGCGGCAAATCCAGTTCTCTTTGCAGGCGCACTTCACTGGGAACATCGCTGAAAAGATCTTCTATAGAATTAACGCCTATCGCAGAAAGCATTTCACGCCTGTCCTCATCGGTCAGAGGCAAGTAATGCTTACCTCCCATGATCTATTCCTCCTCTTCTTCTTCCTTGATAATAAATTCTTCATAAGTTGGTTTATCCATTAACTCGTTAAGCTGGCCTTCATCTTTAACTTCTAATTTGAATACCCATCCTTCACCGTACGGATCCTGGTTAATCATTTCCGGCTGGTCAAGCAGGGTTTCGTTGACTTCATTTACGGTTCCGTTTACAGGGGCATAAAGATCGGCCACCGCTTTAACCGATTCAATCACCGCGGCGCTCTTGCCCGCTTCAACTTCTGCTCCAACATCGGGCAACTCTACAAAAACAATTTCCCCCAGTTTATCCTGGGCATAATCAGTCAATCCGACCACAGCAATATTGCCCTCCTGGCGGGCGTATTCATGCTGCTTGGTATACTTCAAACCATCAATAACATTGTATTTCATTATTTTCCCCTCCTATAAAATGGAAGTTTAGTGGTTTTTGCCCGGTAGAATCGTTTGCGGATTTCTACCGTTACTTCTTCATCCTGCTCGGCTATCCCGGGGTCCAGAAAAGCCATCGCTATAAACTTATCAAGTGTCGGTGAATATGAGCCACTGCTAATCCAACCGATTTCCCGGTCCCCGGATTTAACCGGATAATTTTCCCGGGGAACTCCGCGTTCCAGCATTTCCAGTCCGTACAGCTTTTTAGGCAAACCTTCCTGCTCCTGCTTTTTCAAAGCTTCCCGGCCGTTAAAAGGCACAGGCTTGTCTAACGCTACAAAACGCTGCAATCCCGCCTGCAGTGGGGTGATCTCCCGGCTTAACTCATGACCGTAAAGGGGAAGAGCAGCTTCCAGGCGCAGGACATCCCTGGAGCCAAGTCCGGCCGGGCGCAACTCTTTTTTCTGGCCTTCTTCCCAAACCGCATCCCAAAGAGCTGCTGCTTGCTCATTTTCACAGTAAATTTCAAACCCATCCTCGCCGGTATAACCCGTTCTTGATACTATGCAGTCAACTCCGGCTACCGAAACATTATTCTGAAAGCGGTAAAACTTGATCTTTGCAAGATCAACATCCGTCAACTGCTGCAAAATAGCTTCGCTTTCCGGTCCCTGCAGGGCAATCTGGGCATACTGCAGTGAAAGATTTCTCAAATCAACTTCCCCGGCCTGATTCCTTTTAAACCATTCGAAATCTTTATCCGTATTTGCCGCATTAACTACCAGGAAATATTTATTCCCATTAATGCGGTAAATCAGGATATCATCGACTACCCCGCCGTCCGGGTAACATACCGGGCTGTAGATGATCGCATTGTCTTTAAGTTTGGAAAGATCATTAATTAAAATCTTTTGCAGGTAAGCTGCTGCATCTTTGCCTTCAACGATTACTTCACCCATGTGTGAAACATCAAAAATTGTCGCCCGCTTCCTGGTATCATGGACCTCCTCTACTAACCCTTGCGGAAATTGCACCGGTAAGAGCCAGCCGTTGTAGTCAATAATTTTTCCGTTTAACGCGACATGTTTGTCGTAAAAAGGTGTCTTTTTTGCTTCGCTCATCAGATTTAACAACCTCCTTTCGTTTTAAATTTGGGTTAACCCTAAAAAGGCATAATTAAAGGACAGAGAAAGCCTGTTGGCTTTTGCTCTGTCCTAAATACCTGAGAGATTGCTGCTTTAACTATTAATTAAAGGCTTTCCCCTTCGGTGTCCTGAAATATACAGGAACTCTCCAGAGTTACGTCCCCCGATGGTACTGAAGCCTGAGAGTTTCCCCATTACCAGCCAGGCAATGAGTTGCACCTTCGGCGTCCGCTGAACGGAACTCTCCCACAGGGTTCATCCGCACATTATTTTATTTTCCCAGCTTTCTTCTATGTATTTCGACACTTCCAAAAGAAATCCTTCCAGAACAAAAAAAATATTTAATCATGCTTTTCTCGCAGAAACAAAAAGCCTGATTTTCCAGCGAATCACTTCCCCCGCTGTTTCCCGGGTCTTGCGGGTTTGGGCAATATTTCCTTCCAGAAGCAATTGAGAACCAGCGTACATTACCGAGGTAAAACCGAAACGGATGCACTGCATCACCTGCTCAAAACTGGTACCATGATCCAAATGTAAAACAACCGGCACCGCAGTTCCTTCCGCAGCCTGTCTAACCAGGGCAATAATATAATTAAGCCCGGCATATTTTATCGCACCCTGGCTGGCCTGAACTATTACAATAAAATTAAATTTAATCAAATACCCGCCAGTTATGTGGGTAAAATCACCCTGAAGACACTGCCCTGGCCTTCTTCGCTTTCCACTTCTATACTGCCACCGTGAAGTTCAACCAGGTGCCTGGTAATAGCGAGGCCTAACCCTGAACCCTGCGAACTCCGCCTGCGGGACTTATCTGCCTTGTAAAACCGTTCAAAAATATAGGGCAGATCTTCTTCGGAAATGCCATATCCGGTATCTTTTATTTCAAAAATAACCTGAGCTTCATCGTATTTTACCTCGAATAAAACTTGACCGCCGGAAGGAGTATACTCAATGGCATTATTCAGTAAGTTAACCAACACTTCATGCAGGCGGTGACGATCCCCGTACAACATTGGTAAGGATGAAGGCAAATCAAACTTAAGCTCTACACCTTTAGCATCTCCCCGGGGAGAAACACTATCGAAGCTCCAATTAGCCAAGTCTGCTACCGCTATTTCCTGTTTCTCCAAAGATAACTGCCCGCTTTCCAGGTGAGAAAGGGTTAATAAATCATCGACTAATCGGCTTAAATGAACAGAATTATCTTGGATTACCTTTAAATATTTTTTCTTTTGCTCTTCATCGATATAATCATCCAGCATAAGTTCAGAGAAACCGCGTACTGAAGATAATGGAGCTTTAAGCTCATGAGAAACATTGGCGACGAGGTTGCGGCGAAGCACCTCCAAGCGCTTTTGTTCCTCTAAATATTTTTCTACCTGCTCCACTGAATAATTAAAAGTTTTTATCACTCCGCCTATTTCATCATCGGATTCTTCTTCAATTTTACTCTTGAAATTACCGGCTGCCATATCCAGGGCAGCGCGGTTGATTTTATGTAAAGGCCTAATTAATTTCTTTGATAAAGAAAAAGCTAAAATAGCAGCTATCACTACCCCGATTCCACCTGAATATAGTATTAATTGACTAATGTAAGCCAGGGTTTCCTCTATTCCCCGGAAAGGCATACTTACAGTTACCGCTCCGACTACTCGTGATTCCTCAGTTTCATTACTGCTTTCTCCTTCGATATTATGACCCGGTTCATCCTCAAATATTGGCGTCGCAACTAAAAGTCTTTGCAGCACCGGTCCGTAAATTTTTTTGGTAAACATGTTACCCTGAAAAACTTGTTCAATTTCCCGTTCTTCAAGGCTTACTCCTTCTTCTTGAACCTGATCTGTTTCATCTTGATCAGGATCTATAGTATATATAATAATATGGTTTGCATCGAGCACCCGAATTTTCGCGTTCAGAGAATAAGCCAAAGTTTCCGCTGTCTTTTCTACTGCTTCCATGTCATTTTCTTCCATATCTTCGCCGATCAAATAAGCCGCGTCCTGGGCAAGCCCGGTAATTTCCCATTCACGGTTAGTTATAAAGTAGTTTTCAATCTGATAGCTAAGAAATACTCCTACAGCAATAATACTCAAAGCAACAACAATCAGGTGGGAAAACATTAATTTTCCAAAGAGGCTGCGGGGCCTTTTAGAAAATTTAATCATACTCTTTCACCTCGAACTTGTAACCTATTCCCCATACGGTCTGAATATAAGTATAACTCTGATCATGGAGAACTATTTTATTACGCAGCCTTTTAATATGCTCATCAACTGTTCGAGTGCTTCCCGCAGGCTCATCAAAACCCCACACTGCCTTTAGTAAATCTTCACGATTAAAAGGTTTGCCGGCATAGCGAGCCATTAAGCTTAACAATTCAAATTCCTTAGGGGTTAGAACAAGTTCTTCCTCTCCCAACCGGGCAGTATAACTGTGCAAATCCAATACCAAATGACCATATTCCAACTTTTCACCAGAAACATTATAATCATCAAGGCGCCGTATAAGCGCTTTTACCCGGGCAGCCATTTCCCTGGGACTAAAGGGCTTGGTTATGTAATCATCAGCCCCGAGCTCCAGGCCAAGCACGCGATCTACTTCTTCTCCCCGGGCGGTTAACATTATTACCGGAAGGCTTTTAACATGGCTGCTTCTGATTTGTCGACAGATTTCCCAACCATCCACTTCCGGAAGCATTATATCCAGCAATAATAATGCATATTCATTGTCAAGAACCTTCTCCAATCCATTTTTCCCATCCAGGGCAGCATCAACCTGAAAGCCTTCCGCTTCCAAGGCAATGCGCACCAGGTCACATACATGCTCATCATCATCTATAACCAGAATCCGTTCACTCATAATTTATTCCTCCCATATAATCTTTTGCAATATTATGACATATTTCTGTGTTAAAAAAATACTTTTTGAGAAATATGCTGGCAATTATGGCGTTCTCATTCTATAAAGGCTTTTTCGTTAATGAACCCATAACCTTAACTAATTATAACAAATTCTATTTTGGGCAAAAATATAATAATTGCCGCCTTGCCGATTATTATACTTGCTTTATTGCCGGCTGGACTTGAAGATGGTGTATTGATTCAATTAAAAGATTATTTACCATACCCCTGCTCTATTATGTAGGCTTTCTCATTAAACAAACGCCTGATTCCCCGGTAAAAGCGAATGATTTGGATTAAATTAGAAGGTTGCGCGACCAAAAGCCGAGCGTAGTAACTCAATCCGTTTCTGGTTAAATTTCCCATATTATAGGTCTGGGCCCAAAGTCTTGCCAGTTCCCGGTAAAATTCTTTAAGGGGCAACCTGGTAGGAATCACGGCATGCAAGAAATCAAAAAGATGATATTCACTTGTAATAAGCCTGTCTTTCATTTCTTCATATAAAACTGTCCCGGGCAAAGGAGTTAATACTGTATAGGAGGGGATCTTGATATTCCAGCGCCTTACATAGTCAATCAACCTTTGAAAATCACTGTAATCACACTGCGGATCCACAATAAACGAGGCCATAACTGATATTCCTTTATCCTGCAGCATTTTTAAAGCCTTTTCATTATTTATAACAGAGTTCTTTTTATTTAACTTATCCAGGCCTTCCTGATCTATTTGCTCAAAGCCAATTAGCGTAGATCGCAAACCAGCCCTGTGCCAAAGATCTACAAGATCAGGGTTGTTGACTAGATCATCGCTGCGCACCTGGATAACAAATTCTTTTTTTATCCCTCTTCGTAAAAGTTCTTCACCAATCTTTTCAGCACGGGGGATGCTGGTTAAAAAATTGTCATCAGTCATAAAAATATACTCCCCGGGAATTCTGGCAATATCTTCAACCACTCTTGCAGCACTTTTCATCCTGTGCCTGCCCTTGTAATATTTCCAAACACTGCAAAACTTACAGCGGTAAGGGCAGCCCCGGGTGGTTTCCAGGGCATAAATCGGCCGGCGAAAGCCATGGTAATAATGCTTGCGGTAAGGTTCAACCAGGTGCCGGGCAGGATCAGGTAGCTGATCGAGATCTTTGCGCAAGTGCCTGGTCCCGGTATGGTGCTGTTCATCCTCCTGGTTCAGCACTAAGCCTTCCACTTCATATAGTTCGCTACCACTCTTAAAAACTTCCACCATTTTTTCAACTGTGCCTTCTCCTTCCCCGCAAACCACGGCGTCAATACTCGGGCTATGAAAGTCTTCTGAATTAATAGCGGCATGGTGTCCGCCTACAAAGATAAAGGTATTGGGCAGGATTTTTTTAAGCTCACCGGCCAATTGCAAAGTATAGTCAACATCAACCGTAAAAGAACAGGAAATACCGCACAGGTCAGGTTTAAAAGAAAAAGCTTCTTTCAAAATCTTCTTTAACGGCATTAGATCTATAATCTTGAGGTTTTCCTCTTTAAGCGATCCAGCTATCAATTCCATCCCAAGGGGTTCAATTTGAAATAAATCCCTAAACCCCATTCCTTCGTTACGGCGGGGTTGAATAAAAAGGATCCGCATTGCCCATACCTCCTAGAAAATAGTTGAAGAACCACCGAAAAAAGCCCCTCATGCCACGTGCAAACTGCAAAAACGTTTAACTCTCTCTTCAATGGGAGGATCAGTGCTGAACAGCTTGCTCAATCCCCGGGCCGATAACGGATTAACTATAAACATGTGTGATGCGGCTTCATTAACCTGTACAGGTCGTCTGCGCGCATTACTTTCCATCTCATCGCTATACCAGTAGGCAAAAAAGTTGAGAGCAATTGCCAGCACCAGGGCAATAATTGTGCCTCCTTCGCCAAGGAGAAATTCGCCCGCCACCAGCAAAATAACAGTAAGCAGTACCATTAAAAACATTGTTTTTATATGATTGAGCATTTTTATTTACCTCCTGCTTATTAAGCTTTCACTAAGTTATAAGATAAGCATTACTGCCATGATCAAATGGTTTAAATCCACTTCTTAATAATTTAAAATAGAGGTAAAAGATGATTACATGATTGCTGTTACGACAAGAATTAGGTGCGGCTGATATTTAAGGGCTGTTTATATATTAAAATAGACTCCTGCTCGCTGTCAATAAAATCGGCCACAAAACCAGCTCTCAAGGTCATCATGAAAGTTTTCTCCCCCTTGTTTGAAAAAATACAATCTGTTATCATTGAGTTCAGTTTATACAGTTTACTAAAATCATCTGAAGGCGGGAGGCAAGTAAAAATATTATGGATAACGAAGAAAAAAATCAAGAAAACGGCCCGGAAGAAAACGGCCCGGTTGTAAAGATAACAAGCAAGAAAACCTATATTGCGATCGCAGCAGCAGTGATTATTCTAGCAGGACTGGGAATTAGCTTTGCACTTGGCGTTTTTGACAGCCTTACAGAGGTGGCTGAGGAACCGGAGACTGATGCTCCGGAAGAAGTTGTCGAAGAACCTGAAGAAGAACCTGAAAATGGAACGGTTATAGCCACCATCAACGGGGAAGAAGTAACCAGGGGCGAACTTAACATGGCCATTGAGCAGCAAGTAGCACAGTATGAGATGCAGGGGATCGACATGGAAAGTGAAGAAATGAAAGAAATGAAAGAAGAACTCAAAGAACAGGTTTTTGAAAACAACTTCGTCATTCCCATTCTTTTGGAACAAAAAGCTACCGAAGCAGGAATTGAAATCAGTGATGAGGAAATCGAAGCACGCTACATGGAATACGCAACTCAACTCGGGGGAGAAGAAGCGCTAGAAGACCAGATAGAACAGATGGGATTGAGCAAAGAAGAAGTTGAAGAAGAAATTGCCCTTGAATTAACCGTAAGAAACTACTTGGATCAATACCTGGAAAATTACCTGGAAGAAAATCCGGACGAAAGAATTGATGAAGAAAAAGTGGAAATAGACGATGAAGAAGTTGAAGAGTTTTACCAGCAAATTATTGACGCCTATGAAGAAATCAACGCAATGCTGGAAGAAGAGGACCCGGAAATGCCCACTGAACAAGCAGAAATGCAGTTGTCACAAATAGAACAGCAGTACGGGCATATCCTGGAAGCAGAAGACTTGGAAGAAGCCAGGCCTCTAATTGAGGATGAAATGCGCGAGGAACAATTATCTCAAGAAAAACAGGAAAATGAACAAAGAATTTTCATGGATATGATTGAAGATCTCAAAGAAGAAGCCGATATTGAGATCCAGGAAGATCTCTAATTACCTTCCTGTTTGAAAATCAAGCATGGCCAAAGGCATTCAAACCGCATTATTAAACAAGACTGTAAAGAAAATACCTGGTTTACAATTATCCTATTGCAGAAGCATATAAGGCTCTGCAATAGGATAATTTATAATAACCAAAACAAAAATCAATCGTTAGTCAAGAAAGGCAGGCTTAATTTTGGTGGGCAATGAAGCAGGGATTAGCGAAAAAAAACAACTGCTTTTAAGCAGCGCCCTGGCAACAGCAGTGCTTGCCGTATCATTTGCGGCCATTTTTATTAAGCTTTCTGAGGCCCCAGCCCTGGCTATCGCTTTCTACCGTCTTTTTTTTACTCTAGTTCTCCTCCTGCCCGGTTTTCTGCTGAGGCAACGGAAAGAGCTGCGTTTTATTAACACCACTGATATTTGGAAGATATTCATAAGCGGTTTTTTCCTGGCTGCCCACTTCTACCTGTGGATCGCATCGCTAAGCTACAGTCCGGTTGTAGTAGCGGTCGTTCTTGTCTCGCTCCACCCCATTTTAGTGGCTGTCGCAGGACGCTTCCTCCTGGGTGACCAAATCCCCTCCCGCTTTATCCCTGCATTAATCATAGTTTTGATCGGTACCGTGGCAATAGCCACTGAAAGTATAGGCCTCCCCGAAAACCTCCCTACAGAATTAAGAGGCATTTTAATGGCCTTTGGCGGTGCAGCGATGATGGCCGGCTACTTGCTCGTCGGGCGCCATTTGCGTCAGCGCTTATCCACAACCGTATATGCAGGCGGCACCTATGCCGCGGCTTCTCTTTTTTTATTGATCATTGCCATATTTACACAGGTCCCCCTGCTTGATTATCCCGGTAGAGAATTTCTAATTTTTGCAGCACTGGCCGTAATCCCTACTTTACTGGGCCACACTGTGTTTAATTGGGCCCTAAAAAGGGTGCGCGCTTCCCTTGTCTCTTTACTTTATCTCGGTGAACCTTTGGGGGCGACAATTTTAGCGCTAATTATTCTTGGAGAAGTCCCCTCTCCGCTGCAGATAACAGGGGGAGCAGCAATTTTAACCGGCCTCTACCTGGTAATTAAACCAGCTTCTCAATAATGCCTAAAAAATGACCGAGAACCTGTTTATACTAAACCTAATCCTTAAGTTTCGTATACTTCAATTTCAGGTTTTTCTGCCAGGATTGCTCCAATCTTTTCTTTTACTATTTTTTGATAATGGTCAGTTTTACGATGTTCTTCCAAATCATCCTTGCTGTTGTACTTTTCTACAAAAATCACTTCATCGGGGTCTTCCGGAGAAACATAGGGATCGTATCTTAAGCATCCCGGCTCTTTCTCCCTGACTTCACCGGCCATCTCCAAGCATAAATCGACCAGCTCTTTTCCTTTTCCTCGCTTTGCCTTCAATCCTGCCAATAAAGTAACCATAATTACCTCCCATTTGCTAAATACTTTCAAGATTAAGTATATCATATTTTTTGCTAACTCAAGTACAAGTAAAAAAACCTTAATCGTTACGACGATGTCATTACCGTACTCTCTCTGAAATTATTTCAACTGAATAATAATTTAATATTTGGCTGATAAACAAGGATTTTCTTGCACAACTAACGAATTTATAAACTTCATGAGCAAGGTGCGGCACTGCAACAGGGTATAATTATTATAATTTCGGAGGTGTAAAAACAAAATGGCCCACCAAAACGTTGATTATCATGTAGCCGGCGATCAAAACGTAACCTACAAAAAAGCCGGTAAAAGACGTTTGTTTACCAACCCGGATGCTGATGAAGCAAGAAAATTATTTCACGCAAAATCCAGGCGCATGATAGACAAGACCACCACAGTCAAGGAAGCAGTATCAAAGTACATTCAAGATGGAGAATATTTTGCAGCAGGTGGATTCGGCAGTAACCGCATTCCGGCAGCCGTTCTCCATGAAATGGTCAGGCAAAAAAAGAAAAATCTTGGGTTTTCAGGTCATACTTCGACGCACGATATGCAAATTCTAGTTGCCGGGAACTGTATCAACCGTTGTGATGCAGCCTACATAGTAGGCTTGGAAGCCCGCGGTCTCTCTAAGAATTCACGCAAAGCATTTGAAACCGGAGCAGTTGAGGCAACAGAATGGAGTAATGCCACCCTGGCCTGGAGATATAAAGCGGCAGCGATGGGCTTATCATTTTTACCGGCTCGCTCAATCTTGGGCACAGACACTTTAGAATACAGCGCGTCTATCGTAATGCCCTGCCCTTTCACCGGCAAGCAATATGTAGCAGTACCGGCGCTGTACCCTGATGTAGCGGCAATCCATGTCCACCGCAGTGATCTCTATGGAAACTCTCAGATTCAAGGCATAGCCATATCTGACCTTGACCTGGCCAGGGCGGCCAAAAGATTAATCATTACCACTGAAAGGATTATTCATAATGAAGAAATTCGCCAGGCTCCTCACAGCACGTTAATTCCATATTACCTTGTCGATGCAGTTATCGAAGTGCCTTACGGCGCCTACCCATCAAACATGGCTTACGAATATTTCACTGACGAAGACCACTTGATGGAATGGCTCAAAGTGGAAAAAGATGAAAAAGAATTTAAGAAGTTTTTAGACAAGAACATCTATAACTGCGAAAACCACTGGGATTACCTGGAAGCAAACGGAGGGTTGGAACGCCTTAATCAGCTGCGCACCCAGGAAAACCTTACCGATCGCAGGGAATAATCCCATAATTATAAAACAAAGGAGTGAAAATAAATGAGCGATTATAATGGTATGGAACTTATGATTTGCCTGGCTTCAAGATATCTGGAAGATGATGGCACCGTAGTTGTAGGTACAGGAGCACCCTGTGCTGCTGCTATGCTTGCTCAAAAAACAAGAGCGCCCAACCTCATGATTATGTTCGAAGCCGGTGGTGTTGGTCCTCTTTTGCCATCCATGCCTATTTCCGTAGGCGATTCGCGAACTTACTATAAAGGGCTGGTTTCAACCAGTATGCCTGAAATCATGGAAACCTGTCAGCGGGGCATGGTTGATTACACCTTCCTGGGCGGAGCGCAAATAGATATGTACGGTAACATTAACTCTACACTAATCGGTGACTATGAAACCCCAAAAGTCCGCTTTCCCGGAAGTGGTGGAGCAAATGACCTGGCCTCTCTTTGCTGGCGAACGATGATGATTACACCCCAGGATAAAAACCGGTTTACCAATGATCTAGACTTCATCACTTCACCAGGATATTTAACCGGCAAAGGAGCCCGGGAAAAAGTCGGACTTCCACCCGGATGCGGCCCTTACAAAATAATTACCAACCTGGCTGTATTGGGCTTTGATGAAGAAACCTGCCGGATGCAGGTTGAATCTATCCATCCAGGAATCACACGGGAGCGAATCATTGAAAATACCGGTTTCGAGCTCTTATGGGCTGACGAGATTTTAGAAAGTGCCCCGCCTTCCAAAGATGAACTGGAAACCCTGCGAAACGAAGTTGATCCCAGGCAATATATAATTGGCCGGGGATAACAAGCTGCCAAATCAGGCATAAAATAGATTTTTTTGAAAAATCACTGGCAATAATTGACGAACTGAGCATAACCTGGGAAAAGCAATAGCCAAAACAAACGAAGCAGGCAAAGCCTTAAAAATGATTCGAAAAAGTTTCCCCTCAAATAAAACTTCTCTAGCTTAATACATCAATAGAAACAGCTGGCTTGCGGATCAAAATATTGGAAATAGTAGAGAAGTGGGCAATAAGCATGCCGAAAAGATAACAAGTGTAAATGCAAATTTAAAAGTTGATCACAATATTTTTAATTGCCCACTTCTCTGGTTAAAAATTTGTAACTTCTTAAAAAAATCATATTCCAGAGTACTTAACCAACCCGGTATCTCTTAAAAGCTGTAATTCTCACCTGGCTGTAAAATTATAACTCGACTATTAGTCTTATGCTCCACTTTTTCTTTAAAATTTTCCGGATCAGCTTTAATTAATTCCCAGGTGTTGTAATGATAGGGAATCACTTCTTTTGCCTGCAAATAAGAGGCAGCTAGCACGGCATCATCCGGCCCCATAGTAAAATTATCGCCGATCGGCAGTAGGGCAAGGTCAAGCGAATCCAATTCGCCGATTAATTTCATGTCCCCAAAGAGAGCTGTATCACCGGCAAAATAAATGTTTTTCCCGTAATAATTAACTACAAAGCCGCAAGCATGACCGCCGGCAATCCCGGAACCATGAAAAGCTAAAGTTAACTTGACTGAACCAAAGGGATATGTATGCCTTCCGCCCAAATGCTGGGCATGCGCATTTAAACCTTTCTCTTTAGCCTGCCTGGCAATCTCCGCAGTAGAAATTATAAGGGAAGCATTATTGTGCGCTATGTTATGAGTATCGCCCAGATGATCATGATGAGCATGTGATACTAAGATGTAATCAGTTTTGATTTCATCTATACTCAACGATGATACCGGATTATCCTTGATGTAAGGATCGAATAGCAATGTTTCCTTGCCTTTCTCCTCAAGAAGAAAACAGGCATGTCCCAAAAAAGTCAATTCAGGCATAAAAAAAGCCTCCTATTTTTAATTTTGTAAATGTGATCCCGACGTTTTGTTTTTCTTTGATCACCAGTTTTACCTCCTCACTATTCTTTTTTCGATTCCGGCAATATCTTCAGCCAGGCAGGCAATCTTATAAGGAAACCGGGTTACATATTCCTGGTTATGTTCGATTCGGCCGCCAGTAAATCCGCATGGCGCGGGTTATTTGCCAATTCATCGCTTTTGGTCACTGCATTAATTGAGGGCCTGCTCACCTGGTGATCAACGACATCTTCCACTGCTTCGCCAAAAAGCTAAACCCCGGGGTTAAGCTTGCGCAGGGAATCAAGATACTCTTCTGCACTTTTCAGTTCATTTCACCTCCAACAATTTTTTCCGCTTTCGCCAGTCCGGCATTACGGAAGTTAAAAAATTATAAAAATTATGGTCGTGTTTTTTATGTAAAAAATGGGCCAGCTCGTGCAAGACCACGTAATCTATAGACTCCCGCGGTTTCTTCAAAAGCTCTGTATTCAGGGTTATTTTTTGTTTGTGCCAGGAACACGAACCCCACCTGGTTTTCATAGTCCGCACAGTAACGGAGGGTTTGCCGATGCCATATGCTTTAACCATTGCATGCATTCTGTCTAAAGAATCTAGAAAAACTGGTTTGGCCTCTTCTTTTAGCCAGTCGTAAAAAAGCTTCTCTTTTCTGAAATAATCTTCGGGATCATTAACATATATTTTAATATCTTCCCGGCACCAACCAACCGTTTCCTGAACTTTTGCCGGGTAAACCCGCAAAGAGTAAGGCTTCCCCAGGTAAAAAACTATTTCTCCGCTTGCATATTGCTTGCCTGCATTTAAGAAATTCTTTTCTTTAAAATAATCGATTTTCTTGATAATCCAGGGAGCTTTTTGTTGGACAAACTGTTCAACATATGAGTAAGGGACTTTGTGATTGGCAGATACTGCCACTGTAGTATCAGGGCGCACCTTGAGATTTAAGTTCTTTACTTTTTTTCTCTGCAGGACAAAGGGAATTACCCTCCCGTTATAGTTGATCGTATGCTTCTCCATTGTTTACCATCCCGAGTTGTAGTTTCATTCGTGTTACAAATGCTTATTCCCTGGTTTTTAACACTTCGACTGAATCTATTCTTTCCACTTTTCTTAAGGCAAAGCGCTGGGCTATCCATATGGAAACAGCGGTAATTACCGCACCCATTAAGAGAGTCAATGCCAAGTTATTCATTTTTCTTAAGGACCAGGGTAAAAGTTTCCGCCGCCTGCTCCCTGGAAAAAAGGTAAAAAATTAATATCCACAACCGCCAGAGAAGGTAAAAGGGGAAAAAGAAATAAAAATATAGGCTGTTGTAGTAGTAATATTCTTCCACCACTAAAAAGTTATGTTCTTTAGCCAGCGCTTTCAGCTCTTTGGGGGTGCAGCGATCATAGTAGGCGGGAAAGCCAAGTTTATCTTTCATCTTTGGGTTAACCAGGCTGAGCATTTTATTTTTCAAGCCCTGGGGAAGCAACCGGTTAAGCCTGGCATAAAGGGCATTCCTGCTTGGGACAAAAACAAGGGCCAGTCCTCCCGTTTTTAGGATGCCGGACATAGTGGAAATAGCAGCATCAACGTCTTTTACATGTTCAAGTAGTGACTGGCAAATCACGAGATCTGCCTCTCTGTTACCGGTAAAACAAGAGATATCTGCACATATTATTTTATCGTAAATTCCTCCAGGGGCCCTGCTCAGCTCTTCTTCGCTTATATCAAACCCGACCACATAAGCTTTTAAGCGCTTTTTAGCTTCATGATTTAAATAGGGGCGTTTGCCGCCTCCAATATCATAAACAACCTGCCCCGCTTTTAAATACCGGGGCACAACCCTGTTTTGGTAAGCCTGGTGACCGTCTACCCGAAATTTCCCGGGAAATAGCCGGTCGAACTTGCGGCTGAGCCATTCCTGGCTGCTAAAAAACAGCTTCATTAGACGGGCAATCCCGGAAGCCTGGATGAAGTTTAAAAAACCGGAGCCCTTTTTTTTAATATCCGCTTCTTTATTGATTTTACCAGATTCACTCATGGTCCATCTCCTTAAGTCTCAACCTGTAATTAATTGCTTTTCATATCTGTCTCATCCTTTTTACATTAAACCCAGCAGGTCTGAAATGAAAATCCCGGCAAGCAAACCTATTCTCCCCGTACATCTTATCAGTTCAACCTCCCCGGTTTTAAAACTATTTATTTTTACTTTAAAGAAAGCGCCGGGGCAGAAATAGTTCTCCAAAGATAAGCGTTCAAGCTCAATCTTCCGCTTTACAGGCCAGGTAAAAAGAACCGGTCTTTCCGGTCCTTTCCGGAACCGATCTAAATATTACTCTTTCAAAGCCTGTTTTAAGCAGCTCTGCAAAAGCTTTTTCTTCCTTTGAGCACCAAAAACAGGCGATACCGCCCGGCATCAGGCATTGATCTATAAGCTTCACCCCTTCAGGTTTATAAAAATACTGGTTGCCAGGTAGACTAAGCCAGGTGCTGCCGTTATCGGTATCGACAACCACCACCTGGTATCCTAAAGAGAGGTGCTTGGAAACAGCCTGGGCTTCCTTTTGCAGTAGATCTTTAAAGTCACCGCTATACAGCTGAACCCGGGGATCGGCTAAAGCGTCCCCGTTAACTTCGCTTAAAACTTCCCGGTTCCACCTGACCACCGCAGGTTCAATTTCAGCTGCAGTAACCCTTGTAACCAGGGGCCAGTTTAATGCTTCCCGTAAACTGTAACCTACCCCCAAGCCGCCCATCAATACTTTCACCGGACCTTTGTAGGTCCTCGTGGTAATTGCCAGGGCTTCTTTAACCGCGGCTTTTTCCGAAGCGCCGTTATAAGTTGCCATCAGGAAAACCCCGTTGTAGATTATCTCGTATTCAAGGCCCCGTCGTTGCAGCTGAATTTCCCCGGCAAGTCCCCGGCACCTTTCAATAACTTCAGGGGGTTGATAATCGATCCAGCTCATCTATTTATAACTCCTCCAACTTAACCTCTACCGGTTAAATTTCTTAACGGGCAGAATTTTCCCATTCATCCGGGAATCTTAAAACCAGTAATATTTCCTAGATTATAACTTTTTTTAAGGATAAAACCAACGAGTAACAGTGGGCTGATCAAGTAAGAATTAAGTGAACCCTGTTACTATGTGTGAGGAGGCAAAGAAAAAATCGGCAGGCACCTCATTGATTTCGGGATAGAAATTCAATGGAGGCCGGGTAAAGAAAGCAGATTTGCAATCAGTTAATTACCTGCTATGGAAATTTTTATAGCACTTTTATGTATTACGGGTACAATTAAACGTCAAAATATAAAATCCTGGCCTAAACGCTTAGCGAATCTCCATGCTGATATCCAAAGCCCTTACCGAGTGGGTCAGGGCTCCTACAGAGATATAATCAACCCCTGTTTCTGCAACCGCCTCAACATTATCAAGGGTAATATTACCGCTGGTTTATTTTTCAACCTCAACTTCGATTTTAGCGGTCATTGGCAATTTCTTTCTAAGAGCGGTTACCGCATTTTTGATGCTGCCAGCTCCCCTGATATGGTTGTCCTTAACCAGGGCCGCATCGTAAAGCCCAAGGCGGTGGTTAACTCCCCCACCAGCCCTCACGGCATATTTTTCCAAAACCCGCAGGCCGGGAGTAGTTTTGCGGGTAACTTTTTCCGGGCCATTAAATCTCCCGGGACTATTTCATCGGCAAGGGGACAACCGGCTTCAAGTTCCGGCAGAAGCACTGTTTTTTGGGGAGAAAGTATGAAGGCGCTTTCCGCCATAAACTGCACCCCGCTAAAGACAATTACCTCGGCATCCGTTGAAGCAGCCTGCTTGCTTAAGCCAAAAGAATCCCCGGTATAGTCGGCTATTTCCTGGACCTCGTCTATTTGGTAGTAGTGGGCCAGGATGATGGCGTTTTCTTTTTCCTTGAGTTTGGTTATTTCTGCCCTTAAAGCTTTGGTGCTCATTATTACTACGATTTCCCTTTCCTTTGTAAATCAGAGATTATTCCTATAATAAAGTTAATCTTAATTCTCGAAAAAGATCTTTAGCTTACACCGGGGATTACAGCAAGAAACTGGATTACTAACAAACTATTTATAAGACTTTATTGAATAATTAAAATAAAAAAACTTTTAACAGGGCTTGACAAAATATTTCCATACCATTACTATAGATTTAATGATGGACTTTTAAGGAGGTAATTAAATTGGTAGAAAACGTTGATCCCACTGCGAAAGATATTGAGGAGAACAAGGCTATTTCAGTGCTGGCTTACCTGGGCATACTGGTCCTGGTTCCCCTGTTGGCAAAGAAAGAAAGCCCTTATGCCCAGTATCATGCAAAACAGGGCCTGGTGCTTCTGATTGCATGGATCGCAATTTTGATAGTTGGAATCATTCCCATTCTAGGGTGGATCATCAGTATTGTCGGCACAATTGTATTGTTGGTATTTATGATCATCGGGATTGTCAACGCAGTAAGCGGCCAGACGAAGGAATTGCCGATCATAGGAAAATACGGGGATAAGTTTAATCTTTAAAAGTACCCC